>NZ_CP183973.1:3781080-4096171 GCF_049912955.1 Microbacterium sp. E-13
TGCGCCACGTGCAGCTCAAGGATGCTCGCGCCGTCGTCGACGACGAGGAGGCGCGCACGCCCCACGCGGAGCACTTCGTCCGCACGGAGGGCGGAAGCCGCGGCATCCTGCGCTGGTTCTTCGAGCCGACGGACGAGGGCGGCCTCGTGGACTTCGTGGCGTTCACCGAGGCGCTCGCCGAGCAGGGCTACTCCGGCTGGATCGTGGTCGAATCGGACCAGAGCCCCCACCCCGCCGAGAGTGCGATGGTGAGCGGCTGGTACGTGCAGAAGGTGCTCGCACCGATCCTCGACGGCGCCGAGGCGAAGGCGCCCGCCATCGCCTGACGGAGGACGGCTCAAGGTTCCCGGTCCACGGATCGGGGGCCTTGAGCGCTGTTGGTCAACGGCGCCCCGCCACAGCGGCGGAGATCGTCGCCCCGTCGGGCGATCCCCGCCGTTCCGCTCCGACGCTGCGGCGATCCCCGACGTTCGGGCGGGCCCCCAGGCCCCGCCACAGCGGCGGAGATCGTCGCCCCGTCGGGCGATCCCCGCCGTTCCGCTCCGACGCTGCGGCGATCCCCGACGTTGTGGCGCGAGTGCAGGCGGTGGGCGTCAGCGGGGCTCGAGGCCCGCGGCGCGGTAGATGTCGTCGACGACGCGCATGGTGCCGACGCCGCGCCGGGCGTCCAGGATGCTCGGGGACCCGTCGGCCAGCACGGCGACGAGGTGCTCCAGCTGGCGGGCGTAGCTGTTCTCGCTCTCCACGGCCTTGTCCTCGAGGAGCACGTTCTCTCCTGCGGTGACGCGCAGCGTCGCGCCCCACTGCGGCACGATCACGCTCGTCGCGACCAGTTCTGCCGCCGAACCCGCGACCCGCAGCGACATCGCCCCCTGGTCGTCCCCGATGAACGAGGAGCGCACCGTGGCCGGGGCGCCGGAGGGGAGCCGCAGCACGGCGTCGGTCTGCAGGTCGATCCGCGGGTCGTCGTCGGAGAGCACGGCGGTGGCCGACTCGACGACGGGATCGCCCCACGCGGCACGGATGAGGTCGACCGCGTAGCACCCGACATCCATGACGGCCCCGCCGCCGAGGTCTCCGTCCAGACGGATGTTGCCGGGCTTCACGACGAAGTGCGGGATGCTGAAGTCGATGTCGACGCGCTCGACGTCGCCCAGCACGCCCGAGGCGATCACCTGGAGCATGTTCTGTGTGAAGCCGTGCAGCCGGTAGTGGAAGCCGACGAACGCGCGCCGCCCCGTCGTCGCAGCGGCGTCCGCGATGGCTGCGGCCGTCGTGCCGTTGACCGAGAGCGGCTTCTCGCACAGCACGTGCTTTCCCGCCTGCAGCGCGCGGACCGCCCACTGGGCATGGGTGATCGGCGGGAGCGCGAGGTAGACGAGGTCGATGTCGGGGTCGCCCAGGATCGTCTCGTAGTCGCCGTGCTTGGGCAGATCGAGCCGCTCGGCGAAGGCCCGGGCGCGTTCCGGGTCTCGCGCGCCGATGGCGTCGACGCGGACCCCGTCGACGTCGTGCGAAGGCTCCACCATCGCGCGTTCGGCGATGCCGCCGGCACCCAGGATGCCGACCCTCAGCTCCGATGCCATGCTCAACCCTCCTGGTTGTAGTAGGGCCAGGGAAGGAAGCGGCGCTCGCCGCGGCGGTCGGGACCCTCGAGGGTCACCTCGCCGGTCGCGGCCCACTCGACGCCGCGCGGGAACATCCGGATGAACTCGATGCGGCGGAACGTGTCGATGTCGTGGCCGATCGTGATGGTGAACGACCGGCCTTCGCCGTATTCGTTGATCCACGCGATGGGCTGGTCGGTGTTCATGCCGTTCAGCGCGGCGATACCGCCCTCGGGGATGTCGACCGGGTAGTGCGACATCGGCCAGACCGGCGCCTTCTCGTAGGCCTCGAGATCGTCGAAGGTCG
The DNA here is from genome assembly GCF_049912955.1 of Microbacterium sp. E-13. Lineage (GTDB taxonomy): Bacteria > Actinomycetota > Actinomycetes > Actinomycetales > Microbacteriaceae > Microbacterium. The sequence goes on from NZ_CP183973.1 coordinate 3,782,995, forward strand.
TCAGCAGCACCTGCGCGCCCTCGTAGAGGTCCACGCCCGTCAGGATGTCGTCGCCGGTGACGGTCCAGCGGGCGCTGATCCCCTCGGTGATCGGATGCCGCGGCTCCACCGTGTCGAGCTGCGCCTCGCCCCACGGGCGGGGGCGCAGACCCGTCTCGTACGCGCTGAGCTTCGCGCCGCGCATGACGTTGTATTCCTCGGGGTAGCCCCAGCGGTCCTCCTGCGCGGCGGAGCCGTGGAACCACACGATGCCCTTGCCGTCGTCGTGGACGAACTTCAGGATGGCGGCATCCGTCGCCTCTCCGAAGCCGACCGCCTTCTCGAAGAAGCCGTCACGACCCTCGAACACGACGATGAGGACGTCGTACTTGTCGATGACGTCGGCGCCGAGTCCGCGCGGGTCCTCGACGACTCGCACCTTGAAGCGCCCGGTGTCTTCGAGCAGCGTCGTGATCCACTGGTTGTGCAGACGGAAGCTGCGGTGCTCGTTGTCGTGCTCGCGGGTCATGTGCCCCGACAGGATCAGCACGTTCAGAACGTCGGTCATCGTCATCCTTCGTTTCGGTGCGGAGGCACGCCGAACGCCGGCCCTGGGGCCGGTCTCCAGGCGTCCCGCGTCAGTCGGTCTTGGTCGAGAAGGCGGCGTCGAACGCCGCCGCAGGCGGGGTGATGGCGTTGAGCTTGCGGACGAACGCGATGGCCTCGGGGGCACCGTCCAGGCGGTCCATGCCGGCGTCCTCCCACTCGATCGAGGTGGGTCCGTCGTAGCCGATCGCGTTGAGCGCGCGGAACAGCGGCTCCCACGGCACCGCGCCGTGGCCGGTGGACACGAACGTCCAGCCCCGACGCGGGTTCGCCCAGGGCAGGTGCGATCCCAGCACGCCGTTGCGCCCGTCGAGGTTCGTGATCGACTCCTTGACGTGCACGTGGAAGATGTCATCGGCGAAGTCGAGGACGAAGGCCACCGGGTCGAGCTGCTGCCACATGAAGTGCGACGGGTCGAAGTTCAGGCCGAAGCTCTTGCGATGCCCGATGGCGTCGAGCGTCGCCTTGGCCGTCCAGTAGTCGTACGCGATCTCGGACGGGTGCACCTCGAGGCCGAACCGCACACCGACCTCCTCGAACACGTCGAGGATCGGGTTCCACCGGTCGGCGAAGTCCTGGTAGCCGGCGGCGATCCACTCGTCGGAGGCCGGCGGGAACATCGCGACCGCCTTCCAGATCGACGAGCCCGTGAAGCCGTTGACCGTCTTCACGCCCAGCTTCGCGGCGAACCGGGCCGTGTTCTTCATGTCCTCGGCGGCCCGCTGACGAACGCCTTCCGGCTCGCCGTCGCCCCACACGCGGGCGGGCAGGATGTCTTTGTGCCGCGCGTCGATGGGGTCGTCGCACACGGCCTGGCCGGTGAGATGGTTCGAGATCGCCCAGACCTTCAGGCCGTTGCGCTCGAGGATGTCCTTGCGGGACTGCACGTAGTCGTCGTCGTCCCAGCGCGAGACGTCGATGTGGTCGCCCCAGCAGGCGATCTCGAGGCCGTCGAAGCCCCACTCGCCGGCGAGTCGTGCGACCTCCTCGAACGGCAGATCGGCCCACTGGCCTGTGAAGAGGGTGATCGGACGAGGCATCCAAGCTCCTTTGCTTTGTTGTTGCTATAAACCTATCCGGCGATCCGCGTGGAGCAACCGTCAGCCGGCGGTCGTCGCCGCGACCGCCGACCCGACGCGCACCCAGCCCGAGCCGTTCTCGGAACTCTCCTCCACAGCCGCCAGCACGCGCTGCACCGACAGGCCCTCGGCGAACGAGGGATGCGGGTCGCTGCCTTCGGCGACCGCGGTCACGAGATCGACGACCTGGTGGCTGAAGCCGTGCTCGTAGCCGAGCATGTGACCGGCGGGCCACCACGCCGAGACATACGGATGCTGCGCCTCGGTGACGAGGATGCGGGTGAAGCCCTGCGTGACCTCCGGCGCCGTGCGGTCGTAGAACCACAGCGTGTTGAGGTCTTCGAGGTCGAAGCGCAGGGCGCCCTTGTCGCCCGACACCTCGATGGACAGGTCGTTCTTGCGCCCGGTGGCGAAGCGCGTCGCCTCGAACGAGACGAGGGCTCCGGTGGACAGGCGGCCCGTGAAGATCGCGATGTCGTCGACGGTGACCTCGCCGTAACCCTCCGCCGCCGTGCCCGACAGTCCCGAGCCCGAACCCTGGAGCGGCCGCTCCTTCACGATCGTGTCGATCACGCCCGAGACCGCGGTCACGTCCAGTCCCGTCACGAACTGCGTCATGTCGATGATGTGCGCGCCGATGTCGCCGAGCGCCCCCGACCCGGCGTGCTCCTTCTGCAGGCGCCACGCCAGCGGCATCTCGGGGTCGACCAGCCAGTCCTGACGATAGGCCGCACGCACCTGGGCGATCTTCCCCACGGCGCCCTGGGCGATGAGGTCGCGCAGGAAGGTGACCGCCGGCACGCGGCGGTAGGTGAAGCCCACCATGGAGCGGATGCCGCGCGCCGCGGCGCGGGCGGCGGCATCGGCCATCGCCTCGGCCTCGGCCACGGTGTTGGCGAGGGGCTTCTCGCACAGCACGTGCTTGCCCGCCTCGAGCGCGGCGATGGCGATCTCGGCATGCGAGTCGCCCGGGGTGACGATGTCGACGATGTCGATGTCGTCTCGCGCGATGACCTCGCGCCAGTCCGTCGCCGACTCCTGCCAGCCCCACTGGGCCGCGGCATCCGCCACCGCCTCGGCGTTGCGCCCCACGACGACGGTCATCTCGACGTCGTCCGGCAGCGAGAAGACGCGCGGCGCCTGCCGCCAGCCCACCGAGTGCGCGGCGCCCATGAAGCCGTAGCCGATCATGGCCACCCGGAGCGTCATGCGAGCACGACCTCGCGCTCGACGGGAACGCGGTTGGTGACGTAGCGGCCGGGACCGCCGTTCACGCCCGGCATGATCTGCATGTAGAGCAGACGCATGGTGAGCACGACCTCGACCGTGAGCTTCTCACCGGGCTCCGGCGCGCGGCCCAGGTCGATCACGACCTCGGGCTTGTCGGCGACGAACCACAGCGTCTCGGACTGCTCGGGCAGCTCTTCGATGCGGTAGCTCTTGCCCTGGAGCTCGAAGCGCAGGGAGTCCTTAGGGATCTCGGCGCCGTTGACGGATGCCGCGACATCGTCGACCGCCGAGAGCCAGAGGCTCCGGTACCAGGGCAGCTGAACCGAGACGGCGATGCCGCTGTCGGTGCGGCGGACGTCCTTCTCGGAGAACAGGGAGTTGTGGGTTGCCATGGCTGATCCTCAGGCGTAGGTGTCGGTGAAGGTCTCGTGCGGCACCGGCGGGGCGGGCTCGAGCTTCTGCACCGTCTGCGGGCTGTACGGGTGGTTGGTCGAGGGGACCGGCTCGTCGGCCGGCGGCATGAAGACGGGCTTGCCGTCGTCGCCGAAGTACATGAGGTCGAGGTCGAACGCGCCCTGGTTCTTCAGGCCGAAGCTCACCCAGTTCTCCTCGAACGGGGCACGGGCCAGCTCGTAGCAGCGGAACTTCCAGAACTTCCACTCGCCGTCCTGCTTGAGGAAGTCGATCGCGTACTTGCACCACACCCAGTGGGCCCAGACTTTCTTGCCGAGCACCTCGTCCGGGGAGTACATGTCGGGGAACGCCTCGGCCACCTTCGGGTCGGTGAGGCCGGACTCGGTGCCCGCCATGAGCCAGACGCCCTTGGCGGTCCTGCCGTCGGCGGCGACCTCGATGACGGGCGTCGTGGTGGCGTGCAGGATGAGCTTGCCCTCGGGGTGCGGGCGGTCGCGGTGGTACCGCGTCACGCTCTCCCACGTCGTGTACTGTCCGGCGTTGGTGTAGCGCGCGCGGATGCCCTCCGTGCCCTCCTTCACCCACAACGGGATGATCTGCTCGTCCTCGAAGGCGTTGTGGAGGTGCATGTAGCGGTTGAACAGGTTCTCGACCTGACCGCGGTCCTCGGCGCGCTGGGCCAGCCGCTGGGCGGCAGCCAGCTGCTCGCGGAGGTCGGCGAGATCGGCGGCGAGCTGCGCGACCGAGATGTCGGTGGTGGTGTCAGACATCGGCGGTCTCCTTCGACTGCTCGGCGACGGTGTCTTCGATGGCCTTGCGCATGAGAGTGTGCTGCTTCTTCACGACGTCGATCGGGTCGACCACGCCGAGGTCGACGAAGGCGTGACCCTCCCACTCGCTGGACAGATACCCCTGGTAGCCGCCCACGACGAACTGCTTCACGATGCGCGGGATGTCCATCGCCGGCTCGTCGCCGTTCTCGTCGATGTCGTAGAACTTCGCGTGCACGTGGAAGATCTGCGGCATGATGTCGAGCCATTCCTCCGGCGGCACGAGCCCGTGCATGTTGAACGCGAGGCGCGTGTGCGGCCCGAAACCGACCGGGTCGACACCCTCGCCGATCAGGTAGTCCTCGAACTTCTGGTTGCGCTCGTTCATCGGCATCGGCTCGTGCCAGATCTCGTCCATCACCGCGAAGTGCTTCGGATCCATGCCCATCAGCTCGAGCTGGTCCAGCAGCAGCGGAGACAGCGAGTGCATGGTCGACGAGAAGTCGGCGGTGAAGCCGAGGCGCTCCGACTGCAGCTCGTCGTACATCTCGCGCATCTGCACGACGGCCGGATTGTTCGGCCCGGATGGCGCGTGGATCTCGTAGCCGAGGTACTGGTCGTACTTCTCCGCGAGCGGCAGGAGGCTGCGCAGCAGCTCCTTGCCGTGCGAGCGGATGACGACCTTCTTGAAGCCCAGCGTGTGCGCGGTCTTCAGCTGCCGGGCGAGGAAGTCGTGCTCCTCGTCGGGCGTCATGTCGCGGTCCTTGCGGCGGCCCATGTCGAGGTTCGTGCCGACGGCGCTCGCCTCCAGGCCGTACTTCTCGAGGGAGTCGAACCAGAGCTTCACGAACTCCTGGTCGACGTCGGGGTACGTGCGCAGCAGCTGCGCGATGTTGAACTCGACGCCCGGGCCGATGCCCTCCTCGGCGACGGCGGCGATGAGGGTCTCGGGCGTGTAGAGGCCCGCGGCGAACTCGCTCGTCAGGGAGTACAGCGTCGTGCCGAGCTTGATGCCGGTGCCGGCGATGCCGTCCTGGTCGGTCATGCGGATGCTCCTTGCGTGGTGGGGAGCCAGGCGGCGAGCTGGGCCCGCGCCTCGCTGAGGTCTGTGGTCATGCGCGAGCCGGCGGCGGCGGCGGCGGAGCGCTGCACGGCCTGCTCGTCACGGATGATGTCGAACGGCGACTGCCAGTGGTTCCAGTGCCATCCCTCGTACTCGCTGGAGATCGCACCGTTGTAGCCGTTCTCCACGAGCAGGCGGATGAGGTCGCGCACCGGCACGGACGGCTCCTCGTGCTGGTCGTCGATGCCGAAGAACTTGCCGTGCACGTGCTTGATCCACGGGAAGATCTCGAGCCAGTCGTCCACGCGCGCGGGGCCGAACAGGCCGGTCGCGTTGATGCCCATGTCGATCCCGAGGTCGGGGCGACCGTGCTGCGCGGCGAGGCCGATGAACCGGCCGAAGCGCTGACCGTGCTCGGCCTGGTCGGCGGGCGGGCCCTGCCGGTAGAACTCGTCCCACAGGCCCGTGACCGCTGCCAGCAGCTCCTCCGACGCGCCGCGGCGGCGGTAGGCCTCGATGAGCGAGGGGGCGAAGCCCGAGACGGTGGCGCCCCAGTCCATCGTGAATCCCAGGAACGGCGAGCCGACCTTGTCGTAGCGGTCGCGCAGCGCCAGGATGCGCGGGTGGGAGGCGTACTGGTCGGCGTGCACCTCGAGCGCGAGCGTGACGCCGTACTCCTCGGCGATGGGAGCGAGGGCCTCCATGGAGTCGGGCGTGATCGAGATCTGCACGCGGGCGATGGGGAAGCCGAGCTTCGCCGCGGCCGCGATCTGCCGGCGCATGTACTCCAGCAGCTCGTCCTGCGTGAGCAGGCGGTCGCGGTGGATGCCGATGTCGGCGTTGACCGCGAGCGAGGTCGTGACGAGCCCCGTCTCGGCGATGAGGTCCTTGAACCAGCCGGCGTAGTGGTCGTCGATCTCGGGGAAGCCCCGGAAGCTGGAGAACCCGATGATCTCCAGGCCGGGGCCGAAGCCCTCGGCCGCCGTCTTGCGGATGAGGCCCTCGAGGTCGTACTCGCGGCCGTGGAAGGCCCGGGTGAAGCTGTAGAGCGTCACACCCTGGATGGGCGTGCCCTTCGTGTCGGGGGCGCTCATGCCGCCACCGCCTTCCGTGCGGTCATGGTCTTGGCGTCGCGCTCCTCGATGTGGAGAACCTCGTCGGCGCCGATGACGATGTAGGGGATGTAGAGGACCAGACCGACCTCCACCTTGTGCTCGGCATCGCCCGCGAGGGGGATGTCGCCCGACAGCACCGCGGAGTCGGCGGGGAACCACCACTCCTCGGTGTTCGGGACGAGCTCGGCCAATGTGAAGGTACGGCCGTTCATCTCCCAGCGGAGCGACTCGGCCGGCGCCTCGACGCCGTCGACGGTGAGGGTCGCGCCGCCGATGCACGAAGCGGGCAGCGCGCGGTACCACGGCAGGCGAACCTCGACCGCAGCACGGGTGCCGTCGGTCGTGAGCGTTCCCTGCTCGATGATGCGATCGGGGATCACGTCAACTCCTGACTACTTTGTCCTTGTTTCTACACTCTAATGTCTGAATCAGACAGAAGCAAGATCGCGCACGATCTTCCTGGCGCCGCGCACGCTGAGCGCGACGGACGTGACGGTCGGGTTGCATGCCGTCGCGGTCGGGATGACGCCGTTGCCGGCGACGAAGAGCCCGGGAACGCCCCACACCTCGCTGTCGGGTCCGCACACGCTCGTGCCGTCGTCGGCCTCGCCCATGCGCGTGGTGCCCTGGTAGTGCAGCGACGACCCGAGGGGCAACGTGAACGGGCGCGAGTCGAGCGGGTCGCCGATCGCCTCCCCCAGACGCACGATCTCGGCGCGCGCTCGTTCGATGACCTCGTGGTCGCGATCGGTGAGCGTGTAGTGGATGCGGGGAGCCGGCATCCCGTAGGCGTCGAGGTCGGCATCGTCGAACTCGACCCGGTCGTCGGCCTGCAGGTCCTTGGCGCAGAACAGCCCGAGCCCGACGATCGAGCCGGGAACGACGGGGTCGTCCTCGGCGAGCGGGATGGGCGAGGCATCCAGCTGCATCACCTGGCCGTGGAAGGGCACGTCGTCGGTGAACGGCACCCAGCTCACGCCGCTGTACTCGGCGAGACCCGTCGTCGGGGCGTCGGCCCCGAGCGTCTCGACGCCGCGCAGCCGGGACGCGAAGACCACCTGCGCCTGATCGTTGAGGTACCGCCCGAGAGCGGCGGGACGGATGCCGGAGGCCCACAGCAGCTGCGGAGTGCGCAAGGCGTCGGCGGCGACGACGACGAATCGGGCGGCCACCTCGTGCGTCTCGTCGGAGCGGAGGTCGCGCACCCGCACGCCGGCCGCGCGCCCGTCGCGGACGAGCACGGCGGTGACGAGGGATTCGTCGAAGAGCGAGAAGGCCGGGTTCTCGCGCGTGACGTCACCCAGCACGACGTCCGATCCCGACCACACGAGACGGCCGTCCTCGCGGCGGTGCGCGGCGAGCGGCATCCGCTGCACCTTCGTCTCCGCGGTGCGCCCCTCGTCGACCGCCCTCGCGAGGCGCTCGCGGACGATCTCGCCGAACGGTGCGGCGTCGAACGCGTTCGTGGTCACCCCCAGGAGCCGGTCGCCCTCTGCGAGGAGCTCGTCGAAATCCTGCAGGAAGCCGATGCGCTCGCTGCCGCCCGGTCGCGGGCAGGCGCCGGTCCAGTGCGCGGACATGCCGCCGACGTTGCTCGACATCGCGACGACGGGGAGTCCGTCTTCGCCGGGGAACCGGTAGCCGTCCTGGAGCAGGAACGTCCCCGGGCGCGCGGCTCTCACGCCGGCCTTCGCAGCTCCGGGGTTGGCGACCTTCGCGCCCCGCTCCCCCGGCCCCTCGGAGGCGGCCTGCGCACGAGCACGCGCCTCAGGGTCGGCGATGTTCTTGACGTGCGCGCCCGGCGGGTCGGTGATCGTGGGACCGACCTCGAACATCGCGATGGTCGTTCGGGGCGCCTGCTCGCTCAGGATCCGCGCGTAGGCGGCTCCGGTCGGACCGGAGCCGACGATGGCGACGTCGACGGCCTCGGGGTACCTCGTCACGCCGAGGCCGCCAGCTCGCGGATGAGGGCGACGGATGCCTCGGACTCCTGCGTCGGGTAGTACTCGAGGCCGATCGGGCCGTCGTAGCCGGCGGAGCGGAGGAGGCCGAGGCGCTCCGCCCAGTCCAGCCGTCCCGATCCGGGTTCGCCGCGACCGGGGGTGTCGGCGAGCTGGACGTATTTGATGAGCCCGCCGGCGTTCGCGAGCTCCGCCGCCATGTCCTCACCCTCGACCGCGGAGTGGTAGATGTCGTAGAGCACCCCGAAGAAGGGCGAGTCGACGCCGCGGGCGACATACACGGCCTCGGCCGTGCGGTCCAGGAGCGAGCCGGGGTGGTCCACCCGCACGTTCACCGGCTCGAGCACGAGCGTGATGCCCGAACCTTCGATCTGCTGCGTCGCCTGCTGGTAGATCTCGATGAGCTTGTCGAGCTGCACCTGGCGCTTCCAGCCGCCGAAGCCCGTGCCGCTGCCGACGACGATGCGCGGGCAGCCGAGGTCCTGGGCGATGGCGACGCCCTCGTCGAGCTTGCGGTAGAACTCCGAGTGGTCCCACGGCGGGATCATGAACTGCGTGCGAGGCTCCGACAGCTGCGCGGTCAGCTGCGTGCCGGTCTCTTCGAGCGCGGCCTTCAGTGCGGGGAGGTCCTTGGGCGCTGCCGGGGCATCGACGCCGGTGGGGCCCCACATCTCGACGGCGGTGAAGCCGGCCGCGGCGGCGGCGCGCACACGGTCGTGGTAGTCGCCGGCCTCGGTGAAGAGCAGCTCGATATTGGGTGCGAGTAGGTACATGACGTCTCCGGTCGGTGTTTCGTTTGAGGTGGGCGACGTGCGGATGCTTCTCAGCCGTCCGCTCGACGATCCGGCCGCCCCCGAATCGGTGCCGCGACGTCAGCCCTTCAGGCCTCCGCCGAAACCCTGGATGAACTTCTTCTGCGCGAACATGTAGAACAGCAGGATCGGGATCATCGAGATGATCACGACGGCGAAGATCTTGTTCCACGCCGAGACCAGTCCGCCGACGTAGGTGTACATCGCGACGGGCAGCGTCTGGGTGGTCGATCCGCCCAGGAAGATCAGCGAGTTGAAGAAGTCGTTCCAGACGATCAGGCCCGCCAGGATCGCCACGGTTCCCGTCGCGGGCGCCATGAGCGGAAGGACGACCCGGAAGAATGCCTGCGTCGGCGAGGCGCCGTCGATGACCGCGGCCTCCTCGTACTCCGCCGTGAGCCCCCGGAAGAAGCTCGCGTAGAGGAAGACCGACAGCGGCATCAGGATGCCGATCCACAGCAGGATCATGCCGATCGCGTTGCCGGTGAGACCGACAGAGCGCGCCCCGATGTACAGCGGGACGGTCCCCAGCTGGGCGGGGAGGGTGATGGCGATCAGCACGAGGTAGAAGGTCAGGTTCGTCCACGTGCGCGTCCGCCGGGTGATGACGTACGCGGCCACCGAGCCGAACAGGACGAGGCCCACGATGGCGCCGCCGGTGATGATGACGCTGTTCAGGATGCTCATCGGGATGCTGTTGCGGCCGCCGGTGGTGAGCACCTCGACGAACGCGGTGAAGTCCAGCGACGACGGCGGCGTGAGCGCGCTCGTGGTGAGCGCCTCCTGGTCGGTCTTGAACGCCGTGGAGACGAGGAAGTACAAGGGCAGCAGCCCGAGGAGGGTGACGACCCAGATCGCGACCTCGCGGACCGCGGTGAGCTTGGTGTAGCGGAACATGTCAGGCGGCCCTTCCGACGGCGTCGCGGTCGCGCGTGGCGTACTGTTGGAGGATGGCGAAGACGAGGATGATGACCGTCAGCACGAGCGCCAGCGCCGAGCCGAAGCCGAACTGGCCGAGCGAGAAGGCCTGCTTGTAGACCTGCGTCGCGAGCGTCTCAGTGGCACCGGCTGGGCCCCCGCCGGTGAGGGCGAAGATCTGGTCGAAGATGCGCAGGCCCTGGATGACGCCGAGCGTCGTGGCGATGGCGATCGAAGGGCGGATGGCGGGCACCGTGACGTTCCAGAACCGCTGCCAGATATTGGCGCCGTCCAGCGCAGCCGCCTCCTCGATCTCGATCGGAACCGACGCGAGGCCGGCGAGGTAGATGACCATGACGAAGCCGGTCTGCTGCCAGACCACGGTGAGGAGGATCGCCCAGATGGACCAGGTGGGGTCGGCGAGCCAGACCTTCTGCCAGGATTCCAGCCCGATCGCCGCGAGGAAGCCGTTGAGCGGCCCGTTGAACTGGAAGATGAACTTCCACACATAGGCCACCGCCAGCGGGCTCAGCACCACGGGGAGGAAGAGGAGGGTGCGGAGGATGTACCGCGTCTTGAGGGTGCGGTTGATCGCGAGGGCGAAGCCCAGCCCGAGGATGTTGGTCAGGATCACCGACGCGAACGCCAGGAACAGCGTGTTGACCACGGCGCCGACCATCAGCGGGTCGTTGAAGATCCGCACGAAGTTGTCGAGGCCGATGAACTCCCAGTCCCCGAGGCCCGTCCAGTTGGTGAAGGCGAAGAAGCCGCCGGTGAGGGTCGCGACATAGTGCACCGCGATCACGAGGATGATCGCGGGCAGCGCCCACCACCAGTGCCCGTAGCTGATCAGCGGCTTGCGGCCGCGCGGCCGGGCAGTGCGGCGTGCTTCAGGAGGCACCGTGAGGGTGCGAGTGGCATCGCGTTCGATCGTCACTGTCATCTGCTCTCTGACCTCGTCGTCACGCGCCGCGACTTCGGCGACGCTCATGCCAGGTTCACACACTTGCGTCGAAAGCACACATTAGTTTCAGCGATATCGGATATAAGTGGGGCGTGCCTATCTGGCGTCCGATCTTCGACGGAGGCATGGGCGCTCCCGGGAGCCCGCCGCAACGTCGGAGATCGTCACAACGTCGGAGCCGAGCGGCGGCGACCTTCCGATGGGGCGGGGATCTCCGACCCTGTGGTGGGGTGGGGATCGGCAGGCCAGCGGGTCAGCTGATCGCGGAGGCGGCGCGACCGTCGGGCGAGATCTTCGCTCCGATGACCGAGGTGTTCGAGCCCTCCGCCGAGCCGCTGCCCGCGGGGCTGGCGGGGCCAGTGACCGTGCTCCGGGAGAACCGCCCCTGACCGGCCCGATTCTGCGGATCAGCGGGGCTATTGCGCCGTATAAACGATACTAATGTCGAAAACCGGCGAATGTGTGTCAGAGTGAACTCGCGGCCAGCGGCCGAGCCAGCAGCCCGAACAGCTGGCGACAACGAAGTCACGAAAGGGTCGAAATGCCACAGCACACAGCTTCCCGGCTCCGGTGGCCGCTCCTTGCGGCACCGCTTGCGGGAGTCCTCATCCTCGCCGGCTGCTCCGGCAGCGGCGACAACGGCGGTGACAGCAACGACGACGGTGGCGACACCGCCGCCGGCTTCAGCGTCATGGTCGCCCAGGCGAACGACCAGGACGACTACTACGCCAAGACTCTCAAGGCCTACTCCGACGAGACGGGCGTCGAGATCGAGGTAATCCCCTACCCCTCCGACGCGTACAACACCCAGGTGACCACGCAGCTGCAGGCGGGCAACGCCGCCGACGTGATGATCCTGGCTCCCGGAACGGGACAGCCGATCTCGGTGGTGAACCTCGCCGAGGCGGGATTCCTCGAGCCCCTCGACGAGACCTCGGCGGGCATCATCCCGCCCGGGTCCGAGGCGGAGTACAGCGTCGACGACGAGGTGTACGCGCAGCCGACGGCACTGGCGCCCGTCGGCCTCGTCTACAACGCCCCGGCCGCCGAAGAGGTCGGCATCGACGAGTATCCCGCCAGCTACGAGGACCTCCTCAAGGCGTGCACCACGGCGCGCGACGGCGGCAAGACCTTCACCGTCCTGGCCGGCGGCGTGCCGTTCAACACGGGGCTGTTCTCCATGCTCGTGTCGGCGACCCGCGTCTACGCGGAGAACCCCGACTGGAACGAGCAGCGTGCAGCCGGTGACGTCACCTTCGCCGACAGCGGCTGGCGCGAGGTGCTCGAGGACGTCATCGAGATGAACGACGGCGGATGCTTCCAGGACGGCGTCGCCGGCGGCACCTTCGACACCATCACGCAGGGCGTCGGCGGTCAGACCTCGCTGACGGCCGCCGTTCCCGGGTCGGCGGCGGCGTCGATCAGCAAGGGTGCCGGCATCGAGCTCAACGTGCAGGCCTTCCCGCCGGCCGACGGTCAGAAGGCCTACACGCTCGCCTCGGCGAACTACGCGTGGGCCATCAACGCTTCGTCCGACGACGACGTGAAGGCTTCGGCGCAGGAGTTCCTCGACTGGGTGGCGCAGCCCGAGCAGTCGAAGGCCTTCGCCGACCTCTCCGGCTTCGTGCCGATCACCGGCGCTACGGCCGACAACCTGCTCCCCGAGTACGAGCCGATCGGCGACCTGCTCGAGAACGGCGACTACACGGGTCTGCCCAGCGCCACGTGGCCCAACCCGAAGGTCTACGACACGCTCGGCACGGGCGTCCAGGCCCTGCTGACCGGTCAGAAGACCGTCGACCAGGTGCTCGACGAGATGGACGCGGCCTGGGACAGCTGAACCAGGACTGATCAAGGGTGAAGATGCCGCCCGGGGCTTCGGCCCCGGGCGGCATTGCCGTCGGGCTCGGCGTGCCGCCCGCCCCCGCCCCGCCTCGCTTGCCTCAGGCGGGGCAACACGCGGAATGGCCCCCGCGATCCCGCGTGTCGCGACCCCCGAGACCGGCGTTCCCCGTCGCCCGTCCCGCGCCACACCTCGAACGTCGTAGGAAGGAACCGACATGGAACGATCGCCGCGCGTGAGCCGCCTGCTCGCCGACATGACCGATGCCGAGAAGCTCGGCCAGCTGCAGATCGTCTTCCGCCCGAAGCACGAGGACGCCGCCCGGCTGGTGCGCGAGGGGCTCGGGTCCGTCTTCTGGCCGCCCTCGGCGGCCGCGACGAACGCGCTGCAGCGCGTGGCCGTCGAGGAGACCCGGCTCGGCATCCCCCTTCTCGTCGGCCTCGATGTGATCCACGGGCAGCGCACCATCGCACCGGTGCCCCTCGCGCAGGCCGCGAGCTTCGACCGCGGCATGGTCCGCGAGCTCGCCGCCCTCGCTGCCGCGGAGGCGCGATCGGGCGGCGTGACCTGGACCTTCTCGCCCATGGCCGACATCTCGCGCGACCCCCGATGGGGGCGCGTTGTCGAGGGCTTCGGCGAAGACGTGCACCTCGCCGTGACCCTGACGCGCGCCATGGTGCGGGGCTACCAGGGCGACGACCTCTCGTCGCCGACCGCGATCGCGGCGACCGCGAAGCACTTCGTCGCTTACGGGGCGCCCGAAGGCGGCCGCGACTACGCGGGCGTGGACGCCTCGGACCATCAGCTGCGCAACGTGTGGCTCGAGCCCTTCCGTGCCGCGGTCGACGAGGGCGCGGCAGCCGTCATGGCCGCTTTCAACACGGTCGCCGGTGTGCCGATGCACGCGAACCGACGCCTGCTGACGGGTGTCCTGAAGGACGAGTGGGGATTCCCGGGGGTTGTGGTGGGCGACGCCGACGGAGTGCGCAACCTGGTCCCGCACCGCGTGGCCGAGGGCGTCGAGGATGCGGTGGCTCTCGCCTTCCACGCCGGCCTCGACATCGAGATGGGGGGCGCGCCCGCCGACCTGGACGACGCGGCGCGGGCCCGTCTGGACCCCGGGCGCGTCGACGACGCGGTCGCGCGCGTGCTCGCCATGAAGGAGCGCCTCGGCCTCTTCGAGCGCCCGTACGTCGATGAGGAAGCCGAGGTCACCGAGCCCACCGCGAGCTCGCGGGCGCTCGTCCGCCGCGCGGCCGCCCGGTCGTCGGTGCTGCTCAAGAACGACGGCACCCTGCCACTGGGGTCACCGCGACGCGTGCTGCTCGCCGGCCCGTACGCCGACTCGACCGACCACCTCGGGGCATGGACGCAGTACTTCGGCGCGCGAGCGGGGAGCATCGCCGACGAGTTCCGAACCCGCCGGCCCGAGATCGAGCTGGAGGTTCTCCGCGGCGTCGAGTTCCTCGCCGGCGACGACACCGGCATCCGCTCCGTCGTCGATGCCGCCCGACGAGCCGACCTCGCGATCCTCTGCGTCGGCGAGCCCAGCGCGCTGTCCGGCGAGGCGGCATCGCGGAGCGACATCCGGCTGCCCGGGCGGCAGGAGGATCTGATCCGCGCGGTCGCCGGCTGCGGCATCCCGTTCGCCGTGGTGCTCGAGGCCGGCCGCCCGCTCGTCGTGGACGACTGGATCGAGCTCGCACCGAGTGTGCTGGCGGCGTGGCACGGCGGCACCGAGTCGGCAGCGGCGATCGTCGACATGCTCGTGGGAGACGCCGAGCCCGCCGGCCGTCTTCCGATGTCGTGGCCGCGGGCGGTGGGGCAGATCCCCGTCCACTACGCGCACGAGAACACCGGTCGTCCCGCGGCCACCGGCGGCCGGCTCACCACCGAAGAGACCGACGTCGGCCTGCACGGCCCCGACAACGTCCAGGACAAGTTCACCTCGAAGTACCTCGACCTCGAACTCGGGCCTCGGTTCTCCTTCGGCCACGGCTCGGGCTACGCGACCTTCGACCACGCCGAACCGCGCCTGTCGCGCGCCGAGATCGCCCAGGCCGAGCTCGGCGAGCCCGTGGCGCTCGAGGTCGCCGTGACCAACACGTCCGCCCGGAGCGGCGACGAGGTCGTGCAGGTCTTCGTCGAAGACGTCGTCGCGAGCGTCGCACCTCCCGTCCGTCGCCTCGTCGCATTCGAGCGCCGCACCATCGACGCCGACGAGACCGCGGTCTTCTCGTTCACCATCGGCCGCGAGCAGCTGGGCTTCTGGACGACGGATGCTGCGACCCCGGCGTTCGTCGTGGAGCCCGGGCTCTTCCGGTTCCACGTGGGTTCCACCCTCGCGACGACCCAGGCCGTCGAGCTCCGGGTGCGCTGACGCCGTGTCTCGGTCGCTTCGCTCCTTCGCGCGGCCTCCGTCCTTGGTTCCGGCGCGTCAGCGCAGCGGGCGGTAGCGGAAGTCGCGGAACCGCACCGAGCCCGTCCCCGCGGCGTAGAGCGCGGGCCGGAGGCTCAGCAGGTCGCCCATCGTGTTGGCGTGGTAGCCCGACGTCTCGTAGCGGATCGCGTGGCGCACCCACTCGCCGCCCGGCTCGCGGTACCAGCCGGTGACGATGTGCTGATCGTTGCGGATCCGCAATTGCAGCCGCCGGGAGGCGGGGGCGGGTTCGCGCCAGTGCGTGACGTGCCCGCCCGAGTAGCTCCGCATGCGTTCCCCGTCGATGCCCATGCCGCAGAACAGCCGGTCGTTGAAGAACAGCAGGAGGCCGCCCTCGGCCTCCTCGCCGAGGAGCTCGACGTCGACCTCGACCTCGTACGTGTGGTCTCCGGTCAGCAGCGCGAGCGGCGAGCTGCCGCCGGGTCCGGCGCCCTTAGCGGCGACGACGAGCCCGTCGTCGAGCGCAAGGCGGGATGCCTCGCCGGGCGACGGCGCGTGGAACGTCCAGCGCTCGCCCAGCCGCAGGGTCGAGAAGTCGTCCGCGAACGCGGTCGAGGCGCGCTGGGACGCGGCGCCTGCCGGCGCTTCCAGCTCGCCGCCGATGTCGTCGAGCGCGCCGACGGGCCAGCCGTCGCCGGACCAGCCGATCGGCTCGAGGAGGATCTGGCGGCCCAGCGTGCGGTAGCCGTTCTCGTAGCCGTGCGAGACCATCCACCAGTCGTCGCCTGCGGGGCCGGGCACCATCGTCGCGTGCCCGCGCGACCACCAGGCGTGCGCGGCATCCGTCGTCCTCGCCACCGGGTTGTGCGGGCTGTTCTCCCACGGCCCATGCACCGACCGCGACCGGGCGACGATGACCATGTGACCGGTGGCCGGGCCAGCGGTGCCGCCGACGGCGCTCACGAGGTAGAACCATTCGCCGCGACGGAAGAGCTTCGGCCCTTCGAGCGCGTACGCCTCGGTGATCCACTCGTCGGGGTAACGCCATCCGTCGTACACCTGCTGGAGCTCGCCGATGGTCCCGAGGCCGTCGTCGGTGAGCCGGATGCGACGGATGCCGTTCACGAAGAGGTAGCGTCGGCCGTCCTCTCCGACGACGTGGCCCGGGTCGATCGCCCACCGGATGCCCAGGTCGATCGGCTGCGACCACGGGCCTTCCATCGAGTCCGCGTGGATGACGAAGACCGCGGGCGCTTCGAGTTCCGACCACGGGGCCGGAATGAACGGGATGTAGATGAAGAAGCGCCCGTCGTGCTCGGCGATGTCGACCGCGAACGTGCTGCCCAGCGGTTCGGGAAGCGCCGCGCACTCGTACGTCCAGTTGACGAGATCGCGCGAGCGGTAGAGCAGCAGGCCGGGTGCCGACTCGAACGACGAGTACGTCATCCAGTACTCGTCGCCGACCTTGATCACGGCGGGATCCGGCCGGTCCCCGCCGAGGACGGGGTTGACGAAGGTCGGCCTAAGCATCGGTCACCTGCTCGGCGGTGCTCCGCCGGGGCCGCGATGTCTGATCGGTGCGTGAGCGCGCCGCTGCCGTCCACTCGGCGACGACGGGCGACCCCGCGAACCGCTCGGCGATCAGCAGGTATCCGGCGGGGCTGGGATGCAGCCCATCGGGCAGCTCCTGGAGGTCGCCCTCGCCGAGGAGGTCCAGTCCGTCCAGGTAGAACAGCGCAGCGTCGTCCGAGGCGCGTCTCTGGACGATCTCGCGGAGGATCTCGCGCACCGAGCGCAGGGTGAGTGGCGGCTCGAAGAAGTCGGGCGTCCGGCTCGGTGTTCCGCGCCGCTCACCGGTGTCGGGGTCGGTGACGGTGGGGCCCGGTGTGTCTTCGTGCATCGGGCAGATGATCGGCGAGATCACGAGGATCGGGGTCGCCGGAGCGCCGTCGCGGATCGTGTCGAGGAATCCGTGCACGGCCGGGATGAACGTGCGTCGCTTCATCGTGTCGCCACCGACGATGTTGATTCCGATCTTGAGGCTGAGGAGGTCGGCCCCCGAACCGCGCATCGCCCGCGCCGTGAACTGATCCAGATGGGCGTTCGCGGCGAAGCCCAGATTGGTGACGTCGAGACCGAGATGGTCGCCGGCCGCCACCGGCCATACTCCGCGAGGGGTGTCCGCCTCGATGCAGTGGCTGATGGAACTGCCGTGGTGCCACCAGCGAAGCCGATCGAGGGGCTCGGCCTGCCGAAGCGGCGCATCGGCGCGCACATCGCGGATCTCCACGGTGTCCGTATGCGGCAGCCACACCACGACGCGGCGCTCATCGGCACCCGTTCCCCCGAGCTCGAACCGCACCACCGCCGGCTCGCCCATCACGAATCGCGGCTCGCCGGGTTCCGCCAAGTGCAGCTCGGAACCGCCGGTCACGCGCGCGTCCGTGAGCGGCTCGCCGTCGACGGTCGCCGAGAACACAGCCCGGTGCACGTGCTCGGGAACCCACGGCAGATACAGACCGGTCGTCTGCACGGTGAGCTCGATCCACGTCGCCGCGGTCCGGAACTCGCAGCGCACGCCGGACGCCTGCTCGGCCGCGAACCGCATCCAGTCCGAGTCGGACTGCGCTCGCGCGCTCAAGGGCAATCGCAACGGCGTGAGCCCCGTCGCGCTCACGTCGACGTCGACGACGCCGCGCAGGCTCGCCCGCACCAGGTCGGCGGTGTCTGGATTCATGTCATTCCTTCGGAAAATGCGCCGGCACCGCTCGCCGCGACCCGCGCGACGTCGCGTTGCGCCGCGATGATGCGGTCTTCGAGATCGTCGGTCTCCGCGCCGAGACCGTGGGCGTCGAGGTGCTCGACCGTGCCCGCGAGGCCCTCCTCGACCGACACCCGCGGCGCGAACTCGGGGATGTCGCGGAGGATCTTGTCGGCGCTGAAGAGCATGTTGTGCGCGAACACCTTCGTCGCGAAGAGGAAGCGCTGCGGGTCGATGGCTTCGAGCACGTCGGACGGTACGCCGACCTGGTCGACCTCGCGCCCGAGCACGCGCATCATCGCCTTGTGGAACTCCTCCCACGTCGTGTGGGTCGGGTGCACCAGGTGGTAGGTCTGCCCGATGCAGCGCTCCCTGCCGAGCGCCCCCGCGAACGCGAGGGCGGCATCGTCGACGTGCAGGAGGTGATGCGTGGCGCGTCCGTCGCCGACCTTGAGGAGAGGCTTGCCCGTGCGGATGCGCGTGACCCACGTGTCGTCGATGCCGATCTGGCGCAGCGCGCGCTTCGGACCATACGTCGTCGACGGGCGCATGATCGTCACCGGGAACCCCGACACGTAGTGCGCCTCGAGGTATAGCCGCTCGGCTTCCGCCTTCGCCGACGCGTACGGCACGGTGGGTCGCACCGGATGATCCTCGGTGACCGGAAGCCAGTCGAAGGTCTCGCCGAGCACCGTGACGGTGGACGTGTGGATGACGTGGCCGACGTCGCGGAACGCGCGAAGGCTCGAGCGCACGTCATCGGGCGTGAAGGCGATCATGTCGATCGCGGCGTCGAAGCCGCCCGCCCGCACGGCGGATTCGAATCGCTCGGTGTCGCGCCGGTCGACGGTGATCGTCCGCACGCCGTAGCGAGCATCCGCGGTGACGCCCCGGTTGACGCACGTGACGTCGTGCCCCTGTTCGACGAGGACCCGAACGATGCTCGTGGAGATGTTCCCCGTCCCGCCGACGACGACGACCTTCACGACCGCCCCCGCATCCACGCCGCGATCGCCTCCACGGTGGGAAGGGCGGTCGGGTCGGCCGGCTCGTTGATGTGGCCGTGGTCGGCGCCCTGCTCCAGGTGCAGCGACACCGCGACACCGGCCTCATCCAGCTGCCGCGCGAACGCCTCGCCCGAGGGCCGGAGGCCGTCGTGCTCGCAGACGACGATCAGGGCCGGCGGGAATCCCGCCACCGGCCCGAGTGCGGGGAACGCGTGAGGATTCCGCAGGCCCGCTTCCGACCCCGCGAAGTTGTACGCGAGGGCGCCGTGGGGAGACTCCGGATCGACGTCGCTCGACGCTTCGGGACTGTTCGGGTGCACCACGGGGTAGACGAGCACGAGCCCGGCGGGACCCTGCTCAGAGGCATCCCGCAGCCGCGCCGTCGCACCCGCGGTCAGGTTGCCACCGGCGCTCGCGCCGCCGAGCATCAGCGACGAGCCGGGCACGCCGAACAGCTCGTCCGCGTTCGCCAGCGCGTGGCGCCACGCGGTGAGCACATCGTCAGAAGGCTCCGGGAAATGGAGGTCGCCGAGGCACTTGACGTAGTCCACGGCGAGCACCGGAATGCCGCGCGCGGCCAGTTCGAGCGCGACCCAGTTCGACTCCGGCATGTCGAGGTGCCCGCCGATGAAGGCGCCGCCGTGCACCCACACGAGAGCGCGACCGGATGCTTCGGCCGAGGCATCCGTGTACAGTCGCGCCGGCACCGCACGCGCATCGCCCTCGATCGCGATGTCGCGCGTCTCGACGTTCGCGAGGCGCGGGAAGCGGCGCTGCAGCGAGTTCGTGTCGACGTCGGGGCGGGGGTCGGCCGGTTCGCCCTGCTCGCGGAACATCCGGAGCACCTCGGGCAGCGGCAGCGTGCGGAAGTCGACCTCGGTGTCAGACATGGGCCGCCTGCACCGCTCGCATGGAGGCGCGGATGAGGTCGTGCTGCTTGCGAACCAGCAGCAGCGGGTCGACCTCGCCGAGCTCGGCGAAGGCGTGCCCCTCCCACTCGCTCGACCAGTAGCCGCGGTAGCCGCCTTCGACGAAGACCCGGACGAGCTCGGGGTAGTCGATCGCCGGCTCCTGGCCGTTCTCGTCGATGTCGTAGAACTTCGTGTGCACGTGCAGGATCTGCGGCATGATGTCGGCCCAGTCCCGGGGATCGACGTGGCCGTGCATGTTGAACGCCAGGTGCGCGAACGAGCCCAGACGGCCCGGGTCGAAATCGCGGGCCTGCAGATAGGCGATGAACTCCTGCTGCCGCTCGCGCATCGACGCGTCGGTGGCCCAGATCTCCTGCAGCCGCTTGATCGCCTCGTCGTCGAGACCGGCACGGCGCACGGCGCGCAGCAACGTGGGCGACATGGCGTGCATCGTCGACGAGAAGTCGGCGACGAACCCCAGAAGCGGTGAGTCGAGGTCGGCGTAGACGTCGCGCACCTTCACGATCTCGGGCGAGTTCGGGCCCATCGGCGCGTGGATCTCGTACGCGAGCTTGAGGTCGAGACTCTCGGCGACAGGCAGCAGGCGGCGCAGCAGCTCCGGCTTCGCAGACTGGATGCGCACGAGCGGGAAGCCGAGCTTCTTGGCGCCCTGGAACAGCAGCTCGCTGAACTCGAACTCCTCGTCGGGCGTCATGTCGCGATCGCGGCGGCGCCCCATGTCGAGGTTCGCACCGAACGAGCTGGCGTCGAAACCGTGGCGGTCGAACGCGGCTCGCCACTGCGCGACGAAGTCGTGCGAGACGACGGGGTACGTCGGCAGCACCTGCGACGCCACGATCTCGATGCCCGGTCCGATGCCGAGCTCCGCCACGCGGTCGAGGAGTCCGTCGAAGTCGTACCACCCGGCGCGGAACTCCGCACTCGCGGAGTACAGCGTGAGGCCGAGCTGGAAGGGGTCGTCGTCCGACGCCGGCGGCGGGGGCGCGATGCCGGTCGCGATCGCCAAGGGCGCAGCATCCGTCTCCGTCACCGTCAGCGTGAACGACTGCCGCACGATGTTCGGCACGTACATGCCGGGTCCGCCGTCCTGGCCGGGCGCGATCTGCATGTACGGCAGGCGCAGCTCGCCGAAGATCTCGACCTCGTGCTCTTCGCCGAGCGCGACCGGCTGGTCGCGACGGACGATGAGGAGCGGATGCTGCTGCAGGAACCACAGCTCATCGCTCTGGTCGGGCAGCTCGGCGATGGCGTACCGGGTGCCGCCGAGTTCGAAGGCGAGGTCGTCGGCCGGGATCTCCGTGCCGTCGACGGTGACGCGGAGGGTCGAGACCGACGAGAGCCACAGGCTGCGATACCAGGGGATGGTGAGCTTCAGCGCGAGCCCGTCCGGGTGCGGGCGGAGGCTGTCTTCGGCGATGAGTCCGTTGGGCATCGTCTTCTCGTTTCGGGGGGTCAGAGGCGGGTGGCGATGGAGCGGATGAGCGAGTGCTGACGGCGCACCTGCTCGATGGAGCGCCACGGGATGCGATCACCCTCGTACTCGCTCGAGAGGTACCCGGTGTAGCCGGCGTCCTTCAGGGCGCGCAGCACGGGCTCCCACGGGATCTGCTGGTCTTCGAGGTTCTCGTCGATGTCGTGGAACTTCGCCTGGATGAAGACGACGTACTTCGCGATGTCGGCGATGTCGGCCGGGTCGACCGCGATGCCGTCGAGGAACGCGGGGCGGCGGCCGGGCAGCTCTCCGGGCTTCAGCGGGATCGGACGATCCTGGAAGATGCCGGTGTCGAGCAGCAGACCGAAGTGCTTCGTGCCGGTGCGTTCGATCAGACCGATGTAGTCGTCGACGACCTCATGCTTGATCGGCGTCGGCGAGTGGATCTCGGGGCAGATCACGACGTCGAGCTCGGCGGCGAGGTCGAGCGAGCGCTCGACCGACTCGGTCCAGATCGGGTGCGGGATGAGGTCGCTCGACACGACGCCGATCTTCGGGCGCACGAAGCGGAACCCCAGGCGCTTCGCGAGACGGAGATCGCGCTGCAGCATCCCGGCCCCCTCCGCTGCCGTGAGGTCGCGGGCGTTGGCGCCGCTCGAGTGCAGGCGCGTGTCGATCCACGAGCCGTAGTTCGTCGGCTCGAGCGAGTACTTCTCGAGCAGCGCGAACCAGCGGTCGATCCACTCCGTGGTGGGCTCGGGGTACCGCTCGATGTGCCCCTCGCCGAGGATCTCGACGCCGGTCGCGCCGACGTCGGCGACGTGGGCGAGCGCGGTTTCGAGGTCCATCACGGTGCCGTAGTCGGTCATGAAGCTGTACAGGCTCACGCCGTACTTGAAGGGGCCGCCGTCCTCGGACGAGGTGAGCGTGATGTGCCGCGAGACCTCGTACGTCGAGGGCTGGTGCTCCTGCGGGATGTACGACATGCGCAGCCGCAGCTGGATCGAGACCTCGTGGGTGCCCTCGGGCAGCCCGCCCGGGTGCGGCACGGTGACGATGGCCGCCTCCTCGAGCGGCCAGCGCACGCCCTCGGAGTCCCACAGCTCCTGCAGCGAGTAGGTGCGGCCGGCGAACGTCCACCGGGGCACGTCGGCCGGGACATCCACCAGGTCGCCGACCCGCACGGCGACGCCGTCGATGAGGGATGCCGCCATCCCCCGGTACGAGGGCATGCGCAGGCGGAACTGGAAGCCGGTGACCTCGCCCCCTTCGCGGACGTTGCGGAAGCCGACGGACTGGATGAGGTCTCTTTCGAGAAGCATCGATGCTCGCTCTCTGGGTCGGGACCGCATGCGCCGCGGGCCGGAAGGCGCTTCGAGCGTACCAGCGTTAGGCGCTATTCCGACATAAGTAGGAGTGATGCGCACATAACTGATGCCGCGGCGGTAGGTTCTTCTGTCATCCGTCTACCGCCATCCGCTACGCGTTCCGCCCGGGTAGTTCTTCAGTCGCCTCTGTCTCGACACCCCAACCTTCCTGAGGCTCCCTCTTTCGAGTGCGGAGCCAGCTCGTTTGCGGCCACCACCAACGTGCACGCCTGAGACGGACGAGCCCGCCCAAGAATTCCATGACCGCTTCGATGACCGCACCAACGAGAACCGGAATCCCCTCCGTCATGATGTGTGGTCGCGATCCTTGTCTGCCCAATGAACCCCCAGAGCCCGAACCCCGATGAACACCGCGACCGAAAGGACCGGCCAGACCCACGGGTCGAGGACCGTGTACAGAAGCATCAGCCCAGCGAAAACCAACCATCCGACCGCGACACCTGTGACTAATAGCCGGCGCTGCCAAGTTGCTCGAAGCGCACTACGCGTTGCGTGGCTACAAAGATGACGAAAGATGATGAGTCCTCTCCTAACCGCTAAACCAGCCGCCGCGCGGGCCGATTACAGCACCCGCGCCCAGCGCCACCGGTAGATATCCCCGGATACCGGCCCGAAGTTCACCCCGAGCATCATCACGGCGCGCTATTCCGACCACCCGGCCGCGCATGTCCGGCTACCCAGGACGAGGAGTAGCCAGGTCCGGAACCCGCGGGGATTCTTCGCACCGGATGAACTTGGGGGTGAGTTCGAGAACGCTCGGAAGGATCCTGCGCGGCGGCGACCTAGTGTGAGGTGCGCCGGACGGGCCCGATTGGTGTGCTCGCGCTCCGTCGCACGAAAGCCATCGCCCATTCCCGGCCACTCAAGCCGGATAGCCATGAGGGAGAAGTGGATGCTGCGTTACGACCTGGTCGTCGTCGGCAGCGGCCCCGCCGGGCGCCGAGCGGCGATTCAAGCCGCAAAGCTCGGCAAGTCGGTGATGGTGGTGGACGACCGCGCCGAATTGGGTGGCGTGTCGGTGCACGCCGGAACCATTCCCTCCAAGACCCTGCGTGAAACAGTGCTGAACCTCTCGGGGTGGCGCGAGCGTGGGTTCTACGGACGCGGGTACCGGGTCAAGCGCGAGATCGGGGTCGAGGATCTCGCCGGCCGACTGCGGAAGACACTCGATCACGAGGTTCAGGTTCTCCAGCATCAATTCATGCGCAACGGGGTCCGGCATCTCCAAGGGAGGGCCCAGTTCCTCTCCTCCGACCGCCTCCTGCTCACGACGGATCGCGGCGAGCAGCAGCAGATCGCGTTCGACTACGCCCTGATCGCAGTGGGGACGAGGCCCCACCGGCCGACGCACGTGCCGTTCGATCGCGAACACGTCTTCGACAGCGACGAGATCCTCGAGGTGAACCGCCTTCCTCGGAGCCTCACCGTCATCGGCGGAGGAGTCATCGGTGTGGAATACGCCACCATCTTCTCGGCCCTCGACGTTCCCGTGACACTGATCGATCCCAAGCAGAGCATCCTGGACTTCATCGACCGTGAGGTCGTCGACGACTTCCTGCACCAGATGCGGGATCGCGGCATGCAGCTGCGCCTCGGTACCTCCGTCTCGGAAGTCGCAGTGATGAGCGACAGAGCCGAAGTGACACTCGAGGACGGCCGGGTGGTCCGAAGCGAGATGGTGCTCTACGCCGCGGGAAGATCAGGCAACACCGCCGGCCTCAGCCTCGAAGCGATCGGCATCGAGGCCGACAGCCGCGGCCGTGTGAAGGTGGACCCCGAGACGTTCGAGACTTCAGTCTCCGGCATCTACGCCGCGGGTGACGTGATCGGATTCCCCAGCCTGGCGTCCACTTCCATGGAACAGGGAAGGGTCGCGGCATGCCATGCGTTCGGTGTCGCACTGCCGCCGGCTCCCGACAGCTTTCCGTACGGGATCTACTCGGTGCCGGAGATCTCCACCGTCGGGCTGTCCGAGGAGCAGGCGCGCGCAACCGGCGCCCCCTACGAAGTCGGAATCGCGCGCTTTCGGGAGACCTCGCGCGGACACATCATGGGCGTGGACTCCGGCTTCCTCAAGCTGATCTTCGACCGGGGCACCAGAAGACTCCTCGGCGCGCACATCGTGGGTGAAGGCGCCACGGAGCTGATCCACATCGGCCAAGCGGTGATCAACCTCGGCGGCACTGTCGAGTTCTTCGTGAACAACACCTTCAACTATCCGACCCTTGCCGAGGCGTACAAGATCGCGGGTTTGGACGCCTGGAACAGAATGGCGACAGACTGAAACCTCGGCTGCGAAGCAGACGTACGGAGGGGGCACCCGAACCGTGAACGCAACGGTCGGGTGCCCCCGGCGGGCCCGCCCAGGGGAGGGAACGAGGGCCCGCACTGGCAGCTGAGTGACCTCCTCCACCGAGAGAGGGTGCCACCCGGCTGTCGAACGCCTGTCGGCGTTCTCGGCGCCTCGCTGTCGCCGTGCCCCGATGACACCACGCTCGGAAGCCACAACCGCGGTCCAGCCCGAGTTCGGCGCCCAAATTCACCCGCGCATTCCCCCCACGCCGGCGCCGGAAGCGGAGGACGTTCATCCCCGTGAACGCGGCCGCGATCCGTTCTCATCAGCGTTGTCTCTCGGCTCGCCGGGCCGCGGCCATGGCCATGCGTCGACCTTGCTCCAGGCGTCGGCCGCCGAGCGCGACAGTCCGCCTCGCATGTCGGGATGAGCTTGCACCGCCAGACACTGGAGGAACCAGGACGCATCGCCCAGCGCATCGGTGTACGAGGAGTGGCCGCGGGCCAGAGCGCCCATGATCGCCGCGATCTTGAGGGCCTGGCGAACGGTCATCCGGACCGGAAGGTCATCGCCTTCACGCCGCCGGTTCACCATGCGCTGGAACGCCTCGGCCACCTTCAGCTCGTATTCGGGGTCTCCTGGATCGATCACGTCGTCACTCATCGGGGTCACTCACTTTCCAGAGGCATTCGGCCACCATCGGGGACATGACTGTAGACCCCGCCTGAAATGCCCCGATCGGTCCGAGCGTGTGCTCCGTCGACGCCCCTCGCCCGACTCGGCAGCCGATTTCACCCGCGGACAACCCGATCTGCTGGACCTCTGAGCCCAGAGAATCTTCATTCCGTCGGTCGCCGGTCTTCATCGTTGCGGGCGATGGCGCCTACCGGGCACATAGATTGCGCGGATACACTGGCTTCAGCCATCTCACCCCTGAGGAGCACACCGACGTGTCCGATCAACCGCTCCTCTCCCGGCTCGATCTGAACCTCCTCGTCGCCCTCGACGCCCTGCTCACCGAGCGCAGCGTGACCCGCGCCGCCGAGCGGCTGCATTTGAGTCAGCCCGCGCTGAGCGCCTCGCTCGCCCGGTTGCGCACGCACTTCAATGACCCGATCCTCGCCCGCCGGGGGAACACCTACGAGCTGACGCCACTCGCCCTGCGTCTGACCGAGCACACTACCACGGCCCTCGAGGCCGCCCGCCGCGTGTTCGAGAGCCAGGCGACCTGGAGCCCGCGCGACTCGAC
Organism: Microbacterium sp. E-13; assembly: GCF_049912955.1. Taxonomy (GTDB): domain Bacteria; phylum Actinomycetota; class Actinomycetes; order Actinomycetales; family Microbacteriaceae; genus Microbacterium. The sequence goes on from NZ_CP183973.1 coordinate 3,809,191, forward strand.
CCGGGAGTTCTCCATCTACGGGTCCGACTACGGCTTCGCCACCATCGGCAGCGAGGTGTCGCGACTGGCGGCGGAGGCGGCTCCCGGAGTGCGGTTCCGCTTCATGCTGCACAACCCGTCGATCGTCGACGACGCGCTCAACCGGCTGCGCTCGGCCGACGGCATGGTCATCCCCCACGGCTATCTCGTCGATCTCCCCTACGCCGACCTCTGGCGCGACGGCTGGGTCGTGGTCGCCTCCGAATCCAACGAGCTCGTGGGCGACGAGCTCACCATGGACGTGCTCGGCGCACTCCCGTGGGTCTTCACCTACCAGTCGCGGACAGCGTTCACGTCGGCGGCGCGGCAGCTGCAGCAGCTCGGCATCGAGCCGCACGTCGAGGCGGTCGTCGAGAGCTTCCTCGCCCTGCCGCACTTCATCGCCGGAACGAACCGGCTGGGCCTGATCCAGGCGGGGCTCGCGCATGTCGCTGAAGCGGTCGCCGGGGTCCGCACGCTCGCCGCGCCCTTCGACGCCACGCCCGTCGTCAACGCGCTGTGGTGGCATCCGGTCCACGGTCGCGACCCCGAGCACGCATGGATGCGCGGCATCTTCGAGCAGGCGGCGGCCGCCCTGGCGACCCGCCCCGCGGCCGCCGACGCGCACCAGCCCGCCTGATTCCCCGGCCCCCACGGGCGCACACTTCATGTGCTCTCGCCGAACTGACACGATCGGCGCGCGTGGTGCGTGTCAACTCGGCGAGAGCATACGATCTCGTCGAACGTCGCGGAGCAACGGCGACCTGGTGCGCTCGGGGAACGCCGGGTCGCGGCATCCGTCCCGCTCCCGGATCGACGCGGTCAGGGTTCCAGCGTGAGGGACGCCGCGATCGGGACGATCCGCTCACGCAGGGCCATGACCTCTCGCACGTGCTGCTGCAGGCGCTCGTCCTCGGGCAGATGCGGTGTCCACTGCGGGACGGGCTGCGCGACCCCGTCGGCTCCCGGCACGACGAACACGCTGAGGCACTGCGTGGTCAGCGTGCGCTCCCCCGGTGTGCGAGGGTCCGCCGTCCACACCCGGGTGCTCAGGTGCATGCTGTGCCGGCTCGTGTAGACGATGCGGGCGTCCACCTCGACGAGGTGGCCGATGACGACGGGCGCGAGGAAGTGGATGCCGCCGGAGTAGACGCCGATCGCGGCGCTGGCATCCTCGCCCGCCGGATCGAGTGCCGAGGAACGAGGCGTATCGAGACCGTCCTTCGTCCAGGCCGCCGCGCACGCGTAGTCCGCCTCGTCGATCCATCGCATGACCGTGCCGCCGTGGGCCTTGCCGCCGAAGTTCACCACCCCCGGCGGAGCGAGGAACCGGAGCGTGGTGCGCGGGGCGGTGGAGGCATCCGGGTACTCCTCCGCGAGCATGAGCCGTTTGATCTCGGCGCGCGACTCGATGCGTTCGCGGGCGGCGTCGGCCAGCTTGTGATCGGACCGGGAGACCGGCTGCCACTCCGGCACTGCCGTCGGCCGGCCGTCGCCGCCCTTCGCGACGAAGACGAGCATGCACGTCGTCGCCGGCGTGTACACGCGCTCGCTGACCTCGGCGGACGACACGGTCACGACGACGTGCATGCTCGTGCGGCCCGTGTGGACGATGCGCGCCTGCACCTCGATGAGGCTTCCCGGCGGGATCGGCCGCCGGTGACGTACGTTCCCGACATACGCCGTGACGCAGTACGCGCCCGCCCAGCCGACGGCGCAGGCGTACCCCGCCTTGTCGATCCACTCCATGACGCTGCCCGCGGCGACGGAGCGTCCGCCGGCGGCGGTGTCGGCGGGGACCGCCATGAACCGCAGGGTGATCCGGTCGTCGCGGCCCGCTGCGCGGGGGTGCGGCGCGTCGCTCATGCTGTCAGGGTATTGCGCGCGGCCGCCGTGGACCGTCGCATGACGACGCCGTCGGTCTCAAGAATCCGCAATTCTTCGCAGAGTGCAGGATCGCCCGCGCGATGGCGCCCCGTGACAGAGCGACGGATGCTGCGGCTCAGCCGCCGTCGTGCGCGACATCGTCCACGACGCGACACGGCAGAATCGGAGGATGACCGCGCCTGCGATGCACCTGAATCCCGATCACGCCTGCCTCATCGTCCACGGCAGCGACAAGCCGGGAATCGTCGCGGCGGTGTCGGCGATGATCACGCGCATCGGCGGGAACATCGTGGCGTTCGACCAGTACTCCGACGACCCGACCGGCGGCGCCTACTTCCAGCGGGTCGTGTTCCACCGCCCCGGCTTCGCCGCCGACCGTCCGCAGATCGAGGACGAGCTCGCCCGGACCCTCGCGGGATTCGACCTCGAGTGGTCGCTGACCGACCAGTCCGTGCCGAAGCGCATGGCGATCCTGGCCTCGAAGCAGGATCACTGCCTGCTCGACCTGCTGTGGCGCCACCGCCGCGGCGACCTGCCCGTGACCGTGCCGATGGTGATCTCGAACCACACCACCTCGGCCGAGGACGTCCGGTCGTTCGGGGTGCCCTTCTTCCACGTGCCGTCGGTGCCCGGGCCCGACAAGTCGGCCTCGGAGGCGAAGATCGTCGAGCTGCTGAAGGGCAACGTCGACTTCGTGGTGCTGGCGCGGTACATGCAGATCCTCTCGGGCGACTTCCTCGCGCAGGTGGGCGTGCCGGTGATCAACATCCACCACTCCTTCCTGCCGGCCTTCATCGGGGCCGAGCCTTATAAGAAGGCGAAGGAGCGCGGGGTGAAGCTCATCGGCGCCACCTCCCACTACGTCACCGACGACCTCGACGAGGGTCCGATCATCGAGCAGGACACCGTGCGCGTCACCCACGCCGACTCCTCCGCCGAGCTCGCCCGCCGCGGCGCCGACGTCGAGCGCCAGGTGCTGTCGCGCGCTGTGCTGTGGCACGCGCAGGACCGCGTCATCCGCCACGGCAACCACACCATCGTGTTTTGACGCGGTGCGGATCAATGCGAGGAACGAGCGTTGATGCGTGCCGGGTCAAAATTGAGTAGCGAGGAACGAGCGTATCGAAACCCGGTGAAAGCGCCGGCCTCCTCAGACGAGGCGCAGCTCGGCGTCGATCGCCGAGGCGGTGCGCTGCAGGCGCGGCAGGTACTCCCCGAGTACGTGCTCCACGGTGTCGCGCGTGGCGCTCGTCGACACGTTGACGGCCGCGACGACCTCACCGCGGCGGTCGTGCAGCGGTACGGCGACCGACCGAAGCCCAGGTTCCAGTTCGCCGTCCACCAGCGCCCAGCCCTGTGCGCGCACCCGGTCGATCTCCGCGCGCAGCGCCTCGGCGTCGGTGACGGTGCGTTCGGTGAGGGACGGGCGGACGGATGCCGTCAGCGCAGCGTCGCGCGCGGCATCCGGGATCCCCGCCAGCAGCACGCGCCCCATCGACGTCGCGAATGCGGGGAAGCGGGTGCCGATGGTGATGCGCACGCTCATGATGCGTCGCGTCGGCACGCGGGCGATGTAGACGATGTCGGATCCGTCGAGCACGGCCGCTGAGACGCTCTCGTCGACCTCGCGTGAGAGCCGCTCGAGGTGCGGCTGCACGACCTCGGGGATCGACAGTGCCGACAGGTAGCTGAACCCGAGCTCGAGCACCCGCGGCGTGAGGGCGAAGGTGCGCCCGTCGGAGCGCACATAGCCGAGGGTCTCGAGGGTGCGCAAGAACCTCCGCGCCGCCGCGCGCGGCATGGCGGTGCGCCGGGCGACGTCGGCCAGCGTGAGCTCGGGGTGCTCCGCGTCGAACGCGCGCACCACCGCAAGGCCGCGGGCGAGCGACTGCACGAAGTCGCCGGAGTCGCTCGCGCGGCCCGCACCTGCGGCATCCGCCCGGCCGAGGTCTGCGGCATCCGCCCGGCCGAGGTCTGCGGCATCCATCGTCATCTCGCCCACTCTCTCACGTGCGTGCCCACGCGCCGTTCGACCCGTAACGACGACGCCGGGTCAGCGCTCGAGGACGACGGCGAGGCCCTGCCCGACGCCGATGCAGATCGCCGCCACCGCGACACCGCTGCCGCGACGGGCGAGCTCGTGCGCGGCGCGGCCGACGATGCGTCCGCCGGACGCGCCGAGAGGATGCCCGATCGCGAGGGCCCCGCCGTGGATGTTCACGCGGTCGGGGTCGAGATCCGGCCACCCCTGGATGTCGGCGAGCGACTGCGACGCGAACGCCTCGTTGAGCTCGACCACGTCGACGTCGGCCCACGTGCGGCCGGCGCGGGCGAGCGCCTTGTTCGCGGCCTCGATCGGCGCCAGCGGGAACTGGTCGGGGTCGACGCCGTGCGCCGCGCGGGCGGTGATGCGCGCCAGCGGCTCGCCTGGCAGCGCACCCTCACGGCCCAGCAGCACCGCGGAGGCGCCGTCGTTGATCGGGGAGGAGTTGCCGGCCGTCACGCTGCCCTCGCCGTCGGGGGCGAAGAGCGCCTTGAGGCCCGCGAGCTTCTCGACCGACGTGTCGTCGCGGATACCCTCGTCGCGCGCGAGCTCCGCACCCGGCACCTGCACGATCTCGCCGTCGTAGACGCCTGCGGCCCACGCCGCGGCGGCGAGCCGGTGCGAGCGTACCGCGAACTCATCCTGCGCCTCGCGCGAGATGCCCTGCTCGCGCGCGATCTTCTCCGCGGACTCACCGTTCGAGATGGTCCAGTGCTTCGGCAGCTTCGGGTTGGTCATCCGCCACCCGATCGACGTGTTCCACAGCGTCTGGTTGCCGACGCTCGGCCACGGCCGCGGCGACTTCTCCACCACGAACGGCGCGCGGCTCATCGACTCCACGCCGCCGGCCAGCACGATGTCGGCATCGCCCGCCTCGATCGCGCGCGACCCCTGGATGACCGCCTCCACCGACGACGCGCACAGCCGGTTGACCGTGACGCCGGTCACCGTCGTCGGGAAACCGGCCAGCAGCGCGGCCATGCGCGCCACGTTCCGGTTGTCTTCCCCGGCCTGGTTCGCGTCGCCGAAGATCACGTCGTCGATACGCGCCGGGTCCAGCCCGGTCCGCTCGATCGTCGCCCGCATCACCACCGCCGCGAGGTCGTCGGGGCGGATGCCCGAGAGCGCGCCGCCCGCGCGGCCGAACGGGGTGCGGACGGCGTCGTACACGTAGGTCGCCATGTCATTCACCTTCCCGGATGCCGCGGCTCGCCGCATCCGTCAATTCCAGGCCCGTCAGCTCGGCGAGGAGCTCGACGGTGTTGTCTCCGAACGCTTCGCGCACCGCGAAGCCGTCGGGTGTCACGTCGAACACCGCGTGGTCCGTGTAGACGCGGGTGACGCAGCCGACCCCGGTGAGCGGGTAGGTGCACGCCTCGACGAGCTTCGACTCGCCGGTCTTGGTCAGGAGGTCGGTCATGACGTAGACGTCCTTGGCGCCGATGGCGAGGTCCATCGCGCCGCCGACCGCGGGGATCGCACCGGGCGCACCCGTGGACCAGTTGGCGAGATCGCCGGTCTGCGACACCTGGAAGGCGCCCAGCACGCAGACGTCGAGATGGCCGCCGCGCATCATGCCGAACGAGTCGGCGTGGTGGAAGTAGGCAGCTCCTGGCAGGGCGGTGACGGGCTGCTTGCCGGCATTGATGAGATCGGGGTCGATCCGCCCGGGGGCGGGCGAGGGGCCCATTCCCAGCATGCCGTTCTCGGTGTGGAGGATGATCTCCTGGTCCTGCGGCAGATAGTCGGCGACCAGCGTGGGGGCGCCGATGCCCAGGTTGACGAACGACCCCTCGGGGATGTCCTGCGCGATCCGCGCCGCGAGCTGCTCGCGAGTGATGCGCGTCGCCTTCGTTGCCGCCTCGGTCACTGGTCGATCTCCGTTCCGGATGCTGCGCCCTGGGTGAGCGGGCGGCCCTCGATGTCCACGCCCCCGACGAACACCCCGTCGTCGAGCCAGGCGCGTTCGCCGACGGCGACGACCCGGTCGACGAAGATGCCGGGCGTGACGACGGTCTCGGGGTCGATCGACCCGAGGGGGACGATCTCGTCGACCTGCACGATGGTCGTGGTCGCGGCGGACGCCATGATCGGCCCGAAGTTGCGGGCGGTCTCGCGGTACACGAGGTTGCCCCACCGGTCACCCCGGTACGCGCTGATGAGCGCGACGTCGGCCTTGATCGGATACTCCAGCGCGTAGAGGCGGCCGTCGATCTCGCGGTGCTCCTTGCCCTCGGCGAGCTGGGTTCCCACGCCGGTCGGCGAGAAGAACGCGCCGATGCCGGCGCCTGCCGCCCGGATGCGCTCGGCGAGGTTGCCCTGCGGCACCAGCTCGAGCTCGATCTCGCCGGCGCGGTACAGGCCGTCGAACACCCACGAGTCATGCTGCCGGGGGAACGAGCAGAGGACCTTGCGCACGCGCCTCTTCGCGAGCAGGGCGGCGAGGCCCAGGTCGCCGTTGCCGGCGTTGTTGTTGATGATCGTGAGGTCGCCCGCCCCCTGGGCGATGAGCGCGTCGATGAGCTCGACCGGCTGTCCGGCCCGGCCGAAGCCGCCGATCATGATGGTCGCGCCGTCCTGGATGCCCGCGACGGCTTCCTCGACGCTCGTGACGGTCTTGTCGATCATGCGACCTCCCTGTCGGACCGGTGTGTTCGCTGGGCGAACATGCGTTCGTTCTACGACCAGGATAGCGCACATCTCGGAGCTCCGCCTCCCGCTCGGGGGTCGCAACACGCGGAATGCGTCAGGACATCCCGCGTGGCCTCTTCCGACCCGCGCACCCCGGGCCAAGGTGGCACGAATGCCCGCGCCCAACCCCGTCACCCGACCACAACCGCCACCTCCGACCCCGCACACCCCGCGCCAAGGTGGCACGAATGCCCGCGCCCAGCCCCGTCACCCGACCACAACCGCCACCTCCAACCCCGCACCCCGGGCCAAGGTGGCACGAATGCCCGCGCCCAGCCCCGCACCCGACCACACCCGCCACCTCCAACCCCGCACCCCGGGCCAAAGTGTCAGGACTGCCCGCGCCCAGCCCCGCGCCCGACCACAACCGCCACCTCCAACCCCGCACCCCGCGCCAAAGTGGCACGAATACCCGCGCCCAGCCCCGTCACCCGACCACAACCGCCACCTCCAACCGGAAACGCCAGCGGAAACCCAACCGCGAACGACGGGGGCGGCATCCATCACGGATGCCGCCCCCGTCGTTCGCTGGAGATGATTCAGCGGCGGCCCTCCCGGTCGCCGAGGAACTCACCGGGCTGGGTCTGCACGAACGCCGATCCGCTGTCGTCGAGCGACGCCGCCAGCTGGTTCATGCGCTGCGCGGACTGCCCCGCCGCACCACGTCGTCGAGGCGGCCCCGCACGGCGAGCTCGACCTGCTTCACCTGGTACAGGATCCGGGGTGCGTGTTCGGCCGTCATGCGCTCCCCGAGCCCGTCATGCGATGAAGCATACGGGCGTCAGGACTCGTCGGCGAACACATCCTTCGCGATGCGGAAGGCGGTGTTCGCCGCCGGAACACCGCAGTAGAGACCCGCCTGCAGGATGACCTCCTTGATCTCATCCACCGTGAGCCCGTTCCGCAGCGCAGCGCGCAGGTGCATCGCGAGCTCCTCGTGGTGGCCGAGGGCGATGAGCGCGGTCAGCACGACGACCGAGCGCGAGCGGCGGTCGAGCCCCGGCCGCGACCAGATGTCGCCCCACGCGACGCGGGTGATGAAGTCCTGGAAATCCGCCGTCAGCGCGTCGGTCCCCGCAACCGCCCGGTCGACATGCTCGTTCGAGAGCACCTCCCGCCGCACGGTCATTCCCTGGTCGTAGCGCTCCTCGTCGGTGAGGCCCTCGCCGTCCGGGCGGGTCACGCGGCCCACCTCGCGGACTCGGCGTCGAAGAAGCCGAGAAGGGCGTCGACCGTCGCCGCCGGCGCGTCCGCAGGAGGCAGGTGCGAGGCATCCGCGATCCCGATCGCCCGGCCGTTCTGCACACCGTCGGCGATCTCGCGAGCGGATGCTTCGGGCGTGACGCCGTCGTGATCACCCCACACCGCGAGCACCGGGGTGGCGATCTCGCCGAGCCGGGCGCGCACGTCGTACGCGGCGAGCGCTTCGCAGCACAGGGCGTAGCTCTCGTCGTCGGCGTTCTGGAGGGAGTGCAGCAGACGTCCGGTGATGTCGGGATCGCGCTCGATGGAGCCCGGCGCGAACCACCGCTGGGCCGATCCGATGATGAGGCTCGACGTGCTCTGCGTGCGCACCTGGGCGGCCCGCTCGTACCACCCCGCCGGCTCGCCGATCGCGGCGCCCGAACAGACGATCGCCGCCGCGCGCACCCGGTCGGCATGCCGCAGCATCAGCTCGAGCCCGACGCAGCCGCCGAGCGACACCCCGGCGTACAGGAAGTCGCCGTCGACCGCCCCCGCCACGGCGTCGGCGAGCTCGGCGATCGAGAACGGCTCGGTGGCGGCGGGGGCCGTGCCGTGCCCCGGCAGGTCCCACGCGACGACGCGGTAGCGCTCCGCGAGCGCGGGGAGCACGCGGTCCCACAGGAGCGTCGAGGTGCCGAGCGACGGCCCGAGCAGCAGGGTCGGCGCCGAGATGGGACCGACGGCGGCGTTGAGCGAGATGGCGGGGACGGTCACTCTGTCTCCTGTGGGGTGACGGCCTCGTCGACGAGGCGTGCGGCGAGGCCGGTGTACTGGGCGGGGTCGAGGAGGTCGGAGGCGAAGGCGTCGGCGCTCAGGCCCCGGTCCGCGGCGAGCGCCGCCACCTCCGGGAGCGCCGCGAGCGCTGCGGCGAGGTCGCCTCCGGCCGCGGCGTCGACGACGAGCCCCGACACACGGGGGGCTCCGAGCACCGGGCCGAGCACGAGCGACAGCCGCTCGGCGAGCATGAGCCCACCGCCGGCTTCGAGGTTGCGGGTCACCGCGTCGGTGTCGACGTGCAGCCCTGTGACGAGGGATGCGGCGTGGGCGGTGGCGCCCAGCGCGAGGCGCAGCAGCTCGCGAAGCGTCGGCCACTCCGCGTGCCACGCGCCGTCGGGGCGCTCGTCGACGGCGAGCGCCGACGCCAGGTGCAGGGTCGCTCCGAGCTGCGGGGCGCGCAGGGCGGCGGAGCGGATGAGCACGGATGCCGCGGGGTTGCGCTTCTGCGGCATCGCCGACGACCCTCCGCCCGAGCCCTCGGCGAGCTCGCCGATCTCACTGCGGCTGAGCGTCGCCACGTCGGCGGCGATCTTGCCGACGGCGTCGACGGCCTGGACGAGGGCGTCGCCGAGCTCGGTCACCGGCCAGCGCGACGTGTGCCACGGCGCCTCCGGCGCGGCGAGTCCCAGCTCATGCGCGTAGGCCGCGGGAAGTGCCGCGGCGGCGTCGGCACCGCCGAGCTCGACGAAGGAGGCGAGCGTGCCGGCCGCGCCCCCGAGCTGTGCGGGAAGCGCGTGCTGGGCCCGCTCGAGCCGCTCCTTGGCGCGGGCGACGCCCCGCAGCCAGCCGGCCGCGCGCAGGCCGACGGTGGTGGGGACGGCGTGCTGGGTGAGCGTGCGCGCCGCCGCGACCTCGTCGCGGCGGGAACGGGCCAGCGAGCGGAGCGAGATCTCGGCGTGCGCGAGGGAGGCGATGACCCTGCTGGTGGCCGTCCGTGCGACGAGCATCAGCGCCGTGTCGAGGATGTCCTGGCTGGTGGCGCCGCGGTGCACCCAACCGCGGGCATCGGTCCCGACGCGATCCTTGAGCGCGCCGACGAGCGGGATCACCGGGTTGCCGCCGGCCACGGCCGCCGCGGCCAGGGCCCGGCCGTCGACGCCGTGGTCGCGGCATCCGCGGAGCGCACCCTGCCAGCCGAACTCCGTCTCGATCTCGTCGACGGCGTCGGCGGGCGCGATGCCGGCTTGGAGGAGCGCCCGCGAGAGGCCGACCTCGGCGGTCACGAGCGCGTCGAGGAATGCGGCATCCGTCACCGTCTCGTCGTGACCGACCGTCACCGGCGAGAGCAGCCCCTCATCGACGAAGGCACGGTCGAGAGGGCGGTGCGGATCAGAAGGCAAGGAACACGGTCTCCTTCTCGCCCTGCAGGTGGATGTCGTGATGCAGGTTGCCGTCCGGCAGCCGCGTCGCGATGAGCGTAGCGCGCTCGCCCTGGTCGAGCGAGGACAGCAGCGGGTCGGCGGCGAGAAGCTGCTCGTCGTCGGGCAGGTAGATGCGGGTCACGAGCTTGTCGGGCAGCCCCCGCGCGAACACGATCACCGAGTAGAACGGTGCGCGGCCCTCGACGGACCCCGGGTTAAGGGTCCAGAACTCGTAGTGGCCGACATCCGTCGTCGCGGCGCGACCGAACCCCGTGAACGAGTGGTCGTCGCGGTGGAACGCGCCATGCGCGCGCGGGATCTCGCCGTTCTCGTCGGCGCTCCAGATCTCCACCACGGCGTCGGGGATCGGGTTGCCCGCACCGTCGAACACGGTGCCCCCCAGCACGATCGAGCCGGGGCTGTGCGGGAAGACCACCTGGTGCTTCTTCTCGAAGTCCAGGCCGAAGGCGAAGAACGGACCGACGGTCTGGCCGCCGGTGGGCTCGTGCGTCTTCGGGCCGAGGTCGCGCTTCGCGGCCATCAGTGCTCTCCTTCTTCGGGCTCGAACCAGGTCGCATCCGGGCCGTCGACGACGATGTCGAAGCGATAGCCCATCGAGAACTCGGGCACCGACAGGTCGTGGTCGTACAGGCCGATCAGGCGGTCGCGGTCCTTCTGACGCCAGATGGTGTTGTAGATCGGGTCGAGCGGGAACAGCGGGTCGCCAGGGAAGTACATCTGCGTCACGAGCCGCTGCGTGAAACCCGAGCCGAAGATCGAGAAGTGGATGTGGGCGGGACGCCACGCGTTGACGTGGTTCTTCCACGGGTACGGGCCCGGCTTGATCGTCGTGAACTTGTAGAACCCGTCGTCGTCGGTGACGGTGCGCCCGGCGCCGGTGAAGTTCGGGTCGAGGGGCGCGGGATGCTGATCACGCTGGTGGATGTAGCGTCCGGCGGCGTTGGCCTGCCAGATCTCGACGAGCTGGTTGGCCAGCGGGCGGCCCCACGAGTCGAGCAGGCGACCCTCGACCGTCATGCGCTCACCCTGCGGCTCGCCGATGTGCTGCAGCGTGAGGTCCGACTCGATCGCGGCGACATCGCGCTGCCCGAACGCCGGCGACCACAGCTCGATCGTCTCGGGGTCGACGAGCTTCGGGTTCTTGGTCGGATGCCGCAGCAGGCTCGAACGATACGGCGGGAAGTCGTGCAGGCTGATGTTGAGCTTCTCGCCGGCCTCCTCGCGCCGTGCGGCAGCCGCGTGGTAATCGACGATCTCCTGCGTGATCTCGTTCTGCGTCAGCTGGTCGGGCGAGGCCAGCAGCGACTCCGGCGCTGCCGCGGTCTGCTCGAGCACCACCGACGACGAGAACGCCTCTTCGCCCCGGGTATCGGGCTTCGTCGCACTCATCAAGGTCTCCTTCGACGACTCGGGTCGTCCCAGCGTCGCATCACGTCGCCGCGGCCACCTCGTGGAATCCCACCCAGTGGGAATGCCGCCGCTTGTTCGCGCTGCCGAAACCCGCACTCGCTGCCGTTCTCCCGATCACGCCGCTGCTCACGCTGCCGAAACCGTCAGTCGCGGCCGCTTGGTTCGGGCGCGGATGCCGGTTTCGACAGCGCCAAGACGGGAAATCACGGATGCCGCGGGTTGCGGCATCCGTCATCCGTCAGGTGGTGCGCAGATCGTGGTGGAGGTCCTTCGCGGCCTGCACCACGAGCGGACCCAGCCGGCGCTCGTCGGCACGCTCGAGGTGCACGACCAGGCCGAGCGCGATGGGCGGCAGTCCCTCGACGCGCGGCAACGCTGCGGCGACGGAGACGTTGCCGAGGGTCATCTCCTCGCGTGTCGTCGCATAGCCGAGCGCGCGGGTGCGGGCGATGTCGGCGCGCAGGCCGGCCTCGGTCGTGATCGAGTTCACGGTCTCGCGCTCGAGCGGCTCGCGGAAGTACTCGCGCAGCCAGCTCTCGTCGCGCGTCGCGAGCAGCGCCTTGCCGACGCCGGTGGTGTGCAGCGGCCCGCGGCCGCCCATGCGGCTGAGCGTCGGGATCGACTGGCGGCCGGTGAGCCGACCGACGTAGAGAGCCGTGGAGTTCTCGGGCGTCGCGCCGTCGAGCACGGCGAGATGCACGTTCTCGCCCGTCGCCTCGTAGAGCCGCACCATGTGGGGCAGCGCCGTCTCACGCAGCCGGAGCGACAGGGGCGACAGCTCGCCGAGCTCCCACAGGCGCGAGCCGATCGTGTAGGTGTGACCGGGGCCACGCGTGAGGAGCCCCTCCGCGACGAGGGTGGCGAGCAGGCGGTGCAACGTCGACGACGCGAGGCCGGTGCGCGCGGCCAGCGCCGTCGCTGTCACCGCGGGCTCCTCGTCGGTGAAGCAGCCGAGCACGCGCAGGGTCCGCTCCAGCACCCCTTCGCCGTCCGCCATGCTTCCTCCCCGTGCGACGTTACCCGCCCGCCGCCTGCACAACTCCACGGAACTGTCGCTCAATCAAGCTGAAATCGCGGCAGGCGGCCCCGGCGCTCCGTTCCCGTGGAGTTCTGCAGGCCGACGCTGCCGGACAGCCGTGAGCCTCAGCGGGAATGGCAGAGTGGGCGCATGGCCAACTCGCCCTCCGGCGACTCGATGACCGAGCGCATCGTGCGGGTGCTCGAGACCTTCACGGCCGAGCGCTCGATGCAGTCGGCCGCCGAGATCGGGCGCCGCGCCGGGCTGCCGTCGTCGACCGCGCACCGCATCGTCGACGAGCTCGTCGACGCGGGCCTTCTCGAACGCGACGAGGACCGCCGCGTGCACCTCGGCATGCGCCTGTGGGAGCTCGCCCTCCGCGGCTCCACGGCGCTGCGCCTGCGCCAGGCCGCGCTCCCCTTCATGGAGCAGGTGCAGGCCCGCATCCGCGAGCACACCCAGCTCGCCGTGCTCGAGCAGGACGAGGCCCTCTTCCTCGAACGCCTCTCCCATCCCGACGCCGGCGCGAACATCACGCGCATCGCCGGCCGGCTGCCGCTGCACGCCTCGTCGTCGGGGCTCGTGCTGCTCGCGCACGCTCCGTCCGCGCTCCGCGAGCGCGTGCTCGTCGGCCCGCTGCGCGCCTTCGCGCCGGAGACGGTGACGGATGCCGCGTCCCTCCGCCGCCTTCTCTCCGAGGTGCGCCGCACGGGCGTCGTCGTCGCGCCGGGCTCGATCGAGGCGGTGTCGACCGGCGTGGCCGTGCCGATCCGCGACGCCGGCGAAGTCGTCGCCGCCCTGTCCGTCGTACTCCCGCGGGAGACCCCGCCCGAGCCGGCGGTCGCCGCGCTCCGCGAGGCCTCTGCCGGCATCGAGACCGCGCTCCGCGCCGACCGCCGCTGACTCTTCCGTGCGCCTTCGCGCTCCCGATGAACGGGAATCTTGCCGCGCTCCGAGCCGTCCGCGTCACACTGGGCCGAGGCATCCGTCCGCACCCGAGAACGTCGAAGGAGACGTCATGACCACCATCAGCACCCGCGTCGCCATCGTCGGCGCCGGACCCGCCGGGCTCCTCCTCTCGCACCTGCTCGACATCGCCGGCATCGAGTCGATCGTCATCGACCAGCGCTCACGCGAGGAGATCGAGACGACGATCCGCGCGGGCATCCTCGAGCAGGGCACCGTCGAGATCCTCGACTCGTCGGGCGCGTCGGATCGCGTGCGCACGGTCGGCCACCGCCACGACGGCATCGAGCTGCGGTTCGCCGGCGGGGGCCACCGAATCGACTTCGCCGACCTCGTCGGACGCGGCGTCTGGCTCTACCCGCAGCACGAGGTGCTGAAGGACCTCATCGCGGTGCGGCTCGACAAGGGCCAGGACCTGCGCTTCGGCGTGACGGCGGTGCGCGTCCAGGACGCGGCATCCGATCGTCCGCGTGTCATCGCCACGGACGCCGACGGTGCGCCGCTCGAGATCGAGGCCGACTTCGTCGTCGGCGCCGACGGATCGCGCAGCGTCGCGCGCGAGGCGGTGACCGGCTCGTCGACCGGCGGGTACTTCCGCGAGTACCCGTTCGCGTGGTTCGGCATCCTGTGCGAGGCGCCGCCGAGCGCCGACGAGCTCATCTACAGCAACTCCCCCGACGGCTTCGCGCTCATCAGCCAGCGCAGCGCCACGGTGCAGCGCATGTACTTCCAGTGCGACCCGAACGCCGACCCGAACGCCCTCAGCGAGGAGCAGCTGTGGGAGGAGCTCCAGAAGCGGGTGCCCGGCACGACGCTCAGGGAGGGACCGATCTTCCAGCGCGACGTGCTGCGGTTCCGGAGCTTCGTGGCGCACGAGCTGCTGAAGGGCCGCGTCGCTCTGATCGGCGATGCCGCGCACACCGTGCCGCCCACGGGCGCGAAGGGGATGAACCTCGCCGTCGCCGACGTGATCGTGCTCGAGCGCGCGCTGCGCGCGCTGCTGCTCGAGAACGACGACCGTCTCATCCAGGCGTTCCCCGAGAAGGCGCTGCACCGCATCTGGAAGGCCCAGCACTTCTCGTGGTGGATGACGAACATGCTCCACGTCGCCCCCGACGCCTCCGATTTCGACCGCCTGCGCCAGCTGGGCGAGCTGCAGTCGGTCGTCGAGTCCGAGGCGGGCCGCCGGTTCCTCGCCGAGGCGTACACCGGCTGGTCTCTGGAGGGCCTCGCCTGATCGGCGGTGAGACCTCATCCGGCCGCCGAGACTGCGGTCGTCACCCATGGTCTCGGCGGTCAGGTGGGGTCTCACGACGAGGGTGAGCCGACTGCCACTGAACGGGAGTGAACGGATGCCGCGCCCGCCGCGTCGGCTATAGTCCGAGCCTTATGGTCTCATCGTCGCGCACCGCACCGCCTGCTCCGTCGCGGACGGCGTCGATCGCGATGCTCGTCCTGGCCGTGTGCCTCGTCGCGGCGAACATGCGGCCGGCCATCACGGGGCTCGGCCCGCTGCTGGAGCAGATCGGCGCTGACACCGGCATGTCCGTCACGGCGCTCGGCGTGCTGGCCGCGGTGCCGCTGGTCGCGTGGGCCCTGTTCTCGCCCGTCGCGCACAACCTCAGCCGCCGCTTCGGCCAGCCGCGCGTGCTGCTGTGGTCGCTGCTGGTGCTGCTGGCCGGCACCCTCGTGCGGTCGATCCCGGGGCCGGTCGCGAGCCTGTGGATCGGCACGGCGGTCATCGGGATCGGCATCGCGATCATCAACGTGCTCATGCCGGCCGTGGTCAAGCGCGAGTTCCCCGGCCGCGTCCCCGCCGTCACCGCCGGCTACACGGCGCTTCTGGCGGGCATGGGCGCGGTGTCCTCGGGCGTCGCCGTTCCCATCTCGCACATCGAGTTCGGAGGGGATGCCGCCGGCTGGCGCTTCGCACTCCTCGTCACGGGCGCCGCGCTGCTCCCGTTCGCCATCGCGGCGTGGTGGTGGGCGCATCGGGGCGCGCGCAGCGTTCACGATCGCACCACGGCGGCGCGCGGGCGCACGGGCATCTGGTCGGATCCGACCGCCTGGCTCGTGGCGGTGTACATGGGGTTGCAGGCATCCCTGTTCTACGTGTTCGTGACGTGGCTCGCCCCCCTGTCGATGTCGATCGGCCGATCGGAGGTCATCGCGGGCATCGACGTGATGGTCTACCAGCTGTTCGCGCTGGCCGGCTGCCTGCTGCTCCCGCTCATCCTGCGCGGAGGCCTGGAGCGCTGGGCGCCCGCCGTGATCCCGTCGCTCGCGATCGTCGGCGTCGCAGGCCTGATGGTGGCGCCGGGCGCGGTGCTCGTGTGGGGCTCCCTCATCGGCCTCACGAGCGGCGCGACCCTGGCGATGTCGCTCACCCTCATGGCGCAGCGCGCCCGGGATCACGACACGTCGGCCGCCCTGTCGGGCATGTCGCAGTCGGTCGGCTACGTCATCGCCGCGTTCGGGCCGGTGGCCTTCGGCGGCCTGCACAGCCTCACGGACGGCTGGATGGCGTCGCTCGCGCTCGTGCTCGCGGTGCTCGCCGGCCTCACGGTCGTCGGGGTGTTCGCCGGCCGCGACCGCTTCGTCCTCGACCGCCGGTAGCGCACAGGAGACGGATGCCGCGCCCCGGGGCTCGTCTGCGCGGGCCTCCGCCGTTCCCGCCCCGGCCTGCTCACGTGCCGCAACACGCGGAATGGACCTCGACGATCCCGCGTGTCGCGGCACCCGAAGCCGGGCCCAGAAGCGCGGCAGAGGTCAGTCGGAAGGGAAGGCGAGCGTTCGGAGCAGTCTCGTGAGCGTCTCGCGATCGTCGCTCGCGAGGTCGGCGTGGACGCGCTCCTCGGCGCCGCGCGCCGCCTCGCCGGCGGTCGCCGCGAGACGGCGTCCGGCATCCGTCGCGACGACGACGTTCGCGCGCCGGTCGGCCGGGTCGGGCTGCCGTTCGACCAGGCCGCGCGACTGGAGTTCGTCGACGAGGCTGACGACCTGACTCGGGTCGAGGCGGAGGAACTCCGCGAGATCTCGCTGCGATGGCCGGGCCTCGCCGCACGCGAGCACCAGCACGGAGTACGACCGCGCCTTCAGGCCGTGCTCAGCCAGCGCCGCGTTGCCCGCGGCGAGCGCGATCGCATTCGCACGCGCGAGCAGGAAGCTCACGTCGTCGGCGAGCGCGGAGGCGCGCAGAACCGACGTCGCGACGGCGTCGGCGGACTTCGGCATGCGGACGAGCGTACCCGAGTTCGTGGACGAACGGAATGATTGACTTTTTCAACGGTTAGGTCTTCAATGAGTCTCGGACCTCGGTTCGACGCCTCGCGCCGATCCGAACGCGACACGAAGGAGTCTCACGCATGGCACTCGACGGCACCCCGGGCAGCAACACCTCCCGCCCCCTCGACGGTAAGGTCGCGATCGTCACGGGCTCCGGTCGCGGCCTGGGCCTGGCGTACGCGCAGGAGCTGGCGCGGCAGGGCGCGGCCGTCGTGATCAACGACGTCGACGAGGCCACCGCCGCCGACGCCGTCGCCACCATCGAAGCCGAGGGCGGCCGCGCGGTCGCCGTCGCGGCCCCGGTCGGGCCGACCGAGACCGCCCAGCAGCTCGTGCGCACCGCCGTCGACACCTTCGGGCGGCTCGACATCCTCGTCACCAACGCCGGCGTGCTGCGCGACACCGTCCTGTGGAAGATGAGCGACGACGACTTCGACACGGTCATCAACGTCCACCTGCGCGGCACGTTCACCTGCGTGCGCGAGGCGGCCGGCTGGATGCGCGAGAACGGCGTCGCCGGCCGCATCATCGCGATCGGCTCGCCCACCGGGCAGCGGGGCAACTTCGGCCAGACCAACTACGCGGCCGCCAAGGCGGGCATCGTCGGCATGGTGCGCACGTGGGCGCTCGAGCTCAAGCGCGCGGGCATCACCGCCAACGCCGTCATCCCCGTCGCCGCGACCGCCATGACGGCGACGGTCCCGTACTTCGCCGCCGCCGTCGAGGCCGATGCCGCGGGCGAGCCGATGCCCGCCTTCTTCCGCCACGACCTCGGCTTCGGCACCTCCGACGACGTCGCGGGCCTCATCACCTATCTCGCGTCGGATGCTGCCGCCGGCGTCACCGGCCAGGCGATCGGCATCGGCGGCGACCGGCTGCAGCTGTGGTCGCACCCGGAGGCGGTCGCGACGGCCTACCGCGAGGGCGGCTGGTCGTACGACGACCTCGCCGCGGGGTTCTCGGAAGCGGTCGGCGACCTGCAGAGCGTCGGCGAGAAGTTCCCGCCGCTCCCCGAAGAGCTCCAGCGGTCATGACCCGCTACGAACCCGCGATCGACCTCGACGCGATCACGGCGATCGACGTGCACGTGCACATCGAGGTCGACGGCCACGGGCATGCCTCGCTCCCCGGCGATCTCGCCGATGCCGCGGCGGCGTACTTCAGCACCGACGGGCCGAACCCCGACCTCGACTCGGTCGCCGCGTACTACCGGGAGCGCCGCATGGCGGCGGTCGTGTTCACGGTCGACGCCGAGGCGCAGCTCGGACACGCTCCGCTCTCGATCGCCGAGATCGCCGAGGGCGCCGCGCGCAACAACGACGTGCTCATCCCGTTCGGCTCGGTCGACCCGCGCCGGCCCGACGCGCTCGACCGCGCGCGGCGCCTGATCGACGAGAACGGGGTGCGCGGCTTCAAGTTCCACCCGACCGTTCAGGGCTTCGACCCGTCGCACGAGGCGCACTTCCCGCTGTACGAGGCCCTGCAGGAGGCGGGCGTCGTCGCACTGTTCCACACCGGCCAGACAGGCATCGGCGCGGGGCTGCCCGGCGGCCGCGGCCTGCTGCTCGGCCTGTCCAACCCGATCCTGCTCGACCCGGTCGCCGCGCGCTTCCCCGATCTGCAGATCATCATGGCCCACCCCTCGGTGCCGTGGCAGGACGAGGCGCTGGCGGTCGCGACACACAAGCACAACACGTGGATCGACCTGTCGGGCTGGAGCCCGAAGTACTTCCCCGAGTCGCTCGTTCGGGCCGCCAACTCGTACCTCAGGAAGCGGGTTCTCTTCGGCTCGGACTTCCCCCTGCTCACGCCGGACCGGTGGATGCGGGACGCCGAGACCGCAGCTTCGTTCAAGCCCGAAGCGATGCCCGGCATCCTGAAGGACAACGCCGCCCGACTGCTCGGACTCGGGCGCTGACATGCCGGCGCTCGAGGCGGATGCGACGTTCGGGTTCGACCCGTACGCGATCACGGGCGCCCACCTGAGTCCGGCCGCGCGGGCGGCGCTGGCGCGCCTGCAGCGGACGCTGGATGGCAGCATCCGTCCCCTGCTCGCCCAGGCGTGGGAGACGGCGACCATGCCGCCCGAGGTGCTCGACGCGCTCATCCCCCTCGATCTCATGCAGCCGGAGGGGATGGATGCCGCGGAGGCGCGTTCGAGCGTGTTCTCCGGCTTCCGCAACTACGTGCTGGCGCGCACCGACGTGTCGGTGGCGACCCTCTACAACGCCCAGTCGGGGCTGTTCCGCACCGCCGTCACGCTCGGCGGATCGGCGGAGCAGGCGGCCGGGCTCGACCCCCGGGTGCGCAGCTTCGAGCTCAAAGGGGTGTTCGCGCTCACCGAGCCGGAGCACGGCTCCGACATCGCCGGCGGCCTCGCGACGACGGCGCGGCGCGAGGGCGACGGCTGGGTGATCGACGGCCGGAAGAAGTGGATCGGCGGGGCCGCGGCATCCGATGTGCTCGTCGTCTTCGCGCGCGACGTCGACGACCATGCCATCAAGGCGTTCCTCGTGCCGACGGATGCCGGCGGCGTGCGGGTGCAGGCGATGACCGGAAAGGTCGCGTTGCGCCCGATGCAGAATGCCGTCATCGCACTCGAGGGCGTGCGGGTGGCCGAGACGGAGCGTCTGCAGAAGGTGAACGGCTGGCCGGACGTGTCTCGGATCCTGCGGGCCATGCGCTCCGACGTCGCGTGGATCGCCGCCGGACTTCAGGCGGGCGCCCTCGACGCCGCGGTGCGCTACGTGCGCGAGCGTCATCAGTTCGAGCGGCCCATCGGCGGCTTCCAGCTCGTGCAGGAGAAGCTCGCGCGCATGCTCGGCAACACCGTCGCCTCCCTCGCGATGGTGGTGCAGCTCTCGGCGCAGCAGGACCGCGGCGAGTTCGCCGACGAGAACTCCGCCCTCGCCAAGATGCAGAACGCCCGGCTCGCGCGCGAGACCGTGGCCCTCGGCCGCGAGGTGCTCGGCGGCAACGGCATCCTGCTCGAGCACGATGTCGCCCGGTTCTTCGCCGATGCGGAGGCCGTGTACTCGTACGAGGGCACGCACGAGATCAACGCCCTCATCGTCGGCCGCGCGCTCACCGGCGCGTCGGCCTTCACCTGACCACCGTCGCCGAGTTCGTCGAAGCGCCGATCCATCGAAGGAGAACCCATGACCACCACCGTCGACTACGCCGACGTCGCAGGACTCGCCGGCACCGACCTCGGCCACACCGAGTGGTTCGAGATCACGCAGGACCGCGTGAACCTCTTCGCCGACGCCACCGACGACCACCAGTGGATCCACGTCGACCCCGCGCGCGCGGCAGAGGGGCCCTTCGGAGGTGCCATCGCCCACGGCTTCCTGACGCTCTCACTGACCGTGAAGTTCTGGTCGGAGCTGTTCGACGTCACCGGCGTCACCACGCGCGTGAACTACGGCCTCGACAAGGTGCGGTTCGTCTCACCCGTTGCCGTGGGTGCACGCGTGCGCATGAACGCCGTCATCGCGGAGGTCACCGAGGTGCGCGGCGGGTACCAGTTCGCCGTCGACCAGACGATCGAGATCGACGGCGCCGAGAAGCCCGCCGTCGTCGCGCGCGGCCTGTACCGCTTCTACGCCTGACCACCGCTGCTCGCCTGCCACGATGCGCCGGGCACACCGGCACCTTGTGACGGGCGAGCGGGCCTCGAAGGAGAGGAACCGCAACGATGCACACAGGAATCGGGTTCTGGCTCGCCAAGCGGCGGCTAAAGGACCCCGACAAGCCGGCCGTCGTCTTCGGCGACGACGTGCTCACCTACCGGGAGCTGGCGGATGCCGCCGACCACGTCGCCGCCGTGCTGTGGCACCGCGGCATCCGCAAGGGCGACGCGGTCGCCTACATCGGCGAGAACAGCCCGCAGTTCCTCGAGGTGATGTTCGGTGCAGCCCAGCTGGGCGCCGTGTTCGTGCCCGTGAACACCCGGCTGGCCGGGCCCGAGATGCAACACGTGCTCGTCGACTCCGGTGCGCGCGCCCTCGTGCTCGACGCCGAGTTCCTCGACCGCGCGATGGCGGGCGTCGAGTCCGGCCGCATCGCGCACGTCATCGTCACCGGTGAGGGCCTGCCCGAGCATCCGGGACTGGCGAGCCTCATCGCCGCGGCGCCGGGCGGCCACACCGTGGCCGATGTCGCCCTCGACGACCCCGCCGCCATCGTCTACACCTCGGGCACCACCGGCAAGCCGAAGGGCGCCGTGCTCACGCACGGCAATCTCACGTGGGTGGCGATGAACTGCATCGTCGACTATGACGTGGTGTCGACCGACGTCTCGCTGATGATCTCACCGCTGTTCCACGTGGCCTCGCTCGGGATGGGGGCGCTCCCCGTCATCCTCAAGGGCGCGACCCTCGTGCTCGAGAAGGGCTTCGAGCCCGGGCGGGCTCTCGCCCTCATCGAGCAGCGCGGGATCACGATGCTCAGCGGCGTGCCGACCACGTACCAGATGATGGCGGACCACCCCGCCTGGGCGACGACCGATCTCTCCACCCTTCAGAAGCTCACGTGCGGCGGATCGGCCGTGCCGACGCGCATCCTGAACGCCTACGAACAACGCGGCCTGTCGTTCTCGCAGGGCTACGGCATGACCGAGACCTCTCCCGGCGCGACGTCGCTGTCGCCCGCGATGACCCGCGAGAAGCAGGGCAGCGTGGGCCTCCCCCACTTCTTCACCGAGGTCAGGATCACCGACGAGCACGGCCACGTGGTGCCGCGGGGCACGGTGGGGGAGATCGAGGTCGCGGGACCCAACGTCTTCCTCGGCTACCACGGACAGCCCGAGGCGACGGCGGCCGCCTTCACCGACGACGGGTGGTTCCGCTCGGGCGACCTCGGGTATCTCGATTCCGACGGATACCTCTTCATCGCCGATCGCCTGAAGGACATGATCATCTCGGGCGGCGAGAACATCTATCCGGCCGAGGTGGAGAACCTGATCGCCGACATCGAGGGCATCTCAGGTGTCGCGGTGGTCGGCGTGCCCGACGAGCGGTGGGGCGAGGTGCCGTGGGCGGTCGTCACACTCCGGGAGGGCGCGGAGGTCGACACCGAGATGGTCCGAGGACGCCTGGACGGCGTCCTCGCCCGCTACAAGCTGCCGAAGAACGTCGTGGTCGTCGACGACCTGCCGCGCACAGCATCCGGCAAGATCCGCAAGGCCGACCTCCGCGCGCGCTTCGGCAAGGACTGAGCCCCGTCGGGTCAGAGCGGATACTGCCCCGGCTCGCGCCGCACCGTGATCCAGCGCGTCTCGGTGAAGGCGTCGATGTTCGCCTGAGCGCCTCCGTGGCGCGACCCCGTCCCCGACGCGCCGACGCCGCCGAAGGGCGCGTTCGCCTCGTCGTTGACCGTCTGATCGTTGATGTGCACGATCCCGGTCGGGATGCGGTGCGCCATCGAGAGCGCGGTCATCACATCGCGGCTCACGATCCCGAGCGACAGCCCGTACTCGGTGGATGCCGCGAGCTCGACCGCCTCGTCATCGGTGCCGTACGAGACGACCGACGCGACGGGCCCGAACACCTCCTCGTGATAGGCGGCCGCATCCGCCGGAGTGCCCGCGAGCACGGTCGGGCGATAGAACAGGCCGTCGTACGAACCGCCGGCGCGCAGCTGCGCCCCCTGGGCCACGGCATCCTGTACCAGCGTGTGCACGCGATCGCGTTGCACCTCGTCGATCAGCGGACCGAGGTGCACCTGACCGGCCGCCGGGTCACCGACGTGCATCGAGTCGGCCTTCGCCGCGAGCTTCGAGACGTACTCCTCGTACAGCGACTCGTGCACGATGTGGCGTCCGACGGTCATGCAGATCTGGCCCTGGTGGAGGTAGGACCCCCACGTCGCCAGGTTGACCGCCTGATCGACGTCGGCATCCTCCCGAACGATGAACGCCGAATTGCCGCCCAGTTCGAGGTGCGCCCGCTTGAGGTGGCGCCCCGCGAGCTCGCCGACGATCCGACCCGCTCGCGTGGAGCCCGTGAAGGCGATCACGCGCACGTTCGGATCGGCCACGATGGCCTCGCCCACTTCGGCGCCGCCGGGCACGAGCTGCAGGAGGCCGCTCGGGAGCCCCGCCTCCTCGAAGATCCTCACCATCGATACGCCGCCGGTGACGACCGTGCGGGGGTCGGGCTTGAGGAGCACGGCGTTGCCGAGCGCGAGGGCCGGAGCGACGGCGCGGATGCCGAGGATGAGGGGCACGTTGAAGGGCGAGATGACGCCCACCACGCCGACCGGCACCTGCTGCGCGAGCGACAGGCGCGGCTCCTCACTGGACAGGATGGAGCCCAGCGGAGCCGACGGCAGCTGCGCCGCCTCGTAGCACTCGGCCGCCGTGACGTGCAGGGCGAAGCCCGCGAGCGGCGGGATGGCTCCCACCTCGCGGATGTTCCAGCCCATGATCTCGTCGGCGTGCTCCTCCCACAGCTGCGCGGCGCGGCGCAGCACGGCGGCACGCACCGGGTGGGGGGTCGCCGCCCACTCGCGCTGTGCTCGCGCGGCGCCTTCGGCGGCCCTCGCGACGTCGGCCGGCGAAGCGATGCCGACCGTCGCGATCGTCTCTCCGGTCGCGGGAGCCACCGAGGCGAGTTCGCCGCCGCCCGCGGCGACCCACTCGCCGTCGATGAAGAGCCGGCCCGTGAACTCGGCCGTGTCGATCAGGGTCGCTCGGGTGGTCTCGATCGTCGTGGACATCGTCGTTCCTTTCCGTCGGCGCGTCAGCCGTGGCTGCGCGCGAGTCTCTGAGCCCGCCGGCCGCGTGCGCTTTCCGACCACCCCTTGCGGACGACGCGGGCGGCATCGGCCGCGACGCCCTGCGCATCGTCGAACGGCGCGCGCCAGATGGCGAGCATATCGCCGGCTGCCGAGCCGACCAATGGCCGGGAGAACGCCTCGACGCCCCAGCGTCCCGTGTAGCCGTCGTCGAGCGCCTGGCGCACCACACCGGCGATGTCGACGACGCCGGTGGACAGCGCTCCACGAGCGGACTGCCCGAGTTCGAGGTACCCCAGCTTGGGCAGCGCCGTTCGGATCGCCCCGGCCATGTCGGCCTCCTCGATCGCCATGTGGAACGTGTCGAGGTGGATGCGCAGGTTCTCCGAGCCGCTCAGCTCGACGAACTCGACGGCCTGTTCGGCCGTGTTGATGGCGGAGGTCTCGTAGCGGTTGAGCACCTCGAAGGTCATCGCGACGCCTTTGCCCGCAGCGTAGTCCGCCACGGCCCCGACCTCAGCCGCGGCACGTGCGAAGGCCGCACCCGACGTCGGCCCGCCGGGTGGGCCGAAGCGGCCGTAGGGAACCCCGTTGAGCTGGTCGGAGCCGATGGCGGTCGCGAAATCGACGGCGTCGCGGAGCACGGCCGCACCGGCACGACGCTCTCCGTCATCCTCCGACGACACGTCTGCTCCCGGACCTTGACCCGTCATGGCGATCGGGACGAGCTCCGCCTCCTCGAACACGCGGCGCAGCGCCGCGGCATCCGTCTGCGACGGATCGAGCGGCGGCAGCACCGCGCGCCGGTACTCGAGCGCCCGCAGCTCGCCCAGCAAGGGAGCAAGGGCCGCAGGTGTCGCGTCGGCCAGGGCGATGCTGACGTGGAACGCCAGGTCGAGGTCGAGCTCGAGGTCCAGAGAGGAGTTCATGGCGCGTCTTCCCTCGTCAGAACACCGGCAGTTCGAACCGCTGCTTGAACGCGGAGTACCCATCGTCGACGTGGACGACCGTGCCGTTGATCGCGTTGGCCTCGTCGGAGGCGAGGAATGCGACGACATCGGCGATCTCCTCGGGCGCGGTGAGGGCGTTGCGCAGCTGTTCCGACGCGAAGAGCTCCTTCAGCTCGTCCGAGAACTGATTGATGATCGGGGTTCCCACCCGGCCAGGCGTGATCGCGACCGCACGCACGCCGTACTGCGCCAGCTCGTACGCGGCGGACCGGGTGAACGAGATCACGGCGGCCTTCGCCGCACCGTAGCTGAACGCGAGCTCGGCCGCCTGCTCCCCGTAGATCGACGAGGTCGAGATGATGACCCCACCTGTCCCCTGCCGCCGGAACTGCCGTCCCGCGGCGAGGATCCCGTAGTAGACACCGTCCTGGTCGACCCGGATCATCGGCGCGTAGTCGACGGCGGGATCGTGTTCGAGCAGGGCCTTGCCCCCCGCGATACCCGCGTTGTTGAAGATGACATCGAGCTTCCCGAACGCGTCCACGGCGCTCTGCACGGCAGCCTCGACCTCGTCGTACACCGAGACGTCCACTCCGACGGCGACGGCGCTCCCCTCCGGCAGTGTGTCGACCGCCTCCTGCGCCCTCTCGGCCGCGATGTCTGCGACCGCCACCTTGGCGCCCTCCGCGATGAACTTGCGGACGGTCGCGAGTCCGATCCCGCTGGCGCCTCCTGTGATGAGGGCCACCTTGCCTTCCAGACGCATGTCGTGTCTTCCTTCTGTCGTGGGTTTCGTCGATGGAGGCTCAGCGCCGGTGCCGGTGGGGGCGAAGCCCCGCCCCCGCCGGCGCCGACGTCATCAGCCGAGCTTGTCCGACGGCGTGATGTCGGCCGCGTTGTCGATGTCGACGAGCGTCGTGCCGACCGCCTCGAAGTTCGACTTCGGCATGGTGCCGTCCGTCTGGAACGCCACGATCGCTGCGGTGACGTCGTCGTTGATCGAGGGCCAGGGCTGCTCGACCGTGGCGAGGAAGGGTCCTCCGGCCTCGATCGCCGCGATGGCTTCGCTCGTGGCATCCACACCCGTCACGACGGTGTCGGCGCCGGCCTCCGTGACCGCCTGCAGGGCGCCGAGGGCGGCGTCATCCCAGCCCACCCACACGGCGTCGAGGCCACCGGGGTTGGCGGAGAGGTAGTCGGCGACGAGGGCGAGGGCTTCGGTGCGACCGGTTGCGGGCGACACGACCTGCTGGATCTCCCCGCCGGCGAGCTTCCCTCCCGCGGCCTCGATGTCCTTCGCGGCGAGGCCCGAGCGCATCCGGATCCCGGCGTGCGGGTCATGGCCGATGACCATGATGTTCTTGCCTTCGAGGCCGCCGATCTTGTCCGAGATCGCACCGAGCGTCTGATCGACGATGCCCTGCTGGTCGGTCGTGATGTTGAGCGCGTAGGCATCTGTGGGCTCGGTGCCCGCGTCGACGGCGAACATCGGGATGCCGGCATCCTTCGCCGCCGTCACGATCGAGCCGATCGAGGCGACGTCCGTGTAGCCGTTGTAGACCGCGTCGGCGCCCTGCCCGATCGCGCTCTCGACCGCGGGGTTCATCTTCTGGAAGTCGAAATCGCCCTGGACCATCGTGAGATCCCAGCCGAGTTCGTCGGCCTGCTGCTCGACCGCCTTGACCCACCAGGCGCCGATCGGCGTCTGGTTGCCCGAGGTGAACGCGACGACGCGGAACGGCGCATCGCCGCCGGCGTCTCCGGTCGATCCGCCCCCGCCACCGCCGCCGGACGAGCAGCCGGTCAGGGCGAGGAGGGCGACGGCCGCGACCGCGAGGGCTTTCATTGATGTACGCATGGAACTACTCCTTTGTGTCTTTGCGTGTTGTGTCGACGGTGCTCGGGGCCGAAGCCCCATCAAGGGAAGAGGAGGGTCTGAGGTCAGCGCTCTCGATGTCGGAGCGACGAGAGGGTCACGGCGGCGATGATGATGAGGCCGGTGACCACCTGCTGCACGTACGCGTTGACCCCCAGGACGTTGAGGCCGTTGCTCATGACGCCGATGATCGCGACGCCCACCATGGTTCCGCCGATGTTCGCGGCCCCCGACCTCACGACGGTCATGCCGAGGAAGACGGCAGCGACCGAGAACAGCAGGTTGTCCTCGCCCTGCACGGCGCTCGCGCTGCCCAGCCGGGCCGCGAGGAGGATCCCTCCGACGGCGGCGACGAGGCCGGCGATCGAGAAGGCCAGCAGGCGCGCGCGGCGCACGTTGACGCCGGAGAGGCGTGACACCTCGGCGTTGCCCCCGGTCGCGTACCACCGACGACCCATGGTGGTGTACCGGAGCACGAACCACAGGACGATCGAGATGAGGATGGCGATGAACACCGGGAGCGGGATCTCGAGGAATCGCCCCTGACCGAGGGTGTTGAACTCCGGCGGAAGGTTGAACAGGGTCGTGCCCGCCGTGACGAGGAACGCCAGACCCGTCACCGATGTCAGCGTCGCGAGGGTCGCGACGAAGGCGGACAGGTTCAGGTACGCGATCAGCAGCCCGTTGACGATGCCGATGAGCAGGCCGACCGCGAGTCCGATCAGGATCGCGACGGCGACCGGGATCCCGTCGAGCATGAGCGCTGCGACCACGGCGCCGGCGAGCGACGAGGTCGCCGCGACCGACAGATCGAAGTCCCCGACGACCATGACGATCGTCTGAGCACCCGCGATGATCGCGAGGATCGCGACCTGGTACAGGATGTTGCGCACGTTGGTGAACGTGAGGAACACGTCGGGCCGCATCGCGAAGAAGAACACGACGAGTGCTATCAGCGCGATGACGGTTCCCGCCGAGAGGAGCGTCTGCCCCACCGAGCGGCGCGGGACCGCGACCGTGTCGGTCGCGTCTTCGATACCGGGGTTACGCATGGTTGTCATGCGAGTCCGCCTTTCCGTAGCAGTAGGTGAGGAGGACCTCTTCGTCCGCCCCTTCGGCCGCGACCTCTCCCGAGATGCGGCCCTCGTGCATGATGAGGATCCGGTCGCTCATCCCGATGAGCTCGGGAAGTTCGGAGCTCACGGCGATGACGGTCGTGCCCTCTGCGGCGAGCCGCCGGATGAGCCGGTAGATCTCGCCCTTCGTCCCCACGTCGATGCCCCGGGTGGGCTCGTCCATGAGGAGGATGCGCGGCCCGCGGGCGAGCATCTTGGCGAGCACGACCTTCTGCTGGTTGCCGCCGGAGAGCTCGCCGACCGGCTGGCGCTGGCTGCGGGCCTTGACTCGGAGGTCGGTCATCCCGCGGCTGACGATGTCGGAGATGCGGGCTCCCGACACCACCCCCATCCTGCTGACGGCGGGGATGTTCGCCAGGGCGATGTTGTCGCGGATGGTCGAGCCGAGGATGACTCCCTGGCTGCGGCGCTCCTCCGGCACGAGGGCGATACCGGCCTCCAGCGCACGTTCGACTCCCGGCGAGTGACGCATGATCTTGCCGTCGACGGTGATCGTCCCGGCCACGTGCCGCTGGGCGCCGGAGAGGATCCGCAGCAGCTCGCTGCGGCCCGAGCCGGCCAGTCCTCCGATGCCGAGGACCTCGCCCCGGCGTGCGACGAACGACACGTCCTTCACGCGGCGGCCGTCGAGGCCCTCGACGGCGAGGGCGACCTCGCTCGTCGTCACCGTCGCCCGGTCCGGGTACAGCTGACCGGCCTCGCGGCCCACCATGCTGGAGATGACCTCGTCGATGTGCGAGTCGGCGACGTCCTTCGTCACGATGGTCTTGCCGTTGCGCATGATGGTCAGCCGGTCGCAGAGCTCGAAGACCTCTTCGAGGCGGTGCGACACGTAGACGATCGCCACGCCCTCATCGCGCAGCCGGCGCAGCACGGAGAAGAGCTCGATGATCTCGGTGTCGGTCAGGGATGCCGTCGGCTCGTCGAGGATCAGCACCCGGGCATCTGTGGCGAGGGCCCGGGCGAACGCCACCATCGTCTGCTGGACGGGAGAGAGCTCTCCCGCGAGCCTGCCGAGGGGGATCCGCTGATGGATCCGGTCCAGCTGCTCCTTCGCGCGACGCCGAAGGGTGCGCCACTGCACCACCCCTCCTCGATTGGGCGTCTGCTCCCCGAGCAGGATGTTCTCGGCGACGGTGAGGGACGGGATGATCGACAGCTCCTGATAGAGCGCGACGACTCCGGCCCGCTTCGCCACACGCACGTTGGCGAACTCGACCTCTTCGCCCGAGCGCCACAGCGTCCCCCCGTCGGGCGCGTAGATGCCGGTGAGGACCTTGATGAGCGTCGACTTCCCCGCACCGTTCTCGCCGAGAAGCGCATGGATCTCGCCCGGGAGGACCGACAGTCCCGCCCCCTCGAGCGCGTGCACACCGTCGAATCGCTTGACGATGTCGCGTGCTTCAAGCGCCGGGGTCGTCGTGGTGTCGTCCACGAGGGTCACGATCGCACCCCCGATTCGTCGATGGCATTGCAGCGGATGACGACCTTCGGGTGCTCGCCGCTCACATGTGCCGCGAAAGCAGCGGGTGCGTCGTCGAGATCGAAGACCGCGGCCGTGAGCTCGTCGACGTCCAGATGGGGAAGGATCTGCAGGGCCCGCGGGAACGCGTACGGAGAGACGAAGACCCCGGTGAGCGTGAGCTCCTTGAGATACAGGTGGTCCGAGAGGTTCAACGGCATCTCGAAGTCCGCGGGATACATCGCCCCGTAGACCACCGTCCCGCCCTTGGCCGCGATGTCGAGCACGCCCCGGACGGCTCGCACCGAGCCGGAGGCGTCGATGACCACGTCATAGCCCCGCCCGTCGGTGAGCTCGAGGGCACGTGCGACCTGGTCCTCCGACACCGGGTCGATGGTGAACTCCGCTCCGTGCCGGCTCGCCATCTCGCGGCGCGCCGCGATCGGCTCGATCATCGTGAGAGACGTCGCTCCCGCCATGCGCATGACCTGGAGCGCCAGCTGCCCGATCGGCCCTCCCCCGACGATGGCGACGCGGTCGCCGACGCGGACGCGCGTCTTGTCGGCGATCCGCACGGCGACGGACGTCGGCTCGAGCAGGCATCCCTTCAGCAGCGAGACGTTCTCGGGCAGCCGGTACACCTGCGACTCGTGCCACGTGATCGTCTCGGCCATGCCCGGGCGGTTGTACTCCTGGATGTTCTCGCAGAACTGCTGGCGCCCCTCCTGGCACGGACGGCACGTGCCGCAGAAGCGGAGGAAGTTCCCCGCGACGCGATCGCCCACCTTCAGGCCGTTGCGGTGCGCCCGCTCCCCCAGCTCCTCCACGACACCCGAGATCTCGTGGCCGAGCCCGATCGGCACGGCGGTGCCGAAGTACCCCTCCGCGAGGTGCGGATCGGAGCCGCAGATCGCGGCATACGCCACCCTGATCCGCACATCCTCGGGGCCCAGCGGCTGCGCCGGGAAGTCCACGACGTCGATGAGCCCGCGGGCATCCGGATCGGGATCGCGCAGACTCCCGATCCTCGTGACGGCGACCGTTCTCACTTCGCACCCTCCTCGTCGAACATCGTCGTCACCCGGCCGCGAGCACGCGGCGGAGGGCGGCGACCGTTGCGCTCAGTCCGTAGCCGTGCTTGTCGCGGAGCTGCTCATCCTCGCCGAAGCCGGCGTACACCTGCGGGATGCCCAGCCGCTCGAAGGCGGTCAGGTGCACGCCGCGATCGGCGAGGACGTCGGCGATGCGGGTGGCCAGACCGCCGTACGCGAGGTGGTCTTCGAGCACGACGAATCGTCCGCCGGTCTCCTCGGCGCATTCGAGGATGAGCGCCTCGTCGATCGGCTTCAGCGTGAACATGTCCACGACGCGGATCGACCGGCCGTCCTCTGCGAGCTGCTCGGCCGCCTGGATCGCCTGCGCCACGGTCGTGCCGTGGGTGAAGATCGTGGCGTCGGTGCCCTGGCGTGCGACGATCCCCTTGCCGATGCGGATGTCGTGCTCGCCCGGCTCGTAGAGCACCATGTCCTTCTTGCCGACGGCGAGCCGGATGTAGAGCGGCCCGCGCATGCTCATGGACTGGCGGAGGATCTCCCCGACCATGAGCGGGTCGCCGATCGAGGTCACCGTCATGTTCGTCAGAGAGCACATGAGCGAGAGGTCCTCGACCGCGTAGTGGGTCGAGCCGCCGTTGCCGACGAGCCCCCCGTGCGTGCCGATGATCTTCACCGGAAGGTTGGGATAGCAGACGTCCGTGCGGATCTGCTCGAGCGCTCGCATGCTCAGGAACGGCAGCATCCCCGAGACGACCGGGATGTTCCCGTCGTAGGCGAGCCCCGCCGCGATGCCGACGCTCACCTGTTCCGCCAGGCCGACGTCGAGGAAGCGGTCGGGGAATTTGTCGCGGAACTCCACGAGCGTCGCCCCGATGTCCGGCGTGATGACCCAGAGGTTCTCGTGGACGTCGCCGAGCTCGGCGAGGGTCGTCCCGATGACCGAGCGGGCACCGAGGAACTCTCCGAACGTGAATGTGACGGGCATCAGACCGTCTCCTTCCTGCGGTTCGACTCGAGCGACGCGAGGGCTCGCTCGAGATCTGCGGCGCCCAGCGAGCCGGCGTGCCAGGCGAGGTTGTGCTCCATGAAGTCGACGCCCTTGCCCTTGATCGTCTCGGCGATCACCACGGTCGGCAGGTCGCTGTCGGCCGCCGGCAGGCCGTCGATCGCCGCGACCAGCTGCGACATGTCATGGCCGTCGATCTCGACGACGTTCCAGCCGAACGCGCGCCACTTGTCGGGGTAGGGCTCGAAGACGACCCGCTCCTCGGCGAAGCTCGTCATCAGCTGGCGATTGCGGTCGATGAAGGCGACGAGATTGCCGAGGCCGTTGCTTCGGGCGGCCATCGCCGCCTCCCAGACGCTGCCCTCACCCGTCTCGCCGTCGCCGAGGAGGCAGACGACGCGGTGGTCCTCCTTGCGGTGACGGGCGCTCAGCGCCATGCCGACCGCGAGCGGGAGGCCGTGGCCGAGCGATCCGGTGGAGCACTCGACACCGGGCAGCTGCACCTTGCACGGGTGCATGCCGTACGCGCTGTCGAGCTGGCCGTAGGTGTCGACGATGCCGTCGTAGGAGAAGAACCCGCGCATCGACATCGCGATGTACATGCAGACGGCCGCGTGGCCCTTGCTGAGCACGAACCGATCCCTCCCGGGGTTGGCGATGTCGTCGGGATCGACCCGCAGTCCGTAGTGGAACAGCGCGGTGAAGATGTCGGCCGCCGAGAGATCGCCCCCGATGTGCACGGCGCCCTCGTACGTGCCGCACAGGTGCAGCAGCTTCGAGCGCAGCTCGAACGCGAGCTCCTCCAGCTCGGTCACGCTGGGCCGCTGGCCGATCTCCAGGGTGTGCGTTCCCATTCCATGCCTCCTCATCGAGGGAGGTCGATCGGACGCCGCGGGAAGGTCGTCGTCGACACTCGCTTTCGTCTCCGCGGCTGCACTGCCGAGGTGATGCGAGTGACGCTAACACAATCTGCTTTACACGTAAACAGGAATATGCATAAACACGTTGACATCTAATACAACGAGAGGGATGGTGGATGCACACCGGCCCGCGTCACCCGCTTGAGCGCGTGCGCCGACCCGAACGACACAGAGAGGTGTGAATTCGATGACTGACACGCTGAGCACGGCCGCAGAGCTGCGGACCGGATTGTTCATCGGCGGTGAGGCCCGCGAGACGCAGGACACGCTCGCGATCGCCGATCCCGGCAAGCCCGGGGCGATCGTGGGGCATGCGGCATCCGCGTCTCCACAGGATGTCGCGGATGCCGTCGCCGCGGCACGCACGGCGTATCCCTCGTGGGCGGCGCTGTCTCCGCAGGAGCGCGCGGCGAAGATGGCCGACGCGATCGCAGGAATCGCCGACGACCGCGACACCGATGCCGCCGTCCTGTCGCAGGAGAACGGCAAGATCCGGTTCGAGTCCTGGGTCGACGCCCTGGTCTTCGAGATCCGGTGGAACCTCGCCCTCATGCTGGCGGACGAGGTGGACACAGGCCACACGCTCCCGGTCGTGCCCGGTGCGATCCCGGTCTCGACCGACGTGTCGTACCAGCCGCTGGGCGTGGTGACGGTGATCGTGCCGTTCAACTGGCCGATCGCGATCCTCGGGGCGTCGCTGCCGCACGCCCTGCTGGCCGGCAACACGGCGATCGTGAAGCCGCCGCCCTCGGCGCCGCTGGCCACCACGCGCGTCGTGCAGCGCGTCGCCGAGAAGCTGCCGCCGGGGGTGCTCAACGTCGTGACCGGCAAGGACGAGAACATGGGCGCGCTCATCACCGACGTCGACAAGGTGTGCTTCACCGGGTCGGTGAACGGCGGCAAGCGGATCATGGAGATCGCGTCGAAGACGCTCACGCGGGTGACGCTCGAACTCGGGGGGAACGACGCCGCCGTACTGCTGGAAGACGCGATCCTCGACGACACACATCTCGACCGGCTCTACGCGGCGATCTACGACACGACCGGGCAGATCTGCATGAACGCCAAGCGGGTGTTCGTGCACCGCTCGCGACTCGACGAAGTCGTCGCCGCACTGGCGCAGCGGCTCGAGCAGTCGAAGATCGGATACGGCCTCGACGAGGGCACCACGATGGGCCCCCTGCACTCGCCCGCCCAGAAGGCGTTCGTCGAGGAGATCATCCAGGAGGCGAAGGATGCCGGAGCCGACGTCCGCGAGTACGGAGAGCTGCCCTCGGGCGACCTCGCCGGCGGGAACTTCCTGCGCCCCGCGATCGTCGTCGACCCCGACCCCTCGCTGCGGGTGGTCACCCAGGAGCAGTTCGGTCCCGTCATCCCGATCATCCCCTTCGACACGGAAGAAGAGGCCGTCCGCCTCGCCAACGACACGTGGGGCGGCCTCTGCGGCTCGGTGTGGACCGCCTCGCCCGAGGCGGCGCAGCGCGTGGGCTCGCAGCTCGTGTGCGGGTACGTCTGGATCAACGACCACGGCGCCACCCGCCTCGACCTGCGCGCCCCCTTCGGCGGCATGAAGCAGTCCGGCATCGGCCGTGAGCAGGGCATCGAGGGCGTCCGCGCCTTCCAGGACACCCGCGCCATCGCGACCATCGACCCGGAGGCGCTCGCAGCCATGGCGCACTGACACCATGCAGCATGCACGCGGTCCTGCGACCCCCCGGGGGCGCAGGACCGCTGCCTCTCTGTCAGACTTCTCCCACGAAAGGAGCCGGATGCCTCCGCAGCCCGCCCCCACCACAAGACCCGTCCTGCCACCCGGAACGGTCACCGAGCCTCTCGGCCACGCGCTGGACCCGGAATCCTTCACCCCGCGCCTTCTGGCTCTGCTGTCCAACGCCCTCGTGTGGCGCGAGTCGCACGAGCTGCGCCGCCGCTTCGGGCTGGGCACCAACGAGTGGCGGGTGATCTCCGCTCTCGCCATCCGGCCGGGCGCGTCGGCCACCGAGATCTCGGAGTTCCTCGCAGTGAACAAGGCGATCGTCTCCAAGAGCGTCGGCGTGCTCGTCGACCGCGGGCTGCTCGTGCTGTCCGACGGCCCCAGAGGGTCCCGGCCGCTGTACCTGACCGAGTCGGGCGCTGAGATGCACGACGACATGCTGCCGATCTCGATGCGCGGGCAGGACCTCATCCTCTCGCACGTGAGCGGCGATGACGTGGAGAGGTTCAACGCACTGCTCCACCGCATGCTCGAGGAGCTGCGCGACCTTCAGATCGTCGAGCGCACACTCGCCCGTGCTGCTGAGATCGAGGCGGAGCACTGACCGACCTCGACGTCGAGGGCGGCCGCGGACCCTCGGGCGAGGTGCGCATGGGAGTCAGAATACCTACCGATATTGCCTATGCCTATAGGTATCCGTGACTCCGGCCGGCCGCGTCTGCGCTGTCGAGTCAGTCGACGAGGGCGGCGAAGTCGCGCACGGCCGGGAAGGCGAACTCGCGGTGCCGCCGGGTGAACAGCTCGGCGGAGCGGTCGGCGGGCCAGTCCTCACCCATGTACTGGCGAGGAAGCCGCGGGTCTGCGCGCAGCAGCGCGAGCCAGTCGGCCACGAGCAGCGTGCGCGCGGTCGCCGGAGGGAGACCGGATGCCGCATCCTCCCGTTCCCAGTGCGCGATGAACTCCAGATGGGCGTCGCGGATGCGCTCGATGTCCCACGCCACGCGCACCGCCTCCGCCATCGGGAACCCGTCGAGCTCCGTCGCGGAGAAGGCGGTGATGGAAGCCGGTGGCAGGTCGGGGATGATCGCGTCCAGCGCCGCAGCGAGATCCACCGCACCGGGAGCGATCCACAGCCCGTCCCGCAGCACCGCGAAGCCTGACCACGTCAGCGCGGCGCGCAGCCGGTGGCGCAGATCGCGGAGGTGCTCGGGGACGCTGAAGGTGACCAGCGTCCAGCCGTCGCCCTGCGGCTCGAACGGCGCCGGGCCGTTCACGCGGCCGGACGCCTCGCGCAGCACCTCGCTGCCGTGAGGGGTGAGCTCGAACCCGATCTCCCGCCCCAGGCGCCGGCGCTCGAGGAGCCCGCTCGCCACCATGCGGTCGAGGTTGGTGCGCACGGCCGACGCCGCCACCCCCGCGCTCTCGAGCGTGCCGATCAGCACGCTGGCCCGCAGCGGCGCAAAGTACCGGTCGCACACGAACTCGCCGAAGAAGGCCAGCAGCAGCTGCCTCGGCTTGCGCGTGAGGACCGAGCCCTCGACGGGGAGAACGCTCACGCCGCCTCCGGGCGCACGGCCTCGCCGCGCTTGGCGCGCTGGATCTGCTCGTAGACGTGGGTGCGCAGCTCGGTGAAGCGTGGCAGAGCCCGCGTCGTGATCTGGTCCCGGTCGGGCTCGAGGTCGATGGCGAGGTCCTCCTGCACCCACGTGGGCGACTTCGACAGCACGACCACCCGCTCGCCGAGGTAGACCGACTCATCGATGTCGTGCGTCACGAAGAGGATCGACATGCCCCGTTCGCGGTGCAGCGTGCGCACCAGATCCTCGAGGTCCGCGCGGGTCTGTGCGTCGACCGCCGCGAACGGCTCGTCCATGATGAGCACCTCGGGCTGGTACGCCACGGCGCGCGCGATCGCGACGCGCTGCTGCATGCCGCCCGACAGCTGCCACGGGTAGCTCTTGGCGGCGTGGTCGAGCCCCACCGCCGTCAGCGCGTCGTCGATGAGCCGGTCGCGGTCGGCGCGGGAGAGCTTCTTGTGCTTGAGGGGCAGCTCGACATTGCCCCGCACGGTGAGCCAGGGGTACAGGCTCCGTCCGTACTCCTGGAAGACCAGCGCCATCTTGGGCGGCGGCGACGTGACCCGCTTCCCGTCGAGCTCCACCACTCCGGAGGTCGGCTTGAGCAGGCCCGCGATGCATTTGAGCAGCGTCGTCTTGCCGCAGCCCGAGGGACCGACGATGCACACCAGCTCGCCGGCATCCATCCGGAAGCTGATGTCGCCGATCGCCTCCACGTTCCCGGTCGACGATTCGTAGACCTTCCGCAGGTGCTCGACCTTCAAGAGCGTCTGTGCCGTCTGAAGCGAGTCAGGCACGCTCCACCTCCTTGATTCCGTGGTACCAGCGCAGCACGCGGCGCTCGACGAGACCGAAGATCGCCGCGAGCAGGATACCGATGAGGCCGAGGAGCACGATGCCGCTCCACATCTCGGCGATGAGATAGTTCCGCTGGAAGAAGACGATCTTGTACCCGAGCCCCGACGACGAGAAGAACATCTCCGAGATCACCATCAGGATCAGGGCGATCGACAGGCACTGGCGGACGCCGGTCATGATCCGGGGACTCGCCGCCGGCAGCACGAGGTACCGGAGTCGCTCCCCAGAGGTCAGCGCGAACGACCGCGCCGTCTCGGTCATGACGGCGTCCGTGGCCCGCACGCCTTCGATGGTGTTGAGCAGCACCGGCCAGATCGCGCCGGCGACGATCACCACGACCTTCATCGTGTCGTTCGCGCCGAGCACCACCGCCACGATCGGGATGAGCACCGGCGGCGGCACGGCGCGGAAGAACTCGAAGATCGGCTCGAGCAGCTCGCGCAGCCAGCGCACCAGGCCGATGACGGTGCCGGCCACGATGCCGAGCACGACGGCGAGCACGATGCCGATCGCCAGGCGCCCGAGACTCGGCAGCACGTCGGTGAAGAACGCGGGCCCCACCCACGTGTCGACGAAGGCCTGGAAGATGACGAGGGGGCTCGGGAAGAACGGCGCGGGCGAGGTCGACGCCCAGACGCCCCAGATGACGAGCAGCAGGATCGGCAGACCGAGGGCATAGGCCGTGCTCTCGCCGAGCTTCGCCCACACCCGTGAGCGCCTGCGCGGCGTCACGACGGTGCTGGTGTACAGGGTCACAGCACTTCCTCCCCTCGGACCGACTGGTGCCACGAGAGCGACCGGCGCTCGATCGCGCGGAAGACGAGGTTCACGATCAGCCCGAGCAGTCCGGTGACGACCACGAGGGCATAGACGGTCGTCCACTGCCCGGCGCTCTGCGCGAACATGATCTCGCGCCCGAGGCCCGGCACGTTGATGAACATCTCGGCGGTGATCGCGAGGATCAGCGCGACGGTCGCCGCCAGCCGGAGTCCGGTCATGAGGTACGGCAGCGCGGTCGGGAAGACCAGGTTGACGATGCGCGACCCCCGCGAGAGCCCGAAGCTGCGGGCCGTGTCGCGGGCGACGGCGTCGACGTCCGCGACGCCGTAGAGCACCTGGATGAACACCTGCCAGAAGCTCGCGTACACGATGATGAGCAGCGCGGCCTGCAGCTGGTAGCCGAACATGAGGATCGCGAGCGGGATCAGGGCCACCGACGGGATGGGCCGCAGGAATTCGACGGTCGTGTGGGTGGCGCGGCGCAGGAACGGCACCAGGCCGATGATCGTGCCGAGCACCACCGCGAGCACCGTCGCGATCGCCAGGCCCAGCGCCCACGACGTCAGCGTGCGACCGACGTTGCGCCAGAACTCGAGGTCGCGCATCTGATCCCCGAGGGCCGCAAGGGTCGCCGTCGCCGTCGGGAAGTACGCGGGGTTCACGATCCCGAGCGCGGGCAGCAGCTGCCAGGTCACGAGGAAGCCGACGATGCCGGCGAGGCCGAGGGCGACCTTGCGCAGGGTGCGCAGTCGTCGCGCGCTGCGACCGCTGCGCCGGCGCGGCGGCGACGCCTCGACGGGCGGTGCTTCAGCGAGGGCCATGAGGGTCCGTTCGGGTGGGGAGGCTCGGGTGAGGACACACGGAGGGATGGATGCCGCGGGGCGCGGCATCCACCCGCCCCTTGTTGTCGCTACTGCTGCTGGATCAGCTTGTCGTAGTCGGGCTCGGCGTCGATGTAGGCGAACTCGACGGCCAGGGCGCCGAGGTCTTCGATGCCGGCGTCGGCGAGGTCCCACGTGAACGTCGGGAGGGTGATGCCGGCAGCGGCCTCGGCCGGGATCTTGAGGTTGGTCGCGATCGCGGCGCGCACCGCGTCCTCGTTGCCGGCGGCCCACTCGAGCGCCTCGCTCATCGCCTCGGAGTACGCCTTCACGAGATCGGGGTCCTCGTCGATCAGCTTCTGCGTCGTGATGTTGGTGAGCACGGACAGCCCCGGGATCGTCGCCTGGTACGGCTGGACGACCGACGTGCCGCCCTTGCCGACGATCATGGCGCGGAACGGGTCGGGCGCCCACGCGGCGTCCATCGTGCCGGCCTCGAGCTGCGCCGGCACGTCGGGGAAGGCGACCTCGACGAACTCGATGGCCGAGGGGTCGCCGCCGTCGTCCTGCACGGCCTTGCGGATGGTCAGGTCGCCCGCCGCGCCGACGGTGTTCACCGACACCTTCTTGCCCGCCAGGTCCGCGGGGCGCGTGATGCCGGAATCGGCGAGCGCGACCACGGCGTTGACGTCGGTGCCCTCGGCGAGGCTGTTCGCGTAGTCGCCGATGATCGTGACGCCGAGGTTCTGCTGGTCGGCGCGGATCGGGCCGAACGGCTGCCCGATCGCGAAGTGGATGTCGCCGCTGAGCAGCGCCGGAATGGCGTTGGCGCCGCCCTGTGCGGGCACGACCTCGATCTCGAGGCCGTGCTTCTCGAAGATCCCCTCGTCGATGGCGGCCCACAGGGCGCCGGTCTCGGCGATGGGAAGCGCGGCCACGCGGACCGTGGTGACCTCACCCGAGCCGGCGTCGCCGGTCGATGTGGGGGTGGACTGCGTGTCGGCGGCGGAATCGGTGCAACCGGCCAGCGCGAGCGCGGCGGCGGCGAGCACGCCGATGGTGGCAAGACTCTTCTTCATTGACGGGCCTCTCTTGGCGGTACGGGGTTCACCGGTCGCCGGGTCCTTCCGACCCGAGTCGGAGTCCTCACCGCGGCGTGCCGGACAACAGTCATCGTCCGCCACTGCCGCGCGATTGTCAATGGTTTCGTGACGCCCGTCACGATTTTCTTGAAGAATGTGGCTCGACGTTGAGACATCCGCTCAACGGAATCGGGCCTTTGCTCTTCCCGGGCGCTCCCGCACCATGGTGACCACGCACATGACGTGCCTATTGCCATTACCTATGGTGATAGGTATTCTCGTACCACCGCGGTGCAGCGACGCCCGCGGCAGAGGAAAGGACCTCGGACAGTGGCTCACCAGACTCCCGTCTCGCCCAAGGCCGCCGCGCTCGTGAAGGGCTTCTCGCTGGAGATGACCGGCAAGGACATTCCCGGGCTCGAAGAAGCGCGCGAGACGATCCCGCAGGGAACGAAGATCAACGTGACCTTCCTCGGGAACGAAGACCTCGAGATGCGCGTCGCCGCCGCGAAGGCGGTCAAGGAGATGGGCTTCGTGCCCGTCCCCCACATCTCGGCGCGACGGCTGGAGTCGCAGGCGCAGCTCGAGGAGTTCCTCGCCCGCCTTCAGGAGGTCGGCGCGAGCGAGCATGTCTTCGCCGTCGGCGGCGATCCGGCGGAGCCCGCCGGACCATATCCCGACTCGCTCAGCGTCATCCGCTCCGGCCTGCTGCAGAAGTACGGCGCCCGCGAGGTGTCGATCGCCGGCTACCCCGAGGGCCACCCCGACATTCCCGACGACGTGCTCTGGCGGCATCTCGACGAGAAGGCGCGCACGCTGGCGCAGCAGGGACTGGATGCCGTCGTCCTCACGCAGTTCGCATTCGACACCGACCCCGTCATGTCGTGGATCCACGACGTCCGCGAGCGCGGCATCGACGCGCAGATCCGGATCGGCACGCCCGGCCCCGCCGGCATCAAGCGGCTGCTCGGCTTCGCCCGCCGCTTCGGGATCGGCGCGAACGCCATGATCGTCAAGAAGTACGGCTTCTCGCTGACCAACCTCATGGGTACGGCAGGCCCCGACCGCTTCGTCTCCGACCTCGCCGGGCTGCTCGCCGCCGAGCCCACTGCCGGCGACGTGAAGCTGCACTTCTACACGTTCGGCGGCCTGCTCGCGACCTCGCAGTGGGCGCGCGAGTTCGTCGCCGCGCAGTCGTCGGAGACGCGCCGATGACGGTGCACCTCGATGCGCTGCGCGATCACGCGTGCCTGATCGTGCACGGTCCCGACCGTCCCGGAATCGTGTCGGCGGTGACGGCGCTGTTGACCCGCAATGAGGGGAACATCGTCAGCCTGGACCAGTACTCCGACAATCCCGAGGGCGGCGAGTTCTTCCAGCGGGTGGTGTTCCATCGCCCGGACCTGCAGGCGGCCCTCCCCGACATCGAGGCCGACCTGGCGAAGACGCTCGGACCGCTGAGCCTCGACTGGCGGCTGACCGACCAGTCCGTCGCCAAGCGCATGGCGATCCTTGTCTCGACCAGCGACCACTGCCTGCTCGAACTGCTGTGGCGGCACCGTCGCGGCGAGCTGCCCGTGACGATCCCCATGGTCATCTCCAACCACACCAACACGGCAGAGGATGTCCGCAGCTTCGGCATCCCGTTCTTCCACATCCCCTCGCACGGGCCCGACAAGTCGGCAGCCGAGGCGAGGATCGTCGAGCTGCTCAAGGGCAACGTCGACTTCGTCGTCCTGGCCCGGTACATGCAGATCCTGTCGGACTCGTTCCTCGACGAGGTGGGCGTGCCGGTGATCAACATCCACCACTCGTTCCTGCCCGCCTTCATCGGCGCGGCCCCGTACCGCAAGGCCAAGGAGCGAGGCGTCAAGCTCATCGGCGCCACCAGCCACTACGTCACCGAAGACCTCGACGAAGGCCCCATCATCGAGCAGGACGTCGCCCGGGTCACCCACGCCATGTCGGCCGCCGACCTGCAGGGCCGGGGCGCGTACGTCGAGCGCGCCGTGCTCTCCCGCGCCGTGGAGTGGCACGCGCAGGACCGCGTGATCCGCCACGGCAACCACACCATCGTCTTCACCTGACGGATGCCGCGAGGCGCGGCATCCGTCACCACCCGACCCAAACCCCAGAACAGAGAGGTTCCCCATGGCGAAGAATCTGCAGGAGCTGATCGACGGGCAGAACGCCGTCGAGATGCTGCGAAACTCGCAGATCGGCTCGTACATCTACCCGGTGGTCCCCGCGGACTTCCAGAACTGGATCAAGGAGCAGAAGGCCTGGCGCGACACCGCCGTGCTCTACGACCAGTCGCACCACATGGACAACGTGTTCCTCAAGGGCTCCGACGCGATCAAGCTGATCTCCGACACGGCGATCAACTCCGTGGCGACCTTCCCGGTGAACCGCGCCAAGCAGTACGTGCCGACGACCGCGTCGGGGCACGTCATCGGCGACGGCATCCTCTTCCACGAGGCAGAGGACGAGTACGTCTACGTCGGCCGTGCGCCGGCCTCGAACTGGCTGCTGTACCACGGTGAGACCGGCGGCTACGCGAACCTCGACGTCACCGTCGACCGCCGTTCGCCCTCGCGCCCGTACGGCGACGCGGTGAGCCGCAGGTACTACCGGTTCCAGATCCAGGGGCCGGCGGCCTGGCAGGTCATCGAGAAGCTCAACGGCGGGCCGCTCGAGCAGCTGAAGTTCTTCAGCATGTCGGAGATGCAGATCGGCGGCGCGAACGTCCGCACCCTGCGCCACGGCATGGCGGGAGCCCCCGGGCTCGAGGTGTGGGGTCCCTACGAGGATCACCACCGGGTGCGCGACGTCATCGTCGAGGCGGGCGCCGAGTTCGGGCTCGTACCGGTCGGCTCACGCGCCTACCCCTCGAACACGCTGGAGTCGGGCTGGATCCCGTCGCCGCTGCCCGCCATCTACTCCGGCGAGGCCGAGCGCGGCTATCGCGAGTGGCTCGGGGTCGACAGCTACGAGGCGACGGGCACGCTCGCCGGATCCTTCGTGTCGCAGAACATCGAGGACTACTACCTGACCCCGTGGGAGCTCGGCTACGGCTCGTTCGTGAAGTTCGACCACGACTTCATCGGCCGCGACGCGCTCGAGAAGATCGACCCGGCCACGCAGCGCCGCAAGGTCACGCTGGCGTGGAACGCCGAGGACGTCACGAAGATCTTCGCCTCGCTGTTCGACACCGAGGGCGACAGCTACAAGTTCTTCGACCTGCCCCTGGCGAACTACGGGTCGGCGAACTACGACTCGGTGACGGATGCCGACGGCAACGTCGTCGGATTCTCGATGTTCACCGGCTACAGCGCCAACGAGAAGCGCGCGCTGTCGCTGGCGACGGTGAACCCCGACGTGCCCGAGGGCGCGGAGGTGACGGTCGTCTGGGGCGAGCCGAACGGCGGGACGAAGAAGGCGTCGGTCGAGCCGCACAAGCAGCTCGAGGTGCGCGCCGTGGTCAGCCCCGTGCCGTACTCCACGGTCGCCCGCCAGTCCTACCACGGCGGCTGGCGCACCGGCTACACGGAATCCGCCTGACCCGCCCCTGACCCGAGGGGGTCTGCCCGTGCCGGGCGGGCCCCCTCGAACCATCATGGGGACGGCGAGGAGACATCCGCCGAAACCCCAGCAGACGGACGAGACCGTGGGCACGACCCGCGGTCTCGTCCGTCCAATGGGGTCTCGGCGTTTCCGGCCCGCTACCCTCGGGCGAGGAAGGAGGGAGTGGCATGAGTCTGCGCTACGCACTGCTGGCGATCCTGCGCGTCGGGCCTCTGTCGGGCTACGACCTGCAGAAGCAGTTCCACCAGTCGGTCGGGCACGTGTGGCACGCGCCCGACTCGCAGATCTATCCCGAGCTGCGGAAGATGGAGGAGGCGGGCCTCATCGAGGGCGAGGAGCAGCCCCGCGGCGAACGGGGCACGCGCCGCATGTACCACGTGACGGATGCCGGCGACCGGGCGTTTCTGGACTGGATGGCCGCCCCGCTCGACTACCAGCGCGTGCGCGACCCCGCGCACCTGCGCGCCGCATACCTCGAGGCGACGTCGCCCCAGGCCGCCCGCGCCTTCCTCGAGCGGCACATCGCCCAGTGGGAGGGCGAGCTCGCGCAGTGGGAGGGCGAGCTCGCGCGCATCGACACCGTCGCGAACCCCATGCTCGTGCGGCGCCTCGCGGTGACCGCGGACGCCGACCGCGCGCGCACCATCGCCTACAAGCGCTTCGCCTACGAAGGCCTCGTCGAGCGCGCCCAGGGCGAGATCGCCTGGGCCCGCCGTGGGCTGGACCTGGTCGCGCGCCTGGAGCACTGACCCCCGCGCCGCGGCCCTCGCCTCCCCCACCCGGTGAGACGACAGCGGGTGGACGAGAGGCAGGGGATCCCCCACCGTCTCGTCCACCCGCTGTGGTCTCGCGGGCCGGAGGTCAGTGGGCCATCGAGGCGAGAACCTCCGGGTCGAGGGTGGCGATCGAGCGCGTGTCCTGGAACGCCCGGACGCCCTCGATCCCCTGCTCGCGGCCGAAGCCGGACTGCTTCATGCCGCCGAACGGCGCGCGCAGGTCCAGGCGCGTCGCGCCGTGGTCGTTGACCCACACGTAGCCGCACACCAGTTGCGCGCCGACGCGCTGCGCCGCCTCCGGCGACGCCGTCCACACCGAACCGCAGAGCCCTCCCCATGTGTCGTTGGCGAGCCGCACCGCCTCGTCCTCGTCGTCGAACGGGATCACCGGGATGACGGGACCGAACTGCTCCTGCGTGACGACGCGCAGGTCGAGACCCGGGTCGACGACGATGGCCGGCCGCACGAAGTTGCCGCCCTCCAGCTCGCCGCCGGGGAGCTCGCCGAACTCGCGGACGTCGGCTCCGGCATCCTTCGCCTCTTGGATGATCTCGTCGACGAACGCCTTCTGCGCCGACTGGTGGAGCGGGCCCATCGTGGTGCCCTCGTCGAGTCCGTAGCCGAGGCGGGCGGCCTGGAGGCGCGACGTCAGGCCCGCCACGACCTCGTCGAGTCGCGAGCGGTGCACGAACACCCGCTTGGCGTTCATGCAG
Organism: Microbacterium sp. E-13; assembly: GCF_049912955.1. GTDB lineage: Bacteria > Actinomycetota > Actinomycetes > Actinomycetales > Microbacteriaceae > Microbacterium. The sequence goes on from NZ_CP183973.1 coordinate 3,852,963, forward strand.
ATCTGCCCCGTGGTGTCGTAGATCGCGGCGTAGAGCCGGTCGAGGTGGGTGTCGTCGAGGATCGCATCTTCGAGGAAGACCGCCGCATCGTTGCCGCCGAGCTCCAGCGTGACCCGCGTCAGCGTCTTCGACGCCATCTCCATGATGCGCTTCCCGCCGTTGACGCTGCCGGTGAAGCAGACCTTCGCGATGTCCGGGTTCTGGATGAGAGCGGCCATGTCCTGGTCGCGACCCGTCACGACGTTGAGCACACCCGGAGGCAGCTTCTCGGCGACGCGCTGCACGACGCGGGTCGTCGCGAGCGGCGCCGAGGGCGGCGGCTTCACGATCGCCGTGTTGCCGGCCAGCAGGGCGTGCGGCAGCGATGCCGCGAGGATCGCGATCGGCCAGTTGAAGGGCACGATCACCGTCACCACGCCGAGCGGCTGGTACGTCACGTCGGTCGACACCGGGATGGCGCCGGGCACCGGCGGCAGCGTCTTGGAGGCGTCGACGTCGTCGGCGAGCATGAGCGCGAGATTCCAGCGGATCTCGAAGACGAGCGCGTCGATCCAGGCCTCCATGCGCACCTTGCCGTTCTCCTGCGAGAGGATCGCGGCATCCGTGTCGCGGTCGTCGGCGATCCCGGCGATCGCCTCGGCCATGTGCGCGGCCCGCTCCTGCGGCGTGAGCGCGGCCCACCCCGGGAATGCCGTCTTCGCCGCGGCGACCGCATCCTTCACATCCGATGCGGTCGCCGCCGCCGCCTCGCCCACGACAACCCCGGGTTTCGCCGGATCGGCGATGCGCAGCACCTCGTCGGTGAACCGCTCCTCACCCCCGATGTACAGGCCGGTGCGCACCGCCGCGCCGCCGGGCGAACCGGTCTCGGCCGTGCCTCGCACCGCGTCCGTGCTCACAACCGCGTTCTCGACATCAGTCATCTCCGACCACCTCTCTGTGGGCCTGCAGTCTGATTCCAGCCTGCTCCTCCGGCGGCATCCGAATCAAGATTGTCGACGATTTTTGCGCGGATTTCGTATGAGATTCTTCCCGTCGTCCCGTCGGTCGCGAGATAGTGTCAGTGCACGGGCGAACGCTCCGAAGGGGGATGACCGAGATGACGGATGCCGCAGTGCTCAGCGACGAGGCGGCTACGGAGCGACCCGACCTGACACAGGTGATCCGCGAGGCCATCCTCGACGCCCAGTTCGCGCCGCACCAGCGGCTCATCGAAGCCGATCTCAGTGAGCGCTACGGCGCCTCGCGGGCGGCGGTGCGCACCGCGCTGCTCAACCTCGCCGGCGAAGGTCTCGTCGAGCGGCTCCCCAACCGGGGTGCGCGGGTGCGGGCCATCACCGTCGACGAGGCGATCGAGATCGTGGAGGTGCGCATCGGGCTCGAGACGCTGTGCGCGCGCAAGGCCGCCGAGAACCTCACCCCGGTCGATGCCGACCGGCTGCGCACGCTGCGCGCCGACATCGAGTCCGCCATCGGGTCGGGCGACCTCGTCTCGTACTCGCGCCTCAACCAGGAGCTCGATCGCCGCATCCGCGACCTCAGCCGCCACGGCACCGCCACCCAGCTGCTCGAGCGCCTCCGGGCGCAGTCCGCCCGACACCAGTTCCGGCTGGCCTTCCACCCCGGGCGGGCCGCGACGTCGGCACCCGAGCACATCGCGATCATCGACGCGATCCTCGCGAAGGACCCCGACGCCGCCGAGGCCGCCACGCGCGCCCACCTCTCCGGCATCGTCGAGGTGCTGCACGGCATGGAGTGAGCCGTTCCACAGGCTCCGAGACCGGCTTCGCCCGAGGCATCCGTTCTCCGGATCAGGAGATCTGACGAAGACAGGACGATCTTCGGCAGAGCGTCCTGTGCCGACCAGATCTCCTGCTCCCACCAAGGATGCGGCGAGCCCCGGCCACCGGCACCCTGCGGCGCCCGCACCGGATCAGGAGATCTGACGAAGACAGGACGATCTTCGGCAGAGCGTCCTGTGCCGACCAGATCTCCTGCTCCCACCAAGGATGCGGCGAGCCCCGGCCACCGGCACCCTGCGGCGCCCGCACCGGATCAGGAGATCTGACGAAGACAGGACGGCCGACGCCGAATGGCCCTGTCCTCGCCAGATCTCCTGTTTTCGACGACGAAGAAGACGGAGAGGGGCGGCAGGACGCTCCGGCCGCCCCTCCCCCCTCAGGTCACTCGTCCCAGCTCTCGGCCGGGGCGTAGCCCTTGCCGTTGTACTTCTGCACCTGCACCGTCGAGACGGCGGGCTGGCCGTCGACGGTCGTGTCGACGGTGGAGCCCTCGAGCATCAGCGGCGCGGTGAAGCCGGAGATGGAGCGCAGCGCCTTCATGAAGTCGGCGCGCGTCGGCTCGGTCATCTCGCCGAACACCTGCTCGAGCGTCGCGCCGATCTGGTACGACCACACGCAGTGCGGGAACGCCGGGGTGTCGGGGTAGTTCGCGTACTCCTTCAGCTGCTCCAGGAAGGCGGCGCCCTCCTCGCTCTCGGCGAAGGTCGGTGCGGCCGCCGACTGCGCGAACGCCACCGTGTACACGCCGGGGAACGCGGCCGCGCCACCGGGCTCGAGGATCGCGCTCGGGCTCGACGTGTTCGACGGCAGGAACCACGAGGGCAGCCAGCCCAGCTCCTGCGCCTTCTGCAGCGACGAGATCACGAGCGGCGTGATCGACATCGCGTTGACGAACACGTCGGCGCCTGAGCCGGCCAGCTCGGTGAGCTGCGCGTCGACCGAGGTGTCGGTGGCCTCGTACGTGAGCTCCTTGACGATCTCGATGTTGTCGGCACCCTCGATGCCGGTCTTGAAGCCCTCGACGTAGCCTTCGCCGTAGTCGTCGTTCTGCGACAGGATCGCGACCTTGTGGTCTTCGGCCGACCCCGCCAGCAGCTCGCCGAAGGCCTCACCCTCGTTGAGGTAGGTCGGCACGTAGCCGAGCTGCCACGGGCTCTCCTCCTGGTTGCTGAAGATGGGGTCGCCGGTCTGAATCAGCACCTGCGGCACCTCGTCGGCGATCGCCGCCTCGCGCCACGCCCGGTTGGTGGGCGTGCCGAGACCCGCGGTCATGGCGAACACGCTGCTCTTCAGCTGGTCGTAGTTCGCCTTGGCCTTCTGCGGGTCGTACTCGTCGTCGAGCGCCTCGATCTCGACCGTGCGCTTCTTGCCGTCGCCGAACTCGACGCCGCCGTCGGCGTTCTTGGCGCCGAAGTAGGCGGTGATGCCGGCGACGGTGCACGTGCCGGGCCCGGCGGTGGGGCCCGAGAGCGGGGTCGTGATGCCGAGCGTGATCGACGAGTCGGTGATGCCGGGGCTCGCCTCGGCCGGTGCGCCCGACTCGGTGCTGTCGGGGGTGCCGCCGCCGCGTGAGCAGCCGGCGGCGAGCACGGCGACGATGCCGATCCCGGCGACGACCGAAGCGACGCGCATCTTCCTGCGGTTCGTGCTCATTGTCCTGCCTCTCTGTGTTGTTCGTGACTGTGTTCGTGACTGCGTCTGGGTGGTACGGCGGCGAGGGTCAGGTCTCCGGTGTCGCCGGTGGCGGGCCCGGCGGGGCGCCCAGGGCGTCGCCGACGGTCGAGGATCCGGAGACGGATGCCGCGGCATCCGTCCGCTCCCCTGCTCCGGTCGCACCCGGACCGCGGGGAGAGCCGGCGTTCCGCCCGCGACGGCGCCACAGCCTCGGCAGCGACACGAGGCCGCCGGGGAGGATGAAGAGCACCACGAGCAGGATGGCGCCCTGGAGCACCGCCGTGATGTTCGGGTCGATGATGTTGGTGATCTGCGGCACGACCACGTACCAGATGCCGCCGAGGAGCGAGCCGACGATGCTGCCCGCGCCGCCGATCACCATCGACGCCAGCAGCTCGATCGAGTGGCCGAAGCTCATGGTCTCGGGCGACGTGTATTGCACGACGACCATGTACAGGAAGCCGCTCACGCCGCCGATGAGCGAGGCGATGGTGAATGCGAGCACCTTGTAGCGGTACGGCGAGACGCCCATCGAGCCGGCCACGGCCTCGTTGCCCTTCACGATCGCGAACGCGCGGCCGTACTTGCCGCGCACCAGATTGCGCGTGAGGAGGAAGGTGATGCCCGCGATGAGGAAGACGATGTACAGCTGCCACTGGTCGTCGTAGAGGCCCGTCCATTCGGGTGCGTCCGAGAATCGTGCCGAGGTGCCCTGCGAGCCGCCGGTGAAGTCGGAGAGGCGCTTGGCCAGCGGCACGCCGATGAGCGGAAGCGCGATGGTCACCATCGCGATGGCGAGGCCGCCGAGCCGCGCAGCGGCGAGCGCCACGAGGAGTCCCAGCACGCCGGGCAGCGCGACCGCGAAGAGGAAGACCAGGAGGATGTTCCAGTCGGCGTTGACGCCGAAGGCCGTCGCGTAGGCGCCCACGCCGACGAAGAAGATCTGACCGAGCGAGACCTGGCCGGTGTAGCCCATCACGACATTGAGGCCGAGCACCGCGACGGCGAAGACGCCGATGCGCGCGATCGTCTGATTGGCGAACTCGGGCAGGATCAGCGGCACGATGATCATCAGCACGACGACGAGGCCGTACCCCGCCCACCGCACCCAGGTTCGTTCGAGCAAGGGGGCCCGATCGAGCAGGGCGGTCCGGTTCGAGGAATCCGCGGTCGAAGGCATCAGACGCGCACCACCGCTTTCCGGCCGAACAGGCCCTCTGGCCGCACGAGGAGTACGACGAAGATGAGGATGAACGGCACAGCGATCTTGAGATCGTGTCCGATGAAGGGGATGTAGACCGCCGCGAGGTTCTCGAGCACGCCGATCAGCCACGCGGCCACGACGACGCCGATCGGGCTCGACAGGCCGCCGAGGATGCACGCGGCGAGCGCGTACACGAGGGCGGAGTCCATCATCCCGGGCGTCAGTGTCAGCTGCGGGGCGACGAGCACTCCGGCCACGGCGCCGAGCACGGCGGCCAGGCCCCAGCCGACCATCAGGTTGCGGCCGACGTTGATGCCCGAGAACGCGGCCGAGGCCGGATTGATCGCGACGGCCCGCAGCCCCAGTCCCAGCTTCGTGCCGAGGAAGAGCGCCTGCATGAGCCCCATGATCACGACGATGACGATGATCGTGCCGAGCGAGCGGATGCTGATGACGGCGCCGCCGATCTGGATGGTCTCGAGCGGGAAGAGCGACGGGAAGAGCCGGTTGTTGTACGTCCAGATCCATGCGCAGATCCCGGTGATGAGGGTCAGCAGGCCGATCGTGACCACGACCGCGGTGTCGGGATCGCCCCGTTCGAAGCGCCGGATCAGGTAGCGCTCGATCAGCGCGCCGAGGAAGAACGAGACCACGATCGCGGCCAGGATCGCGAGGATCAGCGGCACGCCGAAGCCGTTCAGCGACCACGCGATGTAGGCCGACAGCACGGCCATGCCGCCCTGCGCGAAGTTGATGAGCCCCGTGGCCTGGTTCACGAGCACGATGGCGAGCGCCAGCGCCGCGTAGATCGACCCCGTCGACAGGCCGTCGATCACGAGCTGGATGAAGGTGCCCATCGTTCAGCCCCCCAGGTACGCGCGGCGGATCTCGTCCATGCCCTTGAGCTCCGCCGTCGAGCCGGTGAGGACATTGCGCCCCGTCTCGAGCACCGTCGCGCTGTCGACCAGGGTGAAGGCGAGGTTGGCGTTCTGCTCGACCACGACCATCGCGATGCCGGACTCGCTGCGCAGGCGCCCGATCGCCTGGTACACGGTCTTCGCCGTACCGGGAGCCAGGCCGAGGGATGCCTCGTCGAGCAGCAGCAGCCGGGGCCGGGCCATGATCGCGCGGGCGATCGCGAGCATCTGCTGCTCGCCGCCCGAGAGCGCCGAGGCGTTGGAGCGGATGCGGTCCTGCAGCTGCGGGAAGAGGTCGAGGCAGTAGTCGACGTCGGAGCGGATGGCCTTGGCGTCCTTGCGCCGGTAGGCGCCGACCCGCAGGTTCTCGCGCACCGTCAGATCCGACAACGTGCCTCGCCCCTCGGGCACGTGCGCGATGCCGAGCGCGGCGACCTGGTCGGGGCGCAGACCTCGCAGGTCCTTCCCGTCGAAGCGGATCGTCCCCGTCGAGCGCACGGTGCCCGACACGGCGCGGAGGGTCGTCGTCTTGCCCGCGCCGTTGGCACCGAGGATGCCGACGGCGCCGCCGTCCGCAACGGTGAGCGAGACGCCCTCGAGCACCTGCACGCGCCCGTAGAACGCGCGCACATCGGCGACTTCAAGCAGCGTCATCGACCGCGTCCTTCCCGAGGTACGCCTCGATGACACGGGGGTCGGCCTGCGCCTCGGCCGCCGAGCCCTCCATGAGCTTGCGCCCGTGGTCGAGCACGACGACGCGGTCGGTGAGGGCCGAGATCAGTCCCATGTTGTGCTCGACGATGACGACCGTGATGCCGTCGTCGCGCACCCGGCGCACCGTCTGGATCAGCTGCTCGACCTCGGCGTGCGGCAGGCCGGCCGCGGGCTCGTCGAGCAGCAGCAGCTTCGGCTTCATGAGCAGGGCGCGGCAGATCTCGACGCCTTTGTGGAGGCCGTGCGAGAGCTCGTCGGCGCGGGTCGTGGCGGCCCACCCCAGTCCGTGGGCCTCGAGGAGGTCGAGCGCCTCCTGACGCAGCGCCTTATCCGATCGCACGGTGCGCGGAAGCCGGAGCGACCACTCGACCGGGCCGCCCGGCAGGCGGCTGTGAGCGCCGAGCAGCACGTTCTCGAGCACCGTCTCGCGCAGCTGGAGCGCGGGATGCTGGAATGTGCGCGCCAGTCCCTTCCGCGCGAGTGCGGCGGGCGCCGAGCCGAGCACCTCGTCGTCGTCGATCGTGATCGAACCGGCGCTCGGGCGGTAGTGCCCGCTCACGCAGTTGAACAGCGACGTCTTGCCGGCGCCGTTCGGCCCGACGAGACCGAAGATCTGACCGGCCTCGACCGTGAAGGCGACATCCTCGAGCACCTTGACTCCGCCGAAGTGAAGGCTGACGTCGCGGACTGCGAGCCGAGCACCCATGCTCCACCTTTCGCGTCGTCGCGTCGTCACGGTCGATCCGGGGCCTCGAGTGCTCCCCTTGCTCGGAAAGCTACGGATTCGCGGTCAGATTGTCAACGATTTTGGTGTGAAGTTCCCGGACCGTGACCTCCGATCCGATGTTCGGGCGCAGCGCGCGCAGGCGCAGCATCCGATTCCGGCCAATGGAACTCCGGCGAGGAGGCGGCTCCCGGGGCTTCTACGCTGACCGCAGCTTCAACGAAGAAGGAGGGTCGCTGATGACCACCACGACCACGACCGACGCGACGACCGAGACGCTCGCGCAGGCGATCGACCGGGCCGGCAGCCCCGTCGAGCTGCTGCGCAACCAGAACTGGCCGGCGTTCACCTTCCCGGTGGCGCCCGAGTTCACCAACTGGCGCGACGAGCAGCGGGCGTGGAACACCTCGGTCGCGCTCATGGACCAGTCGCACCACATGACGCAGCTGTTCCTCGACGGCGACGACCTGATCCCGCTCCTCAGCTCGATCTCGCCGAACACGTTCGCGACCTTCCGCCCCGGCGTCGCCAAGCAGCTCATCTCGGTGAACAAGGACGGCTACCTCATCGGCGACGGCATCCTGTTCTACAACTCCGAGGGCCCCGAGGGACTGGTGCTCATCGGGCACCACATCCTCATCGACTGGGTGCGCTTCAACGTCGAGAAGGCGCAGGATGCCGGAAAGGACGTGCGCTACCGCCTCGAGGCGAACTCGCACATGCGCCAGGCGCCGCCCACGTTCTACCGTTACGAGCTGCAGGGACCGCACGCCGACCTCGTCATGGAGAAGGTCTTCGGCGGTCCGGCGCCCGAGATCAAGTTCTTCCACATCGGCGACGTCACCATCGCCGGGCGCCCGGTCAAGGCCCTGCGGCACGGCATGGCCGGCCAGCCCGGCTTCGAGTTCTTCGGACCGTGGGAAGACAACGAGGTCGTGCTCCAGGCGCTGATGGAGGCCGGCGAGGAGCACGGCATCCGCCGCGTCGGGGCGAAAGCCTACTCGTCGACGCCGCTCGAGGCGGGCTGGGTGCCGACGCCGTTCCCCGCCGTGTTCGACGACGACTTCGCGGAGTACCGCGACTGGCTGCCCGCCGGGCGCATCGGCTCGGTCGCCGGATCCCTGTACTCGACCGACATCCACGACTACTACATGACGCCCTTCGACATCGGGCTCGGACGCTCGGTGCGCTTCGACCACGACTTCCACGGCCGCGAGGCGCTCGAGAAGCACGCGGAGAATCAGCGCCGCCGCAAGGTCACGCTGATCTGGAATGCGGAGGACGTCGCCGCCGTGGTGCGGTCGCAGCTCGAGCCGGGCACGCCGGCGAAGTACCTCGACTTCCCGAAGGCCCGCTACGGGTTCTACCAGATGGACGAGGTCCACAAGGACGGGCAGCTCGTGGGCATCTCGACGGATGCCGGATACATCGCGTACGACCAGCTCTACATGTCCCTCGCCACCCTGGACGCCGGCTTCGGCGACGGAGACGAGGTCGAGGTGGTGTGGGGCGAGGATCCGGTCTCCCGCAAGCACTCCGTCGACGCCGACCACCGCCAGGTGCGGATCCGCGCGACCGTCGCCCCCGCCCCGTACCACGACTTCGCCCGGACGGTGTACCGCCAGAACGACTGAGGGCCCCGGTGCCGGCCGCCGGCCGCTGGCCGCTGGCGGTCGGGCTTCGGGTGGCGCGACACGCGGAATGGCCACGTCGATCCCGCGTGTTGCGCCCCGGGAGTCCGGGGGGGTGGGACGGATGCCGCGCCGCGGGGGTTAGCATGGCGGCGTCATCGAGGAGGATGCCGTGGCGCGAGGATCTGCCGGAGAGTCGGTGCTGCACCGTCACCTGCGGGTGCTCGAGAGCTTCGACGCGTGGCATCCGTTCCTGACGCTCAGCGAGATCGCCGACGCGGCGGCCATCCCCCGATCGAGCGCGCATCGCCTCATCGCCGAGCTCGAGCACGAGGGTCTCCTCGAGCGTCTCCCCGACCGGACGTACCGCCTCGGGGTGCGGCTGTGGGAGTTCGCCAGTCGCACGCCGGGAGCGGTCGGCCTCCGCGAGATCGCCCGCCCGTGGCTCGGGGCGGTGCACGAGCGCGTGCGGCAGCACACGCAGCTGGGCGTGCTGAGCGGGCACGACGTACTGTTCATCGACCGGATGTCGACACGCGACGCCGTCGTCAACGCCACGCTCATCGGAGGACGGATCCCGCTGCACGCGTCGTCGAGCGGACTGGTGCTGCTGGCCCACGCCGACCCGTCCCTGGTCGCGGAAGTCATCGCCGAAGGCCTGCGGGTGTACACCGAGCGGACGATCCGCACCGGCCCGGAGCTGCGCGCGCGCCTGCGCAAGGTGCGCGACGACGGCTATGCCGTGACCGAGGGGCACATCCACCCCGAATCCCGCGGCATCGCGGTGCCGATCATCGGGCCAGGGGGGACCGTGTACGCCGCGATCGGCGTCGTGGTGCCGAACGACGGCGTCTCGCCCCATCCTTATGCCGAGCTGCTGCGACGCGCCGCCGCCGGCATCGCCCACGACCTCGCGATCGCCTACCGCCCCGACGTCGACGAGCGCACGCACGGCATCCGCTCGCTCGTGAGCGGTTCGCGCCGCTCGCTGGAGTACCTCGAAAGCCTCGACACCGACCCGCACGACGCCGTCGCGCCCGTCGGCACGACGGCCGTGCCCTAGGGTTTCCGCCATGACGACGATCGCGATCCTCGGCCTCGGCGAGGCCGGCCGCCGCTACGCGCGCGGCCTGGCCCACGCCGGCGCCGACGTCCGCGGCTTCGACCCCGCCCACGAGCTCGGCGACCCCGACGTCCCCCAGTTCGCGACGCTCGCCGACGCGCTCGCGGGAGCCAACGTGGCACTGAGTCTCGTGACCGGCCACGCCGCGGCATCCGTCGCCCATGACGCGCTCCCGCACGTCCCCGAGGGTGCGGTGTACGCCGACCTCAACACGGCGGCTCCCGAGCTCAAGGCGGACATCGCGCGGCTCGCGGCCGACCGCGGACGGGCGATGGCGGATGTCGCGGTGCTGGCGCCGGTCGTCCGTGCAGGGCATCGCACGCCGCTGCTCGCGAGCGGTCCGGGCGCGCACGAGTTCGCGGCGCTCGTCGGCCCGTTCGAGGTCCCGGTGCAGATCGTCGACGGCGACGCGGGCGAAGCCGCCCGGTTGCGGCTGCTGCGCAGCGTCTTCATGAAGGGCCTCGCGGCGCTCGTGCTCGAGGGTCTCGGCGCCGCGCGCGCCGTCGGCGCGGAGGAGTGGCTCCGCACGCAGATGGCGGACGAGCTGGGCCCCGACGGTGCGGCGCTCATCAACCGCCTCGTGCACGGCAGCACGCAGCACGCGGTGCGCCGCGAGCACGAGGTGCGCGCCGCGCTGGCGGCGCTGGAGTCGTCCGGCCAGCCGGCCGACATGACGCGCAGCACCCTCGCGTGGTTCGAGCGCCTCGTCTCCCAGCGCGACGCCGGCTGACCAGCCGCTCGCCGGGACGAGCGTGAAGGTGGCACCACACGCCGTCACCCGAGCCCTCGCGCGACCACACCCGCCACCTCCGCGTGAGCCCCGCCGGCAAAGGTGACACCACACGCTGCCCCCTCCACCCAGGGCCGGCAGCAAGGTGACACCAGACGCCGCCACCCGAGCCCTGGCGCGACCACACCCGCCACCTCCGCGTGAGCCCCGCCGGCAAAGGTGACACCACACGCCGCCACCCCCGCCCTTGCGCGACCACACCCGCCACCTCCGCGCGAGCCACGCTGGCAAAGGTGACACCACACGCCGCCCCCTCCACCCAGGGCCGGCAGCAAAGGTGGCACCACACGCCGTCACCCAAGCCCTGGCGCGACCACACCCGCCACCTCCGCGCGAGCCACGCTGGCAAAGGTGACACCACACGCCGCCACCCGCCACCTCCGCGCGAGCCACGCTGGCAAAGGTGGCACCACACGCCGCCACCCGAGCCCTAGTGCGACCACACCCGCCACCTCGGCCCAAGGCGCGCTGGCAAAGGTGACACCACACGCCGCCACCCGAGCCCTAATGCGACCACACCCGCCACCTCCACCCAAGGCGCGCACGCGCGCCCCTCCACCCAGGGCCGGCAGCAAAGGTGGCACGACACGCCACCACCCGAGCCTTTGCGCGACCACACCCGCCACCTCCGCGCGAGCCCCGCCGGCAAAGGTGGCACCACACGCTGCCCCCTCCACCCCGGGCCGGCAGCAAAGGTGGCACCACACGCCGTCACCCGAGCCCTAGTGCGACCACACCCGCCACCCGAGCCCTCGCGCGACAACACCCGCCACCTCCACCCAAGGCCCGCTAGCAAAGGTGGCACGACACGCCGCCACCCCCGCCCTTGCGCGACACCGGGCGCCACCTCCACCCAAGGCGCGCACACGCGCGCCCTCCACCCAGGGCCGGCAGCAAAGGTGGCACCACACCCCGCCACCCGAGCCCTCGCGCGACAACACCCGCCACCTCCGCGTGAGCCCCGCCGGCAAAGGTGACACCACACGCCGCCACCCGCCACCTCCGCGCGAGCCACCCTGGCAAAGGTGGCACCACACGCCGCCACCCGAGCCCTAGTGCGACCACACCCGCCACCTCGGCCCAAGGCGCGCTGGCAAAGGTGACACCACACGCCGCCACCCGAGCCCTAATGCGACCACACCCGCCACCTCCACCCAAGGCGCGCACGCGCGCCCCTCCACCCAGGGCCGGCAGCAAAGGTGGCACGACACGCCACCACCCGAGCCTTTGCGCGACCACACCCGCCACCTCCGCGCGAGGCGCGCGATCGCGAAGGTGGCACGTCACGCCGCGACCCCGCGCCCGCGCCGAAGCCCGCCACGCTCAGGTGACGCAACACGCGGAACCGACCACCCCACCCCGCGTGTTGCGACCCCCCGAAGGGGTGCCCGGGACGGATGCCGCAACCCCGCGCGCGCGCCCGCGTCCGAGCCCACCGCGTGCCCGGCGAGCGCGCCGGTCAGGCCGCTCCGGCCGTACGCCAGCCGCCGTGGTATTCCTGACGTGCCGTCACCGCGTACGGCACCGGGCTCACGACGGCACGGACCGCGATCTGCTCGTGCGGCTCGACGGTGGTCTTGCGCGAGCCGCCGTCGGGCTCGCCCCACACCACGCGCACCTCGGCGCCGATCGGCACGTCGCGGTCGACGGTCGCCAGCGACAGGCCGCGCTTCTCGTTCGCCGTGACGCCGGTGAAGAGCGACAGGCCCACGGTGTTCCCGTCGGCGTCGATCACGGCGTCGTAGTTCGAGGAGCCGTAGTTCGCGTTGGGCAGATCGAAGAACTGGTAGCCCGGCCCCTCCCGGTCGATGACCGTCGTGAGGATCTTCCCGAGGTCCTCGTCGTTCCACGCCAGTGTGACCTTCTTGCGCTGCGACTCGGGGTCGACCTTCTCGAGCGCCTCGCGGCCGATGAAGTCGTGGTCGAACTTCACGAACGAGCCGTAGCCGAGGTCCCACGGGTTCAGGTAGTAGTCCTCGATGTCGTCCGACACGAACGACCCCGCGAGCGCATTGATCGCCTCGTAGCTGTCCGCGGGAAGCCACTCGCGGTAGCGGCGCTCGATGTCGCCGCCGGTGTAGACGGCCGGCAGCGGCGACGGGATCCACCCCGACTCCAGGGTGTTCGACGAGTAGGCGCGGGAGCCGCACGGCTCGATGCCGAACTCGCGTCCCGCCTCGAGCACGGCGTCTCGGATCTTGCCGTGCTGCTCGTAGGGTCCCCAGATCTCGAGGCCCGGGGCGCCGGCCATGCCGTGGCGGAGCGTCCGCACCTGTTCGCCGGCGACCTCGAGCTCTCCCATGTGGAAGAACCGCACCTGCTCGACCTCCCGACCGGCGAGCTTCTCGATGATCGGCCAGGCGTTGGGCCCCTGGATCTGGAAGCGGTAGAACTCGCGCGTGACGGCCTGGCCGTACGGGCGCGACGGCGAGCGGTCGTCGTAGCGGGTCTCGACGTCGTAGGAGCCGGTCTCGGCGTGGAACTGCAGCCAGTTCGCGGCGGGCGCGCGGCCGACGTAGACGTACTCGTCCTCGGCGAGATGGAACAGGATGCCGTCGCCGATGACGCCGCCCGTCGAGGAGGTCGGCACGAACTGCTTGGCCGTGTTCACCGGGAAGTTCGCGAACGAGTTGATGCCGGTGTCGGAGATGAGCTTCAGCGCGTCGGGGCCGGTCATGAAGAAGTTCACCATGTGGTGGGTCTGGTCGTAGAGGACGGCCGTCTGGCGCCACGCCTTCTGCTCCCGTCGCCAGTTCGAGAACTCCGCGGGCACCACCGGGTAGATGTATGTGCCCAGCTGCGAGTTCCGCAGCGTCTCGACGACGTTGCCGCGCTCATCCAGATAGTCCTGCAGGCTTGCCACGATTCCTCCTTGATTCGCTGTCGCTTGTTTCGCTGTCGCAGGCGTCGTCACGCGCCGCTGTTCTTCCGGTAGTTCTCGCGCGCGAAACGTGAGTAGGGCGCGGGCTCGACGACCGCACGGATCTGCACCTGGCGGTGCGGCTCGACGGCCGGCTTGCTCGAGTTGGGCTCCTCGCCCCACACGACCACCACCTCGGTCCCCGGCTGCGCATACGCGTTCTCGATGCTCGCGAGCGATGCGAAGACCTGCTCGTTGGTGATGTATCCGGCGTCGTGCGAGATGCCGACGTCCTTGCCGTCGACCAGGACGCGGTCGACCTGGTAGAGGCCGTAGCGCGCTTTGGGGAAGTCGATGTACTTGGCGGGGACTCCCGGCTCCAGCAGGGAACGCTGGGCCGCAGCGACATCGTCGGCATTCCACACCAGCGTGACCTTCTGCCGAGCCGCGTTCGCCGCGTGCTCCTCGAGCGCCTCGCGCCCGATGAAGTCGTGGTCGAACGAGACGCTGCGTCCGTAGCCGAGGTCGTACGGCGTGACGTAGTAGTCCTCGATGCGGTCGGACGCGAGGCTGCCCGCCAGCGACCCCGCGCTCGCTGCGGGAAGCCACTCGCGGTACCGATCGGTGTCATGCCCGCTGAAGATGGCGGGGAGCGGCGAGGGCACCCATGCCGACTCGAGGTTCGCCGACGAGTACGCCTTGGAGCCGACGAGCACGAGCCCGAACGCCTCTCCGTGGTGGACGAGGGCGTTTCGCACGCGCTCTCCCTCTTCCCACGGGCCGAAGAGCTCGAACCCCGGCTGGCCCGCCATTCCGTGACGCAGCGAGCGCACCGCGAGATCGTCGATGGTGAATGTCGCCATGTGGAAGAACTTCGTGTCGGGCACCGGCGCGCCGGTGACGCGCTCCATGAGCGCCAGTGCGTGGGGCCCTTGCAGCTCGTAACGGTAGAGCTTCGGGTTTCCGGCCCGCACGATCGAGTTGCCGTCGCGCTCGAACGAGACGTCGTAGTCGCCGGACTCGCCGTGGAACTGGACCCAGTCGATCACCATCTGGTGGCCGACGAGGTCGAACTCGTTCTCCGCGAGGTAGAACAGGATCGCGTCGCCGATGAGGTAGCCCTCATGGTTGACCGCGATGAACTGCTTGGCCTTGTCGACCGCGAAGTTCGTGAAGCTGTTCACGCCGGTGTCGCTCAGCAGCCGCAGCGCGTCGGGCCCCGTGATGAACAGGTCCGTCATGTGGTGCGACTGGTCCAGCAGCGCCACCGACGTGCGCCACGACTGCTGCTCCGAGCGCCAGTTGCTGAACTCGGCGGTCACCGGGAAGATCGTCGGCCGTGCCTGCGCGTTGCGCAGGAGGTTCACTGCGCTGCCGGCCCGTTCGATCGCCGCTGCGAGTGACTCGGCCATTGCGAACTCCTTCGTTCTGAGAGACACATTCGGTGTGTCCACGGCCACGCTACCTAAGTTCCACTTACCGGCAACCCCCTTCTCTTTCACTGCTGCTAATAGTCCATCTCCGAGTGCTAATCGCGCCCGCACCGCGGTTCGGCGAGCAGCCACGAAACGTCGGCCATCGAACCCGAACCGGCGATCGTCACCACGCGCGCGTCGGCCGTCGAGGGAGCGAACTGGTTCATGCATTCGTGGCGCGCCTCGATCCGCACCGCCACCCCGTAGGGCGTGAGCCTCGACACGAGCGCATCCGCGATGCCGGCACCGAGGGTCTCCTGCAGCTGCGGCCGGCGCGATGCGCGGTCGACGAGCGCAGCGATCCGTCCGAAACCTGCGAGCAGGCTGCGCGGACGGTAGTACACGTCGGCGACTCCGTCGAACGGGAGGAGGTGATGCTCGCACAGGGCGCGGAATCGGATGCCGGTGACAGCGATGAGCTCTCCCCCGGTGCCGTCGGCGACGGGGATGGGCTCGCCCAGGGCGTCGGCGACGTCGGCGCCGATGCCCGAGGTCAGCTCCAGGAAGAGATCGGCGACCCGGTCGGGGGTGCGCACGATCCCCGGACGCGCGAGATCCTCGCCGAGGGCATCGAGGAGTTCGCGCACGGCCGCCACGGCGCGGTCACGATCCGCCCCGTGACGGGGGCGGCCTCGATGTTCGTCGTGGCGGACGGGAACGGTCATCAGCGACTCCTTCGTCGGCACGGTCGCCGCCGACCGCGCGAGAGATAAACGCTACTAAGAACCGGCGGAGGTCTGGCTACAGTTGTCCTAATAGCCGGTTTCCCTCTGCTAACGATGCCGGAGTGCGATGGACCTGAATCTCGTGAAAGTCTTCGTCGCCGTCTATGAGTCCCGCAGCCTCACGATCGCGGCACGCCGGCTCTTCGTGACGCAGTCGGCCGTCAGCCAGTCGCTCGGCCGTCTGCGTGCGCAGTTCGACGACGTGCTCTTCGAGCGCGCGGGCAACGGAATGCGCCCGACGCCACTGGCCGAGGCGATCTATCCCAATCTGCGCGACGCCATGTCGAGCGTCGACCGCGCACTGGACTCGGTGTTCGAGTTCGACCCGTCGACGACGGAGCGCGTCTTCCGGGTCGCGCTCTCCGAGCTCGGTGAGATCGGCTGGCTGCCCACGATCGTCGACGCGCTGAACACCCTGGCTCCGCGAGCACGGCTGGAGGTCGCGCGGCTGCAGCCCGAGATGCTCGTGGACGCGCTCACGCGGGGAATCATCGACCTGGCGATCTCGCCCGCGCGGCTCGGCAACGATCTCGCGCACCGCCGACTGAAGCGCGAGTCGTATCGGGTCGCCATGGCGCAAGGCCATCCACTCGCCGCCGATGCGCTCACGGTCGACCAGTACCGGGCGGCACGTCGCATCGTCGTGACCGGCGATCCCGGCACGGAGCTGCTCGAGGCGGCCCATGCCCGCCTCGGCGACGTGGCGCCGCCCGTCGTGTCGGTGCAGCACTTCGCGTCCCTTCCCCCGATCCTGATCGCGGGCGGATTCATCGCCACGATCCCCGAGACGCTCGCGCAAGGGTGGTCGACGCAGTGGCCGCTGCACGTCACGGACGTGCCCTTCGAGTTGCCGGAGGCGGAGTTGCACGTGTACCGGCGCAGCACCACCCAGCACGCCGCAGCTCTGGACTGGTTCTACGACACCGTCGCTCGCTCGGCCTCGCGGACGAGAGGGTTCTTCGGCACGATCGGCGCGGCGAACGAGGGGGGAACGGAGCGCCTTCCGCGGATTGTCGACAATCTGGTTGACGATCTTGGGCCTGATGTGGTTCGCTGACCGCATGACAGACACGCTCCTGGTCGTCAGCGCCCACGCCGGCGACTTCGTGTGGCGCGCGGGCGGCGCGATCGCCTCGGCGGCCCTCCGCGGCGAGCGCGCGGTCGTGGCGTGCCTGTCGTACGGCGAGCGCGGCGAGTCCGCCAGCCAGTGGCTCGACGGCAAGTCGCTGGACGAGATCAAGCGCATCCGGCGCGACGAGGCCGAGGCCGCGGCATCCGCTCTCGGCGCCGAGATCGAGTTCCTCGACCTCGGCGACTACCCTCTCGTCGAGTCGCGCGACGCCGTCTCGCGCCTCGTCGACCTCTACCGGCGCGTGCAGCCCACGGTCGTGCTCACCCACACGCTCCGCGACCCCTACAACGGCGACCACCCCGCCGCCGCGCGCATGGCGCTGGAGGCACGCGTGCTCGCGCAGGCGATCGGCGTCGCGAACTCCGATGGGAGCTACCCGGCGAAGGACGACATCATCGGCGCCCCGCCCGTCTTCTTCTTCGAGCCGCACCAGCCCGAGCAGTGCGACTTCACACCGAACGTGCTGCTCGACATCACCGACGCCTTCGCCCGCAAGCGTGCGGCGATGGAGTGCCTGCCCGCGCAGAAGCACATGTGGTCGTACTACACCGACCTCGCGATCCGCCGCGGCGTGCAGCTCAAGCGCAACGCCGGCCCGAACCTCGGCCTGCCCCACGAGACCATGGGCGAGGCGTACATGCGGCACTTCCCGCAGGTCACCGCGGTGCTGTCATGACCGCGATCGGGTCGGAGGGACGGATGCTGCGATGACAAGGCCCGTCGTCATCACCGACATCGCGCGGGCCGATGCGGCGACGGCCGCCGCGCTCGGCGCGCACGGCGTCGCCACCGTGCATGAGGCGATGGGCCGGACGGGACTCGTGGGCGCCGGCATCCGTCCGATCCAGACCGGTGCGCGCGTCGGCGGCACCGCCGTCACGGTGCTGAGCTGGCCCGGCGACAACCTCATGATCCACGCGGCGATCGAGCAGTGCCGGGAAGGGGATCTCCTCGTCGTCACGACCACCTCGGCGTCGAGCGACGGCGCGTTCGGCGACCTCTTCGCCACGGCGCTCAAGGCGCGCGGCGTGCGCGGACTCGTCACGACCACCGGCGTGCGCGACACGGCGGATCTGCGCGACATGGGCTTTCCGGTGTGGTCGAGCGCCGTGCACGCGCAGGGCACGGTGAAGGCGACGCCCGGATCGGTGAACGTGCCGATCGTCGTCGCCGGGGCGACGGTGCGCCCGGGAGACGTCATCGTCGCCGACGACGACGGGGTGGTCGTGGTGCCGCGCGAGCGAGCATCGACGGTGCTGTCGGCGGCCGACGCGCGCGTCGCGAAGGAGACGGCTGACCGCGAGGCGTACGGCTCCGGGAGGGAGCTCAGCCTCGACCGGAAGGGCCTGCGTCCGCTCCTCGCCGAACTCGGCGTCGAGTACCTCACGCAGGCCGACTACCAGGCGCGCGACGATGACGGGGCCTGACCCGGCGGCGGCGGCGCGCGACGGCATCCGCTGCATGCTCATGCGCGGCGGCACGTCGAAGGGCGCCTACTTCCTCGCGGACGATCTGCCGCACGACCCGGCCACGCGCGACGACCTGCTCCTGCGGATCATGGGCTCGCCCGACCCGCGACAGATCGACGGCATCGGCGGCGCGCATCCGCTCACCAGCAAGGTCGCGATCGTCTCACCCTCCCCCGTCGACGGCATCGACGTCGACTACCTCTTCCTCCAGATCGGCGTCGACAGCGCGACCGTCGGCGACGCGCAGACGTGCGGCAATCTGCTCGCCGGCGTCGGGCCGTTCGC
This sequence comes from Microbacterium sp. E-13, assembly GCF_049912955.1. Taxonomy (GTDB): domain Bacteria; phylum Actinomycetota; class Actinomycetes; order Actinomycetales; family Microbacteriaceae; genus Microbacterium. Next base: position 3,871,488 of record NZ_CP183973.1, read on the forward strand.
CGTCGAGCGGGGTCTCGTCGCGGCGACGGGAGAGCGCACGACGGTGCGCATCCGTCTTCTCAACACGGGGGATGCCGCCACCGCCGTCTTCGCCACGGCCGGCGGTCTGCCCGACTACACCGGCGACGCGACCATCGACGGCGTGCCGGGAACGGCATCGGCCATCGAGCTCGAGGTCGGAGGGGGGCCCGAGAAGCCGCTCCTTCCCACCGGCAGCCCGGTGGACGAGATCGACGGGCACGTCGTCACGCTGATCGACAACGGGATGCCGGTGGTCGTGCTCCGCGCGGACGAGTTCGGCCTGGACGGCTCCGAGTCGCCGGGGGCCCTGGAGGGCGACGCCGAGCTCGGTGCGCGCATCGAGCGCGTGCGGCTCGCGGCCGGTCCGCGGATGGGGCTCGGCGACGTCGAAGCGCAGACGGTGCCGAAGATGATCCTCGTCTCATCGGCGCGCAACGGGGGCGCGATCTCGACCCGGGCGTTCATTCCGGCGCGCGTGCACACGGCGATCGGCGTGCTGATGGCAGCATCCGTCGCCGCCGCGCTGCGCATCCCGGGCGCCGTGGGCTCCGACCTCGCCGGGCCGCTCGATGGCGAGGAGACGGCGATCGAGCACCCGAGCGGCACCTTTCCCTCGCGCGTGCGGGTGACGCGCGACGCCGACGGCACGTGGCGTGCGACGTCGTTCTCGCTGCGCACCGCCCGCAAGCTCTTCGACGGCACCGTCTTTCCGGGGCCGCGACGTTGAAAACCCTGTCAGAGAGGACACCACGATGACCGCCGACACCTCGTTCGATGTCGCGCACCTCGCCCACGTCGAGCTGCTCACACCCACCCCGGCCGAGAGCCGCTGGTTCTTCGAGGAGCTGCTCGCCATGCGGGTCGTCGCCGAGGACGGCGACTCGATCTACCTCCGTACGTGGGACGAATACCAGCTGTACACGATCAAGCTGACGGGCTCGGATGCTGCGGGCGTGGGTCGCACGACGTTCCGGGCATCGTCGCAGCAGGCGCTCGAGCGCCGGGTCGCCGCGATCGAGGCGACCGGGCTCGGTCGCGGATGGGTGGACGGAGACGTCGGCTGCGGGCCCACGTACGAGTTCACCGATCCCGACGGGCACGCGATGGGGATCTTCTACGAGGCCGAGCGGTACGTCGCCGGCGACGACGACCGCCCGGCGCTGAAGAACCAGGCCTCGCGCTTCCCGGGCCGCGGGGTGAACGCCCGGCGCCTCGACCACATCAACTACCTCGCGAAGGACGTCGAGGCCAACGGCGAGTTCCTGCGGGACGCGCTGGGGATGCGGGAGTCCGAGCGGATCCGGCTCGACAACGGCAGGTTCGCGGCCTGGTGGTTCCACTTCTCGCTGAAGTCCTACGACGTGGTGTACTCCGACGACTGGACGAAGCACGGCAACCGCCTGCACCACATCGCGTTCGCCCCCGACACCCGGGAAGACATCCTCAAGGCCGCCGACATCTTTCTCGAGAACGGCATCCACATCGAGTCGGGCCCGCACAAGCACGCCATCAACCAGACGTTCTTCCTCTACGTCTGGGAGCCCGGCGGCAACCGCATCGAGTTCGCCCAGGCGGGCGCCCGCCTGCTGCTGGACCCCGATCAGCCCGTCGTCGAGTGGACCGAGACCGAGCGCAAGAAGGGTCAGGCCTGGGGCATGAAGACGATCGACACCTTCCACACCCACGGCACCCCGGTCGTCGACGCCCCGCCCTCCCACTGACCCTGGGTCGCCGGGCGCCGGGGCGGGCGCGAAGCGCGGGTCAGCGCCAGACGTCGGCGGCGATGTCGACGACCTCGCGCACCTTGGCCCACTGCTCGTCCACGCTCAGCACGTTCCCCTCCTCGGTCGAGGCGAAGCCGCACTGCGGGCTGAGCGCCAGCTGCCCCAGCGGGGCGAACGCGGCCGCCTCGTCGATGCGGTGCTTCACGGCATCCACGTTCTCCAGCTCGCCGGTCTTCGACGTGATGAGCCCCAGCACGACCGTCTTGTCGCCCTCGGGCAGGAAGCGCAGCGGCTCGAAGCCCCCGGCCCGCTCGCTGTCGTACTCGAGGAAATAGCCGTCGTACGCCGTGTTGCCCAGCAGCTGCTCGGCGACCGGCTCATATCCGCCCGACGAGATCCACGTCGAACGGAAGTTGCCGCGGCAGACATGCGTCGTGATGGTGAGGTCGTCGGGCTTGCCCTCGAGGATGCGGTTGAGGATGCCCGAGTACCGCTCGGCGATGCCGTCGGTACGGATGCCGCGGTCCCGCGCCTTCTCGAGCTCCACGTCCGAGCAGAGATACGCCCACGCGGTGTCGTCGAACTGCAGGTAGCGCGCGCCGGCGGCGTAGAACGCGGCCACCGCGTCGCGGTACGCCTGCACGAGGTCGTCGACGATGTCGTCACGGTCGTCGTAGCCGGAGCCCTCGAGGTGACCCGGCTCCAGCCGGAAGTCGAGCACGGTCGGCGCCGGGATGCTGAACTTCGGCACCGCGCCCGTCGTGCGCTCGAGCAGGCTCTTGAGCGAGCGGAAGTGGTCGAGGAAGGGATGCGTGTCGCTGAACCCGATCTTGCCGCTCACCTCGATTCCCCGCGGCTTCGTCTGGACGCCCTGGAACTGGATGCCGTGGTCGAGCTCCACGATCTCGACGCCGTCGAGCAGGCCGAAGAAGTCGAAATGCCACCACGAGCGGCGGTACTCGCCGTCGGTCGCGAGCTTCAGCCCGGCGTCGGCCTCCCGGACGACGAGCTCGGCGATCGCGGTGTCTTCGGCGACACGGAGCGCGTCGGCGTCGATCTGCCCGGACGCGAATCGACGGCGGGCGTCGGCCAGGTCGGCGGGGCGGAGGAAGCTGCCGACGATGTCGGCGCGGAACGGCGGTGTTGACACCCTGCGAGGCTAGTCGATCCCTCCCGCCATAGGTAACCGCCCGTCACCCGGAGTCATCGCGCACGCGGTCCCGCCCCCAGGCGGAGCGGTGAGACGACAGTCTGCGGACGAGACCCGGGGTGGATCCCACCCTCTCGTCCTCACGCTGTCGTCTCACCGGCAGCGGGCCGCCCGGCGGGCCCGGAGGCCGCGCCCCGGGGTCAGAACACGTACTCCATCAGGTCCGTGCCCAGCACGCGGAAGGCCTCGTGCGCACGCAGGCGGTGCGAGATCGACAGGTCGTCGAAGCACACGATGAGCGCGTACGACACCCCGGCCCGCGGGCCGGCCAGCACACCCGCTTCGACACGGATGCCGGCATCCCGGCCGGTCTTGTTGATGAAGAGCAGGCCATGCTCGTCGTTCTCGTGCGAGAACGGGTCGAGGCCGGTGGCGGATGCGACGAGCGACAGGTCGTGGTTGAGGCTCAGCCACTCCGCGACCTGAGCGCTCACGCTGGGCGAGACGACCTGCGAGTTGACCAGGGCCGCGAAGACCTCGGCGAGCTCGCGGGCGGAGCCCAGGGCGAAGTGCGGCGCGTCGTCGGGCCCGCGCTCGTCGCGGAACCGGTCGAGCAGCGCCGAGCGCGCGAGCCCCAGCTGCTCGATGCGGCTGCGCACGGCCGGCAGGCCCACGCGTCGCAGCAGCGCGTTGGCGGCGAGCGCGTCGCCGGTCGAGGCGGTGAGCACGGCGAGGTCGATGAGAGGCAGCGCCGGCGCCTTCAGATGCTGCCACACTCCCCCGACGCCGACCGGCTCCAGGTTCGAGCGGTCGATGATCTCGAGCGGATCCAGCTGACCCGACTCGAACGCGGCGGCCACCTCGATGAGCAGCGGGACCACGCCGAGGCCCGCGACCGGCAGGGTCACGAAGTCGTCGCCCGAGAGCACGGACGTGCCGCGATCGAGGTCGGTGATCCGCACCGAGATCTTGGCGCCTGAGGCGGCGAGGTCGTCGAGCGCCTTCAGCGTCGACGTGAATGATCGACGTCCGGCCGCCGTCCTCTTCGGCGTCCGTCGTCCGGTGCTCCGTCGCGCCCCCCGCAGCGACTCGGCGTCCTTTCTGGGCTCCATGCCCACGGAGTTCCCTCTCCTTCGATGATGATGCGGGGTATCCGGCCACCCAGACGGCCGGCGGGCCGCCCAGACGGCCCTGACCTCACCAGATGGTGACGCGCTGGTCCTCGTCGAGCCAGAGGGCGTCGGATTCCGTCACTCCGAACGCATCGTAGAACGCGTCGATGTTCCTGACGATCTGATTGCACCGGAACTCGTTGGGCGAGTGCGGGTCGATGGTCAGGAGACGGATGGTCTCAGCATCCCGTCCCTTCTGCTGCCAGATCTGTCCCCAGCTGAGCAGCAGTCGCTGGATGCCGGTGAACCCGTCGATCTCGGGTGCCTCGGCGCCGTCCAGCGACAGGGCGTAGGCCTTGATGGCGATGCCGAGGCCGCCCAGATCGCCGATGTTCTCGCCGATGGTGAGCGCGCCGTTGACGTGGTTCTCGTCCGCAAGGCCCTGCGGCACGAGCGCGTCGTACTGGGCGATGAGGTTCTTCGTGCGCTCCTCGAAGGCGGCGCGGTCGTCGTCCGTCCACCAGTCGCGCAGCGACCCGTCGCCGTCGAAGCGGCTTCCCTGGTCGTCGAAGCCGTGGCCGATCTCGTGGCCGATGACCGCGCCGATGCCGCCGTAGTTGGCCGCGGCGTCACGCTCGGCGTCGAAGAACGGGTACTGAAGGATCGCCGCCGGGAACACGATCTCGTTCATCAGCGGGTTGTAGTACGCGTTGACGGTCTGCGGAGTCATGAACCACTCGTCGCGGTCGATCGGCTGGCCGACCTTCGCGAGCTGGCGGTCGTGCTCCCACACGTGGGCGCGGCGGACGTTGCCGACGAGGTCCTCGGGGTCGATCTCGAGGGTCGAGTAGTCCTTCCACTTGACCGGATAGCCGATCTTCGGGGTGAAGTCGTCGAGCTTCGCCAGCGCACGCTCGCGGGTCTCGGGACTCATCCATTCGAGGTCGCGGATCGACTGGCGGTACGCCTCGATGAGGTTGGCGACGAGCTCGTCCATCGCGTCCTTGGCGGCGGGCGGGAAGTGGCGCTCGACGTAGACGCGGCCGATCGCCTCGCCCATCGCCGCCTCGGCGAGGCTCACGCCGCGCTTCCACCGCTCGCGGTTCACCGGCACTCCGGTGAGCTGCGTGCCGTAGAAGCCGAAGTTCTCGGCGACGAACTCGTCCGACAGGAACGGCGCCGCGGAGTGGACGACGGCGAAGCGCAGCCACGCCTTCCAGTCCTCCACGCGGTCCTCGGCGAGGAGCGCGCCGAGTCCCTCGAAGAAGCTCGGCTGGTAGACGTTGATGTGGGCGAACGCGTCGGCGTGCTCGGGCGCGGCGCCCTCGCGCCACGGCGTCAGGTCGACGCCGACCAGCTCCTGCACCTCGTCCCACGTCTTGAGGTTGTAGGTCTTGACCGCGTCGCGGCTGGCGACGTTGTCCCAGTGGTGCGTCGCGAGCTCGGTCTCGAGCGCGACGATGCGGTCGGCGGATGCCTCGGCCTCGGCCACGCCCGCGAGCTCCAGGATCCGCTGCACGTGCGAGCGGAACGCGATGCGCGTCTCCTGGAAGTTGTCGAGGCGGTAGTAGCTCTCGTCGGGCAGCGACAGGCCGCCCTGGATGAAGAACGGAACATAGCGCTCGGGATTTCCCGGGTCGGGCTCGATGTAGAGGTGGATGAGCGCGGCGACGCCGTCGCGCTCGAACTCGCCGATCGTGCGCAGGAACGACGGGATGCCGTCGATGGCCTCGACGCGCGCCAGCAGGTCGGCGAGCGGGGCGGCGCCCTGCTGCTCGATGCGCTCGGTGTCCATGAAGCTCGTGTAGAGATCGCCGATCTTGCGGGCCTCGGTGCCCGGCTCGGCCTGCTGCGACTCCTCGACGATCGCGTGCACGTCCTTCTCGGCCTGCTCCGCGATGAGGTGGAACGAGCCCCACCGCGCCTTGTCGTCCGGAATCTCGGTCCGTTCCAGCCAACTGCCGTTGACGTGGCGGAAGAGGTCGTCCTGGGGGCGGATCTCGGCACTGAGCTCGTCGAGCGCGAGACCGGAGCGGGGGGCATCGGTCATGCGCTCCAGGTTAGTCTGCCGAAACCTGGGCAATGCTCGGGAGAGCGCGGGTCGACCGGCGTCGGCATCGTGAGGAAGCATCCTGTTCCTCGTCCGAGGACCGTTGCCGAGCTGCGGAGGCCGCGGCGACGACCGCTCCTCATCTCGGCACTCGTCCTCGATTGAGGATCGACGGATGCCGCGACCCGGCACCCGGGGGGACGGATGCCGCGCCCCGGCGTCGGCGCCGCCTTCTAGGCTCGTGGGGTGAGCACCGACACCCTGAACCGCGACATCCTGCGGCTCGCCGTGCCGGCGCTCGGGGCCCTGATCGCCGAGCCGCTCTTCCTCATCGTCGACTCGGCGCTGGTGGGGCACCTGGGCGTGGAGCCGCTCGCCGGCCTCGGGATCGCCTCGGCCGTGCTGCAGACGATCGTCGGGCTGATGGTGTTCCTCGCCTACTCGACGACGCCGGCCGTCGCCCGCCGCTTCGGAGCCGGCGACCCCACGCGCGCGGTGTCGGTGGGCATCGACGGCATGTGGCTCGCGCTCGGCATCGGCGCGCTGCTCGCCCTCGTCGGCTACGTGGCGACGCCGCTGCTCGTCGGCCTCTTCGGCGCCTCACCCGAGGTGGCGGCACAGGCCGAGATCTACCTCGGCATCTCGATGTGGGGTCTTCCCGCGATGCTCGTCGTCTTCGCCGCGACCGGGCTGCTGCGCGGGATGCAGGACACCGTGACGCCGCTGTGGATCGCGGGCCTCGGCTTCGGCGCGAACGCACTCCTCAACTGGGCCTTCATCTACGGCCTGGGCTGGGGCATCGCCGGCTCGGCCGTGGGCACCGTCGTCGCACAATGGGGCATGGTCGCGGCGTATGCGCTCGTCGTCGGGCGGCTCGCGCGGCGGCACGCGGCATCCATCCGTCCTCATCGTGAGGGAGTCCGCGGCTCGGCACGCTCCGGCGGCTGGCTGTTCCTGCGCACCGTGTCGCTGCGTGTCGCACTGCTCGCCACCGTCGCCGTCGCCACCGGCCTCGGCACCGTGGAGCTCGCGGGCTGGCAAGTCGCGTTCACCATCTTCTCGACGGCCGCGTTCGCGCTCGACGCGCTGGCGATCGCCGCCCAGGCCCTCATCGGCAAGAACCTCGGCGCTCACGACACGGTGCTCGTTCATCGCGTACTGGGACGCACGGTCGCGTGGGGCGCGTGGTTCGGGGTGATCACGGGGGCGATCATCGGTGCCCTGTCGGGGGTGATCGGGCTGCTCTTCACCGGCGACCCGGGCATCGCCAACCTCGTGCAGCCGGCGCTCATCGTGCTCGCGGTCGCGCAGCCGGTGTGCGGCGTCGTCTTCGTGCTCGACGGCGTGCTCATCGGCGCCGGCGATGCGAAGTACCTCGCGATCGTCGGGGTGCTGAACCTCGTGCCCTTCGTCCCCGCGCTCGTGCTGGTCGCACTGCTGCATCCGGTCGGCGCGGCGGGACTCGCATGGCTCGCCGTCGCGTTCTTCGGCGTCTACATGCTCGCCCGGCTGGTCACGCTCGGCTGGCGCGTGCGCGGCGCCGCGTGGATGACCCTCGAGGTCTGACCCTTCCGCCGGCTCCGCGGCCTCGCCGCTGCCCCCGACGGGCGTTGCGTCCACAGCCGCCACCTCCGCGCGCGCGTCGGCCGAGGTGGCACCTGCGACCGCATTCAGACCGGGGTTGCGACCACAGCCGCCACCTCCACGCACCCCCGCCGGCCGAGGTGGCACCCGCGGCCTCGTCGCGATAGGCACTGCGACTACAGCCGCCACCTCCAGCCATCGAGCGCCGGCCGAGGTGGCACCGGTGGCCGCATTCAGAGCGGGGTTGCGACCACAGCCGCCACCTCCGCGCGCGCGTCGGCCGAGGTGGCACCCGCGGCCTCGTCGCGATAGGCATTGCGACTACAGCCGCCACCTCCAGACATCAAGCGCCGGCCGAGGTGGCACCCGCGGCCTCGTCGAGATAGGCATTGCGACTACAGCCGCCACCTCCGCGCACCCCCGCCGGCCGAGGTGGCACCGGTGGCCGCATTCAGACCGGGGTTGCGACCACAGCCGCCACCTCCACGCACCCCTGCCGGCCGAGGTGGCACCGGTGGCCGCATTCAGGCGGGCATTGCGACCACAGCCGCCACCTCCACACACCCCCGCCGGCCGAGGTGGCACCCGCGGCCTCGTCGAGATAGCCATTGCGACCACAACCGCCACCTCCGCGCACCCCCGCCGGCCGAGGTGGCACCGGTGGCCGCATTCAGACCGGGTTGCGACCACAGCCGCCACCTCCACGCACCCCATGCCCCAAAGGTGGCACCGGTGGCCGTACCCAGGCGGGCATTGCGACCACAGCCGCCCGTTCGGTCACGCCCAGCGGCGGCACCACTCGTACATGACGACGGCGGCGGCGGCGCTGGCGTTGATCGAGCGCGTCGAGCCGTACTGCTCGATCTCGACGACTCCGGATGCCGCGGCCAGGGCCTCCGGCGAGAGCCCGGGCCCCTCCTGGCCGAAGAGCAGCACGCACGCCTGGGGCAGATCTGCGGCGGGCAGCGGCCGGGACCCCTCGACGTTGTCGACGGCGATGACGGGGAGGGATGCCGCATCCGCCCACTCCGCGAACGCCTCGACGGTCTCGTGGTGGCGCACGTGCTGGTAGCGGTCGGTGACCATCGCCCCGCGGCGATTCCAGCGGCGCTTGCCGATGATGTGCACCTCGGCGGCGAGGAACGCGTTGGCGCTGCGCACGATCGAGCCGATGTTCATGTCGTGCTGCCAGTTCTCGATCGCGACATGGAAGGAGTGTCGGTGGGTGTCGAGGTCGGCGACGATCGCGTCCATCGTCCAGTACCGGTACCCGTCGACGACGTTGCGGGCATCGCCGTGCGCGAGGAGGTCGCGGTCATAGCGCGGGTCGTCGGGCCAGGCATCCGGGCCTCCCGGCCACGGCCCGACCCCGACCGGGAGCACGGGCTCCGCGGGCGATGCCGCCTCCGACGCGGGGTCCGCGGGCGGAGCCGCCTCCCGCGTGGGCTCCTCGGGTGATGCCGCCTCCGACGCGGGCTCCGCGGACGGAGCGTTCGGGTCGGGCGTGGTCACCGGCCCAGGTTATCCCCACGGCAGCGCGACCGATCCGCGCCGCCGTGCCTCCGGATCGCGCCTGCTGAGTCGAAGACGGCGCGCGCAGCATCCGATACTGAGATGATCTCGACGACCGGGGGGTCTATTGTTCGACGACGAGAAGCGTCAGCGCGCCATCGAAGCACTGGGAGTGCTCGACGCTCCGCCCGACGGACGTGTGGATCGCGTCGCACGGCTCGCCCAGGAGATGTTCGGCGTGCCGATGGTCAGCGTGACGCTCATGGACCGCGACCGGCAGTTCCGCATGGCCCAGATCGGCCTGGGCGGACGCGAGGCGCCTCGCGCCGACTCGTTCTGCGACCTCACGATCCGGCATGAGGGCACGCTGGTCGTGGAGGATGCCGCGACCGACGACGTCTTCGCCGAGAACCCGTTCGTGGTCGGCGACCCGCACCTGCGCTTCTACGCGGGCCACCCGCTCAAGGCTCCCGGCGGCGAGCAGGTCGGCACACTGTGCATCGTCGACACCGAGCCGCGCAAGCTCGACGCGCGCGGCCGCGCGCTGCTGCGCGAGCTCGCCCTGTGGGTGCAGGCCGAGCTGACCGACGCGGACGAGCTCGAGGACGCATCGGTGGTGCAGCGCGCGATGCTGCCCGTGCGCACGCCCTCGGTCCCGGGCTACGTGCTCGCCGCGTCGGCGACTCCCGCCGGCCACCTCCTCGGCGACGTGTACGACTGGCAGCTCGTCGGCGACCGGCTGCGGGTCTCACTGGCCGACGTCATGGGCAAGGGCGCCGGCCCCGCGATCATCGCCTCCGGCGTGCGGGCGTCGTTGCGCACCGCGCCCGAGCGGCCGCTCACCCAGGTGGTGCGCGAGGTCGACCGCATGCTCGAAGACGACATCGGCGGCTCGAACATCTTCGTGACCGCGGTCGCGGCCGACATCGACACGGCGACCGGGCGCATCGCCTTCGTCGACGCGGGTCACAGCCTGGCGTTCATCCTGCGGCGCGACGGCTCCTGGGAGCCGCTGCTGTCGACGGGCCTGCCGCTCGGGATGGGGTTCGACGAGGACCGCACCGCGTCACCGGCGCAGCTCGAACCCGGCGACACGTTCATGATCTGCAGCGACGGACTGCTCGACATCCTCGACGAGGAGGATCCGTTCGCGCACGTCAGCGACACCCTGCGCGAGTTCGGTCCCGACGGCGCCGTTCAGGAGGCGGCCCGACTCGCCGGCGAGCGCAATGCTCCCGACGACGTCACGGTGCTGGTCGTGAGGCGCGACGAGTGACCGCGCGCTTCGTCTGGATCCGCGTCCTCGCGCTGCTCTCGGTGCTCCTCGGCGCGAACTACATCATCTGGCGCTGGCTCGACTCGGTGAACTGGTCGGCGTGGTGGATCGCGGTGCCGCTCGTGATCGCCGAGACCTACAGCCTCATCGACACCTTCCTCTTCTCGGCGACGATGTGGCGCGCCAAGGAACGGCCCGCCCCGACGTCACCACCGCAGGGCACGGTCGACGTGCTCATCACGACGTACAACGAGCCGATCGACATGGTGATCGCGACCGCGCACGCGGCGAAGGGCATCGCCTACCCGCACGAGACCTGGATCCTCGACGACGGCGCCCGCCCCGACATGGAGGAGGCCGCGCGCGCGATCGGCGTCGGCTACATCACCCGCTCGAAGGACTGGGCCGGCAAGCCCCGCCACGCGAAGGCCGGCAACCTCAACAACGCGCTCTTCCAGACCGAGGGCGAGTTCCTCCTGATTCTCGACGCCGACCAGGTGCCGGATCCGCTCATCCTCCACCGCACGCTCGGGTACTTCGCCGACGACGCCGACGTCGCACTCGTCCAGACGCCGCAGTGGTTCGTCAACGTCGACGACGCCGACCCGCTCGGCAGCCAGGCGCCGCTCTTCTACGGGCCCATCCAGCAGGGCAAGGACGGCTGGAACGCCGCCTTCTTCTGCGGCTCGAACGCCGTGCTGCGGCGCGACGCGCTCATGCAGCTGGGCATCGTCGGCTACGTGCGCAACCTCGAGCAGTCGGCGGCGCGCACGCTGCGGGCATCCGAGTCGCTGCTCGCCAAGGCGGGGCGGGACAGGGATGCCGACCCCGCCGTCCGCCGGCAGCTGCGGCTGCTGGGCGGCGAGGTCGCTCAGGCGAGGGCGCGGCTCGACGCCGGGGAGCCGATCGCCGACGTCACCTACCGCGTGCAGTCCGCGGTCGACGCCGCGTCGCGCGAGCTCGTGCGCGGCGATCTCGCCCGCGTGCGCGCGGACCTCGCCTCGATCGGCGAGCTGCCGGTGCAGCGCGATGCCGAGCTCGACGCGATCGTCATCGACGACGCCGGGCTCGACACGCTCGCGGCCCGCGAGCTCTCGCCGCTCGGCGCGGTCGAGTCGGTGTCGGGTCTGCTCGAGGCGCTGCGCGTCGACCGGCCCGATGAGGCGCAGCCTGTTCAGCCGATGGCGACGATCTCGGTCACCGAAGACATGGCGACGGCGATGCAGCTGCACTCCCTCGGGTGGAAGAGCGTGTATCACCACGAGATCCTGGCGCGCGGGCTCGCCCCGGAGGACCTCCGCACGATGCTGACGCAGCGGCTGCGCTGGGCGCAGGGCACGCTGCAGGTGATGCTGCGAGACAACCCGCTGGTCAAGAAGGGCCTCTCGGCCGGCCAGCGGCTCATGTATTTCGCGACGATGTGGAGCTACCTGTCGGGCTTCACCGCGATCGTCTATCTCGCCGCGCCGGTGATCTTCCTCGTCTTCGGCGTGATGCCGGTGACGGCCTGGACCGTCGACTTCTTCGCGCGGTTCCTTCCGTACTTCATCATCAACCAGATCCTTTTCCTGGTCGTGGCGAAGGGGATCAAGACCTGGCGGGGGCAGCAGTATGCGCTCGCGCTCTTCCCGGTCTGGATCAAGGCCTGTACCTCCGCCTTCTCGAACGTGGTGCTGAAGCGCCCGCTCGGCTTCGCCGTCACGAAGAAGGACGGCCGCGACGAATCGGGCCCGCCCTGGCGCGAGATCTGGCCGCAGCTGACGGCCATCGTGGTGCTCGTCCTCGCGCTCTCGCTCGGGCTGTCGCGCCTCGCCGTCGGCACCGCCGACGGCACCGGCACGCTCGTGAACACCGTGTGGGTGGTCTACGACCTGGCGGTGCTGAGCGTCATCGTGCAGGCCGCCCTCTACTCCGGACCCGTCCGGTCCGTCCCCGAACCTCAGGAGGCACCGTGAATCTGATCGTCACCCCCGGCGCGGCGTTCGCCGTCGTCCGGCCCGAGGGGAGGCTGACGGCGACGTCGGTGCCCCGGCTCCGCAAGGCGGTCGACGACCTCGTCGGCGGCGGGAGCACGAAGATCGTCGTGGATCTCTCGGGCACGGAGTTCGTCGACTCCTCCGGTCTCGGCGCTCTCATCGGCGGCCTCAAGTCGGCCCGGCTCGCGGGCGGCGACCTGCGTATCGCCGCCGCGACCGAGCCGGTGCGGCGCGTGCTCAAGCTCACCAACCTCGACCGCGTGCTCCGCGAGCACGACACCCCGGAGACGGCGTTCGATGGCGACTGAGTCCGAGATCCGCCTGGAGGGCCTGGCCGACGACGCCCTCATCGACCGTGTGCACGACGCCCTCGACGAGCTCTTCGGTCGCACCGCCGGTGTGAGCGACGAGGACGCGATGATGTTCCGCCTCGCGGTGAGCGAGGTGGCGACGAACGTCGTCGACCACGCGCTCGCGCGCGAGCCCATCCAGGTGTCCGTCGCCCTGGACGCCGACGCCGAGTCGCTGTCGGCGGTGTTCACCGACACGGCAGACCCGGCGCTGATCGATCTGGGAGCGGTCTCAATGCCGGGCGACGACGCGGAGTCCGGGCGAGGCCTCGCCATCGCACTGGCGACCCTCGACGAGCTCGTGCACGAGACCCACAGCGGCAACGTCTGGCGCCTGCGCCGCCTGCGCCGCGACCACTGAGGGCGCGCGGCATCCGGATCCTTCCTCGTCTGAGGACTGCTCGCCTGTCGCGAAGCGTCGACCCAACCGACACATCGTGGCAGGCGAGCCCCCGACCGCGTAGGCGAGCGCCCGACCGCGCAGGCGAGCGCCCGTATCGAGCGCGGCTCAGCTCTTTTCGGCACGCCGAAATGCGGCTAGAGTTTCGGCGTGCCGAAAACTGCCGAGTGGACGACGGATGCCCCCACCTCGCCGCGCCGCCGGCCGCTGACGCTGCCCCGGCTCGCGTGGCTCATCGGGCCGGCCCTCGTCGCCGGCGTCGCGTACCTCGACCCGGGCAACGTCGCCAGCAACATGACCGCCGGCGCACGGTACGGATACCTGCTGGTCTGGGTCGTCGTGCTCGGCAACGTCATGGCCTGGCTCATCCAGTACCTCTCGGCCAAGCTCGGCATCGTGACGGGCCGGAGCCTGCCCGAGACCCTCGGCCGGCGCATCCGCAATCCCTGGGCACGCCGCGCCTACTGGCTGCAGGCCGAGCTCGTCGCGATGGCCACCGACATCGCCGAGGTCATCGGCGGCGCCGTCGCCCTGAACCTGCTCTTCGGCATTCCGCTGGTGTGGGGCGGCGCGATCACCGGCGCCGTCTCGATCACACTGCTGCTGGTCCACTCCCGCCGAGGCCCGCGGCCGTTCGAGTTCGTGGTGATCGGCCTTCTCGTCATCATCGCGATCGGCTTCTCGTTCGGCGTGTTCGTCGCGCCGCCCGACCCCGCCGGCGTCGTCGGCGGACTCGTGCCGCGGTTCGAGGGCACCGACTCGGTGCTGCTCGCGGCATCGATCCTGGGCGCCACGATCATGCCGCACGCCATCTACGCCCACAGCGCCCTGGCCCGCGACCGCTTCGCGCCCACCGCGGTGACCGCGCCCGCACCCTCGGTGAGCGAGCGGGATGCCCCGGACCCGACGCTCGCCGAACTGCGCGGCATCCCCACGCGCCGCCTCCTGCGCGCAACGAAGTGGGATGTGACGATCGCGATGCTGATCGCCGGCACCGTCAACCTGTGCATCCTGCTGCTGGCGGCGGCGAACCTCTCCGGTGTGCCGGGCACCGACTCGCTCGAGGGCGCGTACGCCGCGCTCTCCGCTGGGCTCGGACCGCTCGTGGCGACCATGTTCGCCGTCGGTCTGCTGGCCAGCGGCCTGGCGAGCACCTCCGTCGGCGCATACGCGGGCGCCGAGATCATGCACGGCCTGCTGCACGTCCGCGTGCCGCTCCTGGCGCGCCGACTGGTGACACTCATCCCGGCGCTCATCATCCTCGCCATCGGCTTCGACCCCACCGTCGCGCTCGTGCTGAGCCAGGTGGTGCTGTCGTTCGGCATCCCGTTCGCGCTCGTGCCGTTGGTGGCGCTGACCGCCAACCGCGACGTGCTCGGCGGCTTCCGCAACCATGCGTGGACGACGATCGCGGGGATCGCGGCATCCGTCTTCCTCATCGCGCTCAACGGGGTGCTGCTGTATCTCGTGCTCACGGGGGCGTGAGGGGCGGCCGGTACCCTGAGACGGTGCCTTCCCCCGCGATCGACGACTACCTGAAGGCGATCTACCACCACACCGAGTGGCAGGACGATCGCATCACACCGTCGCAGCTGGCCGGTGAACTGGGACTGGCTCCGTCGAGCGTGACCGAGATGGTGCAGAAGCTCACCGCGCAGGGCCTGGTCACGCACCGCCCGTACGGACCGATCGCGCTGTCCGACGAGGGCGAGCGCCGTGCCGCCGCGATCATCCGCCGGCACCGGCTGATCGAGACGTGGCTCGTCAGCGAGTTCGGGTACGCGTGGGACGAGGTGCACGACGAAGCCGAGGTGCTCGAGCACGCGATCAGCGACCGACTGCTCGAGGGCATCGACGAACGCCTCGGAAGACCGCGGTTCGACCCTCACGGCGATGCGATTCCGGATGCCGCGGGGCACGTCCACCGGGAGCCCTTCGTGCTGCTCGCCGACGCGCCCGCCGGTCACGTCGGACGCGTGCTGCGGGTGAGCGACCGCGACCCCGAGCTGCTCCGCGCGGTCGAGTCCGCCGGCGTGGCCGTCGGCGCGACCGTGACGGTGACGGATGCCGCCTCCTTCCGCGTGCGGACGGGCGGCGTTGGCGGGTCCGAGGTCGCGCTTCCGGCGGCGGCCGCCGGCGCCGTCTGGCTCACGGCCTGACTCGGAGTCACCCCCCTCGCCCGGACCGAAGCCACCGCTGCCCGAGCGTGTCCGCACGAGCGTGTCCGCACGCTCCGAGTCGCCAAGACACGCCGGCCCGAGGGCGGGTCGATCGGCGTGTCTTGGCGACTCGACCAACGGAGGGACGGGAGAGGGACGGGAGAGGGCGTCACGCAGGGCGGCGCGGCTCCACCCCGAAGGGCCAGTGCACGCCGGTCGCCGTCTCGGCGAAGTCCCAGAGCCGTGCGCCGACCTCCGGGTCGCGCGTGACCCGGGCCGCGGTCTGCTTGCGCGGCTCGCCGCGCGAACGGGTGCGAGGGCCCCAGAACTCGCCGCCCTCGACCTCGGGATCGACCAGCGCGCGCACGAGCGACCATGCACCGTGCTCCTTGGACTGCGCGATCGGCGCCTGCAGGTTGTCGCGGAACCGCTTGCTGCGCGACGGCTCGTTGACGCCCGCGATGCCCGGTGTGCGACCGCCGGTCGAGTAGCCCGGGTGGGCGACGACGCTCGCCACCGGCATCCCGGCCTCGCGCAGCCGCCGGTCGGCCTCGAAGCCGATCGCCGCGGTGGCGACCTTCGACTGCACGTAGGCCCGCCACGCCGAATAGCGGTCGGCGAGCTGCGGGTCGACCGGGTCGTACGGCGTGAGCGACGTCGACACGCTTCCGAGCCACACCATTCGACCGGCGGCCGCAGCCAAGGCCGGCAGCAGCTCCCCGGCGAGCGCGTAGTGGCCGAGCGCGTTGGTGGCGAGGACCACTTCGTTCCCGTCGATCGTGGTCTCGCGCACCTTCGGCGCGTGCACGATGCCCGCGTTGAGCAGCACGCCGTCCAGGCCGCCCCTCCCCCGCACGCTCGCGGCGGCGGAGCGGACCGATGCGAGGTTGCTGGTGTCGAGGATGAGGGGTTCGGAGGCGTCGGGTGCGGCATCCGTGATCCTCCGCCGGATCGCGGCACGCGCCGCCGAGAGGCGGTTCGGGTGCCGGCCCGACATGATCACGTGCGCGCCGGCGCGGACGAGCTGCTCCGACGCGAAATAGCCGAGTCCGCGGTTGGATCCGGTCACGAGGTACACGTGTCCGGAGAGGTCGGGAAGGCTCCGGGGGTCCCACGTCACGGCTTCGACCCTACGCCCGCTCGGCACCTAGTCTGGACGAATGCGCACGCGCTCCGACATCGAATGCTGGCTCACCGACATGGACGGCGTGCTCGTGCACGAGAATACCCCGATTCCGGGCGCGTCCGACCTGCTCCAGCAGTGGCGCGAGCAGGGCGTTCCCTTCCTCGTGCTGACGAACAATTCGATCTTCACGCCGCGCGATCTGTCGGCGCGGCTGCGGGCCTCCGGCCTGCTGGTGCCCGAGGAGTCGATCTGGACGTCCGCGCTCGCGACGGCGGACTTCCTCAAGTCCCAGATGCCCGGCGGCTCGGCGTTCGTGATCGGCGAGGCGGGCCTCACGACGGCCCTGCACGAGGCCGGCTTCATCATGACCGAGACCGACCCCGATTACGTGGTCGTCGGCGAGACCCGCAACTACTCGTTCGAGGCGATCACGAAGGCCATACGCTTCATCGGGCGCGGCGCGCGCTTCATCGCCACCAACCCCGACGCCACCGGCCCGTCGACGGAGGGCCTGCTGCCCGCGACCGGCGCCATCTCGGCGCTCATCACGAAGGCGACGGGCATGGAGCCCTACGTCGTCGGCAAGCCGAATCCCATGATGTTCCGCTCGGCGATGAACCGCCTGGGCGCGCACTCCGAGAACACCGGCATGATCGGCGACCGCATGGACACCGACGTCGTCGCCGGCATCGAGGCGGGCCTGCACACGGTGCTCGTGCTCACCGGCATCAGCGACGGCGCCGAGATCGCACGCTACCCCTTCCGTCCCGACGAGGTGCTCGAGTCGGTCGCCGAGCTGCTCGACGCCGAACCCTTCGAGTCCGAGGACCCCGAGCTGCTGTGAGGCCCCGCCCGGCGCACCCCGAGCTGCTGTGAGGCCCCGCCCGACGCACCCCGACCGGCGCCGGCCCGCCCGGCTTCGACAGGTCAACCGGGCATCCACAGGACCAAAACCACGGCCACGCTCCTGTACAAGCCCGGTTGACCTGTCGAAGCGGCGGGAGGAGCGGATGCCCGTGCCCAGCGTCAGGGGCTCCCGATAGGGTCGCGGGCATGGGAGCACTGGACGACGGCGAGAAAGTGGAGGCGGCGGATGCCGCGGCCTGGCGGTCGTGGCTCGAGGCCCACCATCGCACCTCGAAGGGTGCGTGGCTGGTTCGCGCCCGGCCCGGCTCCGGGCTCGAGTTCGTCGGCTACGAGGAGGCCATCCTGCAGGCGCTCTGCTTCGGCTGGATCGACGGGCCCGTGCGCTCCTTCGACGAGCAGCGCGGCGGCCTCTGGTTCGCACCGCGCCGCCCGTCGAGCGGCTGGGCGGCGACGAACAAAGCCCGGGTCGCGCAGCTCGAGGCCGACGGGATGCTGGCGGAAGCCGGCATCCGTGCCATCGAACTGGCGAAGCAGAACGGGTCATGGGAGGTGCTCGACAACGCCGAGGCGCTGCGCGAGCCCGACGACCTCGCCGCTGCCCTCGACGCCGATCCCGCGGCGCGCTCCGCGTGGGATGCATTTCCACCGTCGAGCCGCAAGCTCGGCATCACCGCTGTCGACACCGCCCGCCGGCCCGAGACGCGCGCCGCCCGCATCGCCAAGATCGTGGCCGACGCCGCCGGAGGGAAGCGCCCGTGATCTCCGAGACCGAGCAGACGCTGCTCCTGCTGACCAGCTTCGTGATCACGCTCGGCACGCTGACGGTGATCCTCTGGCAGTGGTGGCGCCGCCGCGGCAAAGGGGGCGACGACTGACCCGAAGACCGGTCGCTGCGTCGCGCCACAGAATCGGAGATCGCCGCACCGTCGGAGCCCGGCGGCCGGATCGCCCCGACCTCGACGCGATCTCCGACGTTGTGGCGCGGGCACCGTCGAAGTGGCGCCTCACCGAGCTACGACCGCCTCCTCATCCACCCGGCCGAGCTTCTCGGGGTTGGCGATCGAGTAGACGTGTGTGATGCGCCCGTCCTCCACAGTCAGGCTCACCACGCCCACGAGAACGCCGTCGAGTTCCATCCGGACGCCCGGCTGCCCGTTGACCCACGTCGCCGCGGCGACCAGCACCCCCTCGACCTTCGCCATGCCGCCGACGAGGTATCGGGCAAGCCTTTCGGCGCCCACGATCGGCCGCCGCGCGGCACCCCTCACCTTGCCGCCACCGTCGGCGACCGACACGACGTCGGGCGCCAGCACGTCCATGAGCCCCTGCAGGTCGCCCGTGTTCAGGGCACGCACGAGGCGCTCCACGACCTCCTCGTGCTCCGAGGGGACGACCGGCACACGCGGGCGGCGAGCGGCGACGTGCTCCTTCGCGCGGTGCGCGATCTGCCGCACCGCGGCAGGCGTCTTGCCCACGGCATCCGCTACCTCGTCGTACGGCACGTCGAACACCTCCCGCAGCACGAAGACCGCCCGCTCGGCGGGGCCGAGGGTCTCGAGTACGGTGAGCATCGCGATCGAGAGGTTCTCGGCGAGCTCGACGTCGGCGGCCACGTCGGGGCTCGTCAGCAGAGGCTCGGGGAGCCACTCGCCGACGTACTCCTCCCGCCGCCGCGACACCGTGCGCAGGTGGTTGAGCGCCTGCCGCGTCACGATGCGCACGAGATAGGCGCGGGGCTCCTGCACCGTGCCGTGGTCGACGGCGGCCCACCGCAGCCACGACTCCTGCAGCACGTCCTCCGCGTCGGCGGCCGAGCCGAGCATCTCGTACGCGACCGTGAACAGAAGGCTCCGGTGCACCACGAACGGGTCCTCCACGCCGCCGTTGCTCATGAGCGCGAGCCTACGCGCGGGTGTCGACGCCGGTCCGGGCCGCGAGCGGCGGCAGTCCGCACGCGTCGGCGAAATGCTCGGAACGGATGCCGAGAGCCACGTTCATCCGCGCCGACATGTTCATGAACGCCACCCGGGCGGCCAGTTCGATGAGCCCGGCGGCACCCAGATCCTCGAGCAATGCGGCCGACAGCTCATCGGTGACCGCCGGCGGCGTCTGGCTCGCCGCCTCGGCGTACTCCATGACCCGGCGCTCGAGCGGCGTGAACACCTCGGACTCGCGCCAACGCGGCACCTCGCGCACCTTGTCGGCGTCGACCGCGCGATTGCGCGACATGAAGTAGTTGAAGTCGAGGCAGAAGCTGCAGCCGATCGTGGCCGCCGACGCCATCGCGGCGAAGGTCGCGAGGTTCGGGTCGAGCTCGTGCCAGCCCTCGACCTTGCGGCCGATGCCCATCGAGTCCTTCATGACTCCCGGGTGGTGCCAGAGCACGCCGATCGAGTCGGGCACGCGGCCGACCATCTTCTTGGCCGCCGCCTTGATGAGGGCGCCGTAGACGCCGGTGACCTCGGCCGTGGGAATGCGAGTCTCGCTGCTCATGTCTTCCTCCGTATCGTGGGAACGAGTCCTTCAACATGGAGACACCGGCCGCCACCCGCGTGTGACACCCATCCGCGAGTTTGTTCGCACGCCATAGGGTCGGAGATCCTCGGTGCGTCGGAGCCCAGGAGCAGATTCCTCCGACCCCACGCAGATCTCCGACGTCGCGGCGCGCGAAACGCCCGGCGCTCCGCTGCGCGCGACTCCGGTGGGCGGGGCTACTGCGGGTCGAGTCCCAGGTCGTCGAGATCGATCGCGGCGAGCCACTGCAGGCCCTCGGCCTCGACGGCCGCCTGCGCCCCGGTCTTGCGGTCCACGATGACCGCGACGGCGACGGGCTCGGCGCCCTCGCGCCGCAGCGCCTCGACGGCCTTCAGCGCGGACTGCCCGGTGGTCGAGGTGTCTTCGACCACCAGGACGCGCTTGCCCGCGACATCCGCCCCCTCCACCTGACGGCCGCGGCCGTGGTCCTTGGGCTCCTTGCGCACGACGAAGGCGTCGAGCGGCTTGTGGGTGCGCGCGGATTCGTGCATCACGGCGTTCGCGATGGGGTCGGCGCCGAGCGTCAGGCCCCCCACCGCCACGATGCCGTCGACCTCGCGGATCAGATCGAGCATGATCCGCCCGATCGACGGCGCCGCACGGTGGTCGAGCGTGAGCTTGCGCATGTCGACGTAGTACGTCGCCTTCTTGCCGCTCGACAGTGTGAAGTCGCCGTGGAACACCGCCTCGTCCTGGATCAGCGCGATCAGGTACTGGCGGTCGGCTTCGAGCTCGGGCGTGGAGGCGACGGTCATGTGAACGATCTTACGGATGCTGCGCCCCGTCCCATCCGCTCATTCCGCGAGCGGCTGCCCGCTCAAGGCGGCGGCGTCGCGTGCGCCGGCCCGCGGCATCACGGCATCGCGCCGCTCGTCTTGCCCGGTGGCGCCCGGCGGCAGCAGTGCCGCCACGGCACGGGCGACCGCGGGATCGTCGGCCGCGCGCGCCAGCGCCTCCACGCGGCCGAGCGCGAGGTTGGCGGCGGCCGCGGTGCCGACGTCGGACGAGCGGGCAAGCCGCTCCAGCTTCGGGGATGCCGCGCCGATCACGCCGGCCCCGAGGAGGCTCTGCAGCACATCGCGGTCGCCGAGGCCGGCGGCCACTGCCGCGTCTTCGGGCGCGGTGCGTGTGAGGGCGGCGGGGTTCGATTCGAGCGTGACGCCGGGCCGCACCGCGAAGCGGGCGACGAGTTCGTAGCGCCCCGGCACGGGGAACAGCGGCTCGCTGCCCGACGAGAGCAGCGGCACCGACGCGACGAGCCGCTCCCCCGGCGCCAGCTCGACGGAGCGCGGCGCCGAGTCGACGGGCCACGGCCACGCCGCGCGCACCGGCGTGCCGGCCGGCGACCTGACGAGGATCTCGAGGTCTCCCTCGACGAGGTTGAGCCGCGCGCTCACCGGCCCCGACCCCTCGCCTACGGCGACGAGCTCCACCTCGGCGAACGCGATGCGGTCGAGCGGTACGGATTCCGCGACCGGCCGGAGCCGCAGCTCCAGCCCGTCGCTGCCCTGCGCTTCGGACGTCACGCCTCGATCCTCCCTCCTCCCCGCCGCCGCCGCCATCCCGCCCAGGTGTGAGGTTCGGGTGCCGCAACACGCGGACTCAGACAACCACCCCGCGCGTTGCGACCCACGAACCCCGCGGCACGCACTCAGCCCGCCCGGGCGCGGCCGGGCGCGGCGCGCGCCCCGCCCGCGTTCGCCGGCGGCTGACCCCGTGCACCCCACCTGGGCGTCAAACGGCCGGGCTGAATCGACCTTTTCGCCGCACCCAGGGGTGTTCGGCGCTGATTGCGCCAGACGCTTTGACGGGCCCGCGCCAACGGCGGTCGATTCCCCGGCTACCCGCCGAGAACCGGTCCGGTGTCCCCGAACCGATTCTCGGCCGCCTGCCTCAGGGGCCGTCGCGCCCCGGTCACCGCGGCTGCGGGCGGACGAAGTCCTCCGCGATGCGTTCCGCCGCGGCGACGTCCTTGCCCGCCGCCGAACGCGCACCGGCCTTGCCCGCCGCCGAACGCGCGCCGGTCTTGCCGCGCGACTTCAGCGCCTGCACGACGTCGGCGACGACCGGCGCGTCCTTCTCCGTCGGGCTCGCGACGGTGACGGCGAGCGCCGCGACCCGCTCGGCCGAGCGACCCGTCATGGCGAGCTCGAGGAAGTGCGCCGCCTCGTCGGGTGCCGCATCGCGCACGTCGCGGGCGCGCACGTCGGTGAACGAGCGGGCCAGCGAGTTCGCGAGCACCAGGGCTCCGGCTGCGCCGGTGTCGGTGTCGCTGTGCTGCTCGGCCAGGTCTGTCAGCACCGCACGGGCTGCGGCATCCGTCGCGAAATCACCGAGGGCGATCGCACGCCCGACGCCCGGCGTCAGCGTCTTGGCGCTGATGTCGACCTCGGCATCGGATGCCGGACCCCGCACGTCGATCGTGACGGGCGCCGACCGGACGGTCGTGACCGGGTCGACCTCCAGCTGCGCGGCGACGGTATGACGCCCGGGCTCGGTGAAGGTCAGGCCCTGGTTGGTGAAGAAGACCTGGACGTGGTTGCGGATCGACTCCCCCGGCTGCAGCACCGTCGTCGGCCGCGGGCCGCAGCCGATCGCGACGTCGAGGAGGTGCTCGAGCGAACGGTCGGGCGGCGTGTGCAGGAAGACGAGGTCGCCCTCCGAGAGGTTGATCAGCGTGGTGACCGTGCGCGGCTGGTCCGACACGTTCGTCAGCGTCACCTCGGCGGTGACGTACTCGCCGACGAACGCCTGCGCCGGCATCGCGACGGTGAGCTCCAGCCCCTCGTCGCCCGTGTCGCCGCCCAGTCCGGCGGCATCCACCGGCGCCGGCAGCCCGGCCGACAGGTTGCCGTGACCCCATCCGAAGTTCTTCCACCCGGGCCGCACCTGCGGATCGGGCGAGTGGATGAGCGACGTGCGGTCGTGGCTCGAGAACACGAAGCCCGCGTTGCCGGGGTACGGGTTCGTCGTGGTCGCGAACCCGATGACGTCGCCGGTCTGGTTCATGATCTCGATGCCGATGCCCGGATTGTGCACATCGTGCTTCGGATGCCACAGGTTGAACGCGTGGCCGGCCTCGTGCACGAGCGTGCGCAGGAACGCCGCCGGCACCTCGTCGAGGGGACGGTTGCGCGCCGCCGCCGCGATGGTCGAGCCGCCGCCGAGCGTGGCATCCGCGAAGCCGGCGGCACCCTCTCGCGGAACGGTGTCGTCGTCGAACATGATGCCGAAGAGGTCGCCCTGCGACGAGCCGACGAAGAGCCACAGCCGCCAGGCGTCGCCGCTGACCGTCTGGCGATGGCCCGACATCAGCGTCGCGAGCTCGGCGTTGGTGAGGTCGGCGTCGTTCGGCACGCTGATCTCGTCGGTGACGACGGTGACGTCCCACCCTGCCGTCGCATAGACCGAGCGCACCGTCGCCGTCGCACCGGAGCCGATGGTGGCGGATGCCGGGAACACCCGGTTGACCATCGCATCGACCTCGATCCGGCAGCCGCGGTACATCGGCGACGTCTTGGTGGCGGTGACGTTCGTGACGGTGCCCCCGATCGACAGCGTGCCGGTCATCTTCTGCGCCGGATTGAGGATGCTGGACGCCGTCGTCACGACGAGCGGCCGGCGGCACCGGAGCACCAGCGTGCCGGTGTCGGTGGAGACGAACTCCTGGGTCGTGCGGTTCCACAGGTGCCGCACGATCTGGACCGTGAGCGTGCCGTCGACGTAGGTCGAGCCGTTCGAGCGGAAGTACCAGGTGTACTGCGACGCCGGGAACGCCGGGTACCAGCGCAGGCTGAAGGCGGGGAACTCCGACAGGACGGGGCCGTCGTCGGCGCCGGCACTGCGCTCGGCGGAGTCGACGGCATCGGCGTCGACGTCGCCTCCGAACGGCGCCGGGTCCGGCCCGGGGATCGGGAATGGGCGCTGCACCTCGAACTCGGGGATCGTCACCGGCGGGAAGACCCGCCGCGAGTACATGTCGCCCGAGATCCGCAGCGACGACGTGCCCACCTCGATGCGCATGGCGCCGCGCACTTCGGGACCGAACACGGTCCGCCGCTCGAGCTCGAGCAGCCAGGACCCGTCGAGCGTGCCGATCGGGCACGCGCGGGTGAGCACCTCGGGACGGATGACGGACCCGGGGAGGACGACCTCGCCGTCGGCATCGAATTCCAGAGCCGCGGAGTCGTGTGTGGCGGAGGCCGCGTGGGCGCAGCCGCAGTCGTGTTCCATGGTGGTTCTCGCTTCCCCGGCCGCGGACGCGGCCGCTGACAGAAAGGAGAATGCTCCGCGGACGGCTGATACGCCAGGGGGCAGCATCCGTGCCGGTCCTGCTGACGTCTGCGGCCCCGCCTAGGCTGGAAGCCATGCGCCTGGCCACCTGGAACGTCAACTCGATCCGCGCGAGGGTCGACCGCATCGTCGACTTCGCGGTGCGCGAGCACATCGACGTGCTCGCGATGCAGGAGATCAAGTGCAAGGCCGATCAGTTTCCGTTCGACCCGTTCCACGAGGCGGGCTTCCACGTCGAGGCGCACGGGTTCTCGCAGTGGAACGGTGTCGCCATCGCGAGCCGCGAGCCCGTCACCGACGTGCGCACGGCGTTCCCCGGCATGCCCGGCTTCGAGAAGGGCCACAACGGGCCGGATGCTCCGCAGGAGGCCCGCGCCATCGGCGCGACGGTGGGCGGTGTCGAGGTGTGGAGCCTGTACGTGCCGAACGGCCGCTCGCTCGGCGACCCGCACTATTTCTACAAGCTCGACTGGCTGTCGGCGCTCGCGCAGTACACGTCCGAGTCCCTCGCCGCGAACCCCGACCTGCCGCTCGCGCTGGTCGGCGACTTCAATATCGCGCCGACGGATGCCGACAACGGCGACCCTGCGGTGGTTCCCGGCTTCTCGACCCACGTGTCGCCGCCCGAGCGCGAGGCATTCGCGGCGCTCGAGGCCGCCGGAGCCCAGGACGTCGTGCGTCCGCTCATCCCCACCGGGTACACCTATTGGGACTACAAGCGCCTGAAGTTCCCCCGCAACGAGGGCATGCGCATCGACTTCATCCTCGGCTCGCACGCGATCGCCGATGCGGTCACGGGAGCTGTGATCCACCGCGACGAGCGCAAGGGCGAACTGCCCAGCGACCACGTGCCCGTCGTCGTCGACCTCGACCTCGAGGGCCCTGATGACGACGACCGCCCGATGATCTTTTGACGCGGCGCGGGTCTGCCTGCGCACTCCCAGTGCCGCGCTCGCTCGCTCCTCGCGCTCGTTCGCTCCTTCAGTCTCACGCTCGCTCGCTCCTCAGTTGAGGACGAGGGCCGAGATGAGGACCACGGGGCGCGTCGGGCTCCGCAGCCCGGCACATCCCCTCATTTGAGGACGAGGGCCGAGATGAGGACCACGGGGCGCGTCGGGCTCCGCAGCCCGGCACATCCCCTCATTTGAGGATGGATGCCCCAGCCCGCGCCAGGCGCGCGTGACGGAACGCATCCTCCGGACCGCCTAGGAATCGCGCGCACTCGGTGCAGGCTTTCGTCGGCGGGCGACGTCCACAGGATGGCGCCCCCTGCGCTGACCGCAGATCAGGAGATTTGACGCACACAGGACGATCCGGGCTGAAGCGTCCTGTTGCCGCCAGATCTCCTGATCCCGCCGAGGCACATCCCGTCAGTCGAGGATGGATGCCCCAGCCCGCGGCACCGAAGTCAGCCCGCCCCCATGTCGCCGGTCTCCACCTCGCCGGGCTTCGGGCCGTAGCGCAGCAGCACCGCGCCGGTCGGGCCCGTGACGGGCGGCTGCAGCAGCTCGAAGTTCGCGGGCGCGGCGCCCTCGGGGAACACTTTCTTGCCCTGCCCCAGCACCACCGGATAGACCCATAGCGTCAGCACGTCGAACAGCTGCTCCTTCAGCAGCGTCTGCGCGAAGTTCACGCTGCCGATGACGTGCACGTTCTCGTGCTTCTTGCGCAGCTTCTCGATCGCGAGAGACAGGTCCATGTCGAGCTGCGACGAGCGTTCCCAGTCGAGGTTGGGCGTCCCGCGCGACGCGACGTACTTCGGCACGCGGTTGAACACATCCGCGATGGCCTTGTCGGGCCCCGTCTGGCCCGGCCAGTAGGCGGCGAAGATGTCGTAGGTCCTCCTGCCGAGCAGGAGCGCGTCGAGCTCGAAGATGCCCTCCATGATCGTGCCGCCGATGACTTCGTCGGCGAACGGCGCCTGCCACCCGCCGTACGGGAAGCCGCCCGATGGGTCCTCCTCAGGGCCGCCGGGGGCCTGCGCGACGCCGTCGAGCGTGGTGAACAGATCGATGTGGATACGACCGGTCATCGTCGTCCTTTCAGAGGGAGACCCGGCTCACGCGGCGAGCTCGGACCCGGATGCGGAGATGCAGAAAGTCTGCGCGAACCTCTCGAGCAGTGTCGAGTCCCCCGCGACGACGGCGACCACCTCCTGGTCGATCGCTTCCGCGGGGCTGAGCTCGCCCGAGATGACACGACGGATGCCGGGACCCGCCGCGAACGTCAGCTCGGGCTCGCCCGTGGTCGAGGCCTGGGTCCCGAGCTTCGGGTCGATCGGGCGTCCGGCGGGCTGGAGCTGAGAGATCCGCAGCCCGGACCCGTCGACCTGCACGCGCAGCACGACGTCGGCGACGTGCACCTCGTAGTCCGCGGGCGGCAGTGAGGCGGCAGCATCCGCCCGGAACGCCGTCCGCAGCGCCATCGTGAGGGAGTCCGCCGTCACGATGTCGCCCTCGCCCGGCTCGCCCATCTGCGCGAAGCCCCACCGTCCGAGCGCGAGCACGATGGGCTCCAGCTCGCGGCCGTACGGCGTCAGCTCGTACACGAGCCCGCAGTGCAGCAGCGGCACGCGGCGCACGACCCCGCCGTCCTGCAGCTCTTTGAGCCTCGTGGAGAGGATGTTGGTGGGGATTCTGGGCAGCCCCTGCTTGAGGTCGGTGTAGCGGCGGGGGCCGACGAGCAGATCGCGCACGATGAGCAGCGCCCACCGCTCGCCGATCAGCTCGACGGCTGTCGTGACCCCGCAGTACTGCCCGTAGCTGCGGGATGCCACTCAGACCTGCGCCTGCTCCGCCATGTAGGCCTCGGGTCCCTTGGCGGCCGCCTCGGGGTCCATCCACATGAACTGGATGCCGTTGCCGTCGGGGTCGATGAGGTCGCGCGCGTACATGAAGCCGTAGTCCTGCGGCTCGCCGGGCGCCTCGCCGCCCGCGGCGACGCCGGCCTCGATCGTGCGGTCGACGGCCTCGCGCGACTCGCGGCTGATCGACAGCAGTACCTGCGCGTGGGTGCGCGGGTCGGCGTACTCCTTCTCGTTGAAGGTCGAGAAGTACTCCTTGGTGAGCACCATGAAGAAGACGTTCTCGTCCCAGACGACGCACGCGGCGTTGTCGTCGGTGAAGAGCGGATTGAGCTCGCAGCCGAGCGCGGTGTAGTACGCCTTGGCACGCTCGAGGTCGTCCGTCGCGATGTTCACGAAGATGTGCGTCATTGCCCTGCTCCTCTGGATCCGGCCCCCGGTCGGCGGGCCCGTTGAGCAATGGTTGCAAAAAGCAAGCTTGCTTGTCAATAGCAAGTGAATGGGCCTTTGACCTCGGGTGGAGGCATCCGCTCTCCGTCTGGCGGGGGATGTCGCAGACCCGCCCGCGCTCTAGCGTGGAGGGATGTCGGACACCCCTGTCGCGCACGCCGACCGGCGCCCGCGGCCGACCGGGCGCGAGCTGCGCAGCGACCTCTGGCTTGCGGCCGCCCTCTTCCTCGCGGCCGTGCTGAGCGCCGCCCTCGGCTCCGTCGCGGGCGCCTACGGCACGGACGCCACCCTCGGGATGCAGTGGTCGCTCCTCTACAGCTTCGGCCTGACCGCGCCCCTCGCGTTGCGCCGGCGCTTTCCCGAGGCCGTGGTCGTCGTCGTCGCGCTGGTCTTCTTCGTCGGGGTCTCGGCGCGCATCCCCGAGCTGTACGTCGCGAACATCGCGCTCTTCATCGCGATGTACACGGTCGGCGCGTGGGTCGACGACCGCCGCAGGGCGATGTGGGTGCGCGTCGCCGTGATCGTCGGGATGTTCGTGTGGCTCCTCGTCACGACGCTGCAGGCCGCCATCGATCCCAGCGACGACAGCCCGTCGCAGGCGGGCCTGTTCTCGCCCTTCGCGGCATTCATGCTCATCCAGTTCCTCGTGAACGCCGCGTTCTTCGGCGGCGCGTACTACATGGGCGACCGGGCGTACGCGGCGGCGATGTCGCGCGCGGCGCTCGAGGAGCGCACCGCGGAACTCGAACGCGAGCGCGAGGTGACGGCCGCGCAGGCCGTCGCCCTCGACCGCGTGCGCATCGCGCGGGAGCTCCACGACGTGGTCGCGCACCACGTGTCGGCGATGGGCGTGCAGGCGGGCGCCGCCCGCGCCGTGCTGAACCGGGATCCGGAGGCTGCGCGCACCGCACTCCTCGGGGTCGAGGCATCCGCTCGCTCGGCGCTGACCGAGCTGCGGCAGCTGCTCGAGACG
Organism: Microbacterium sp. E-13; assembly: GCF_049912955.1. GTDB lineage: Bacteria > Actinomycetota > Actinomycetes > Actinomycetales > Microbacteriaceae > Microbacterium. Next base: position 3,899,849 of record NZ_CP183973.1, read on the forward strand.
CTCCGCACCTCGGGCGGCGAGGCCGAGGGCGGGTCGACGGTGCGCCTCTCGGGCATCGCCGACCTCGTGGCCCACGCCAACGACAACGGCCTGCCCACGACGCTCACGATCGTCGGCGACGCCGTCGAGCTTCCTGAACTGGTTCAGGTGAACGCGTACCGCGTCGCGCAGGAGGCGCTCACGAACGCGCGCCGGCATGGCGGACCGGATGCTGCGGCCGACGTGCGCCTGCGCTACACCGACGACGCCGTCGAGCTGGAGGTCGCCAATACCGGCCGGGTCGTGGCCGCGCCGATGCGACCCGGGCTCGGCCTCGTCGGCATGCGCGAGCGCGCGGCGGCCTCCGGCGGCGAGCTCGAGGCCGGACCCCGCGGCCGGGGCGGATTCCTCGTGCGCCTGCGGGTGCCGATCGCGGTGCCGGCGGCGGCAGGAGGCGCCGCGTGATCCGGGTGCTGCTGGTCGACGACCACGCCGTCATGCGGGCAGGTTTCCGCATGATCCTCGAGGCGGCGGGCGGCATCACGGTGGTGGGTGAGGCCGCGACCGGGGTCGAGGCGGTGGCCGCCGCATCCCATCTGCGGCCCGACGTGATCTGCATGGACGTGCAGATGCCCGACATGGACGGCCGCGAGGCGACGCGGCGCATCGTCGCGGACCCGGCGATCGGGGCGGCGGTGGTGGTCGTGACCACCTTCGACCGCGACGAGTACCTGTTCGACGCGCTCGCGGCCGGCGCGAGCGGGTTCCTCCTCAAGAACGCCGGCCCCGAGGAGCTCGTGGCCGCGGTGCGCGTGGCTGCGGCGGGCGATGCGCTGCTCGCGCCAGAGGTCACGCGGCGCGTGATCGCCCGCTTCGCCGCCGGGCCGTCGCAGAACTCCACGGATCTCGTCGACACCGGCGCGGAACGGCTCGGATCACCAGCCCGCGGCGCCGGCTCCGTGGAGTTTCGCAGACGCGCGCCCGCGGCCGTGGAAAGGACGCCGCCGGTGGACCTCACCGAGCGCGAGACCGAGGTGCTGCGGCTCGTGGCGCAGGCGATGAGCAACGCCGAGATCGCGCAGCGGCTCTACATCGGCGAGGCCACGGTGAAGACCCACGTGTCGAACGTGCTGCAGAAGCTCGGCGCCCGCGATCGCGTCGCCGCGGTCGTCTACGCCCACCGCCGCGGGCTGGCTTAGTGGCCGCGAGCTGGTTTAGCGGCCGCGGGCGGTGTCCACCGAATCGGAGATCGACGCATGATCGGAGGCATCCCCACACTCCGGCCGAACGGGGGGTGATCTCCGACCCTGTGGCGCGGGCGAGGGTTCGAACGACGGATGCCCCGCCCCCGCGCCCGCGAGGGGGCGCCGGGCCGGGGCATCCATCGAGGGCGATCAGGCCGCGACGGGAATGTGCGCGTAGCGGTCGACGAGGGCGCCGAAGGCCTCGAGGTAGCCGACGAGGAACTCGGCGGTCTGCTCGTTCGTGACCTCGCCGGTCTCGGTGAAGAGGCCCGGGGTGGACTGCACGTAGCCCTCGGGCTGGCCGAGCGTCGGCGCGTTGTAGTGGCTGAGGATCGCCTTGAGGTGCTGCTGGGCGGCAGCCGTGGCGATGCCGCCGCCGGAGGTGCCGATGACGGCGGTGGGCTTGCCGTTGAACGAGCCCTGGCCCCACGGGCGCGCGGCCCAGTCGAGTGCGTTCTTCAGCACGCCCGGGATCGAGCGGCTGTACTCGGGCGTGACGATGATGACGCCGTCGACGTCGTCGATGGCCTGCTTGAAGTCGCGGGCGACCTGCGGGTAGTCGGCGTCGAAGTCCGGCGCGTAGAACGGGAGGTCCTTGATCGGGATCTCGACGAGGGTCGTCCCCTCGGGCGCGAGACGCTCGAGCGCCTTTGCGAGACGGCGGTTGATCGAGGTGGACGAGATGCTGCCGACGATGTAGCCGATGGTCCGATCAGACATTGGTGTGCTCCTTGAAAAGCAGAGGGGTCCCCGGCGGGGACCACCGTGGACGTTCCACCTCCGTGCAAGCACCTGGCGACGAGATCTATTCCGACGCATGGAAGATGACGTTTTGTTTCGCGCTCCCCCGCGGGGCGGAGCATCCGGAATCCACCCCCGGGGGGAGGACGCGGACCGCCCCGGGCCGTAGCGTCGGTGTCGACAGCTCAACCACCGGGGTGAGGTGGGAACGAGAGGAGAGAACGGATGCTGCAGCTCCGAGGCATCGGAAAGAGCTATGGCGGGCGTCGCGTGCTCGACGACGTGTCGTTCGACGTGCGACCGGGCCGGCTGACGGGCTTCGTCGGCGGAAACGGCGCCGGCAAGACCACGACGATGCGGATCGTGCTGGGCGTTCTGGCCGGCGACGCCGGCACCGTCACGCTCGACGGCGCGGAGGTGACGGCATCCGACCGCCGGCGCTTCGGGTACATGCCCGAGGAGCGCGGGCTGTATCCGAAGATGAAGGTGCACGAGCACATCACCTACCTCGCGCGGCTGCACGGCTTCACGAAGGCGGATGCTTCCACCCGCGCCCGCGCGCTGCTCGAGCAGCTCGGACTCGGCGAGCGCCTCGGCGACAACGTCGAGACGCTCTCGCTCGGCAACCAGCAGCGCGCGCAGATCGCGGCGGCGCTGGTGCACGACCCGGAGGTGCTCATTCTCGACGAGCCGTTCTCGGGCCTCGACCCGCTGGCGGTCGACGTCGTCGCCGGTGTGCTCCAGCAGCGCGCCGCGGCCGGCGCGGCCGTGCTCTTCTCGTCGCACCAGCTCGACGTCGTCGAGCGGCTGTGCGACGACCTGGTCATCATCGCCGGGGGCACGATCCGCGCCGCCGGCGCGCGCGACGCGCTGCGGTCGCAGCACTCGACGCGCCGCTTCGAGCTCGTCTCGGCGGGGGACGCGGGCTGGCTCCGCAGCGAGCCCGGTGTGGAGGTCCTCGACTTCGACGGCGGATACGCCGTGTTCGACGCCGACAGCGACGAGACCGCGCAGCGGGTGCTGCGCAAGGCCGTCGCACAGGGGGATGTCGCGAGCTTCGCGCCGCAGCATCCGTCTCTCGCACAGATCTTCAGGGAGGTCATCCAGTGAGCACCACCGGCACCCGCAGCGCGTCCGCACTCGGCACGGGCCAGGCCATCTGGCTCGTGGCCGAGCGCGAGATCGGCTCGAAGCTGCGCAGCAAGGCGTTCGTCATCTCCACGGCGATCCTGTTCGTCGGAGCGCTCGCGCTCGTGATCTGGGCCGGGTTCCAGGCCGCCGACACCAGCGGAACGCCGGTGGCCGTGACCGCCGACGCTCAGCAGTACGTCGCGGAGGCGCAGGGGCTCGAGGTCACCGACGTCGCCGACCGGGCAGCCGCCGAGGCGCTCGTGAGGGACGGATCGGTCGACGCCGCCGTCGTGGGCGACGCGGCGTCACCGCTCGGGTACGCGATCGTGGCCGACGACTCGGCGCCGACCCAGCTGATGCTGCAGCTCGCGCAGGTGCCGCCGGTCGAGCTGCTGAGCCCCGACGGCGGCAACGCCGCGCTCGGCTACATCGCCGCCCTGGGCTTCGGCATCGTGTTCCTGCTGGCCGCGTCGCTCTTCGGCGGCACGATCGCGCAGAGCGTCGTGGAGGAGAAGCAGACGCGTGTGGTCGAGTTGCTGATCTCGGCGATCCCCGTCCGCTCGCTGCTGGCCGGCAAGGTGATCGGCAACACGATCCTCGCGATGGGGCAGATCCTCATCCTCGCGGCCATCGCGATCATCGGACTCACGGTGACCGATCAGACGGCGCTGCTGCAGGGCCTCGGCGCGCCGATCGCCTGGTTCGCGATCTTCTTCCTGTTCGGCTTCATCCTGCTCGCGTCGCTGTTCGCGGCCGCCGCGTCGATGGTGTCGCGTCAGGAGGACATCGGCTCGACCACGATGCCGCTGACGATGCTCGTCATGGCGCCGTACTTCCTGGTCATCTTCTTCAACGACGATCCCGTGGTGCTGGCGATCATGTCGTACGTGCCCTTCTCGGCGCCCGTCGGCATGCCGATGCGCATCTTCCTCGGCGACGCGCAGTGGTGGGAGCCCCTGGTGTCCATCGCCATCCTCATCGCGACGTGCGTCGCGGCGATCGTGGTCGCAGCTCGCATCTACGAGAACTCGCTGCTGCGCATGGGCGGCCGTGTGAAGCTCTCCGAGGCCCTGGCGGGCTGACCTCCGCGCCGCCCGTAGGCACCGAGTCGCGTCGCTGCTAGCATCGCGCTCAAGTCCGCTGGGGGGCAGGATGCGACGACGGATCCGGGAGTTCCTCGTGGCGATCATCGCGGTCGCCGCGCTGGGCTCCGGTGCGCAGGCGGCGGGTGCCGACGCCACGGATGCCCCCGACCCGCGCGAAGACGCGTTCGTCGCCTGGCGCCCGGTCGACGGCGACTCCTCGGCCGGGCTCTCCGCAGTTCAGGAGTTCGGCCAGGAGGAGCTGGGCGACTGCACCAGCGGGGCGTTCCGGGACTGGACGCTTCCGGCGGGCGGCGCCGCCGAGCTGTTCTGGATGAACTGCGGCTCCCCGGATGCGGCCGCGGCCCGCGTCCGCGCCGAGTGGACGGACGACTTCGCTCTCTTTCCTGCTCCGGATGTCGCTGCTGCCCTCGACGGCGACTCGGAGCTCACCGCGCGGTTCACGGGAGACGACGGCGAGACGGCGCTCCTGCGGATGTGGGCCCAAGGCGAGTACGCCATCGGTGTCAAACGCACTTGCCCGCAGGGGGATCTCGGGTGTCAGGACGCGAGCGCGCGCGACGTCCGGTCCGTCGCCTCGATATCTCCCGGCGCGCCGAGTCCGATTCCGCCCGTCGAACCGGATGCGAAGGATCCCCTGCGCGGCTTCTCTCCCTCGGATGAGGACGGGCCCTGGACTCTTCGCTACTCCAAACCCGCCGACTCGACAGTCGTCGGCGGGGATGCCCGATGCGGAGAGGGGCGAGGAACCCAGTTCGTCAACCCGAGTGGCGACGTGGTCGGGCTGTGGTGGGTCGATTGCCCGACGCTCGAGCGCGCGCAGGAGCTGGCGGCCGACTACTGGCGCACCGTGCAGAACGAAGGGCTCTCGTTCGTCTACGGATCCGGCTGGGACGGAGTCACGCGAATCGAGGCGGGAAGCCAATCCCGTATCGCCCGGTGGTGGATCCAAGGACAGCGGTATCTCCAGATCGACCAGACCTGTGCCGACGGTGACGAGAGCCGTTGCGCCACGCGCACGGCCGCGTATCTGCAGACCATCGCAGGGTCGATGCCGACAACCGTCCAGCCTCTCACCGACTGGAACAAGGCGCTCTCCGCGCTCGTCATCCTGCTCGGCGTGCCGATCGCCACGTACCTGGTGATCCTCATCCCGCGGCGCGTCGTTGCGCGTCGGCGACAGCGCGAACTGCCTCCGGCGTCGGAAACGGACGCGACCCTCCCCTTCATCCCGGTGGACCGGCTCGTGCGGCGAACCCGCACCGGACGTACCGTTCGCCGCCTGATCATCGTCGTGCTCGGGACGATCGCATCGTTGGCGGTGGTCTGGGCAGGGCTGTTCAGTCAGCAGTTCGTCCTCCAGCTGTTCGCCCTGTTCCTCGGCCCGTTCCTCGTCTTCTTCGCGATCGCCGGCATCCTGGATCTGATCTGGAGGCCGCACCGGCTGGTGCGACCGCCTCGTCGTCGAGGTCGCCCGTCGCTGCGCGGAGCAGCCGGGCTGCTCCTCCGTGGCGTCGCATTGATCGTCGCGATCTCGATGCCCGTGCTGTACCTGCTCGCCGTGTTGTTCATGTGGTACTACGGTCAGCAGTCCGATGCGGCGTTCCGCGCCGAGACCGCCCAGGCGCTCGCGCAGGCCGATGGGACGGGGATGCTGCTGCCCTACGCTTTGCTCGGGCTTCACGAGCTGCAGCAGAGCGGCTGGATCGTCGCGCTCTTCTTCGGGATGGTCGCGATCCCCATCTTCCTCGCGTACCTCGTCGATCGGGTGGGGCGGCGGCTGGCCCGGAGTTCTCTGCACGAGACCCTCGCGCGGGATGATCGCCCCCATTTCCTCTACTTGCGCGCCTTCGACGAAGACGGGCTGCGCATAGACGAGTCGCTCGGCCGACGGGGCTTTCTCGAGATCTTCTCGCCGTTCGGTCGCCCGCGATTCGAGGAGGTGCTGGCCGAACAGCTGAGTGCGTGGGGCCCGGTCATCGCGATCTCCGGAACGAAGCGGGCCATGCAGGATCTGGGGGCGGCCAAGATCTCGTTCGAGGGTGAGGAATGGCGCGACCACGTGCGGTCGTGGATCGGAGGTGCCCGCGCGGTGGTGCTCTCTGCCACGCCGAGCCAGGTGCGGGAGGGCCTGGACTGGGAGATCACGCAGCTCGCCACCAGTGAGGGCGCTCCCCCGATCGTCCTGGTGATCGCGCCCTGGCCCCGGGCGGAGCGCCAGCGCAGATGGGACGCGTTCCTCGCCAGCGCGACCCGGTGGGCGACGTTCCGCACACTCCTCGAGCGCCCGGCACCGTCGGCCACCCACATCATCACCTACAGCGGATCGCGCGGCTGGACGGCATACGGCGCCAGGCGGCGGTGGGATTGGTCGTACGCCGCATCGCTGCTCACCGCGATCGAGCGAGGCGACCTCGAGCCCTCGCCGGGTGCGGCCGAGTCCATCGACGCGCCGTCGCCGGCCGAGCGCGAACCGGAGCACGCGTGAGCCGCGAGGGACGGTGGCGAGCAGCCCGCCGCATCGGAATCGCGGTGTCGGCGACGGCGTGCGCCGCGATCGTGGTGCTGCTCGCCGTGGCGGCGCTGCGTCCCACGCGACCGCTCCCCGGGCCACTCGCCGCGTTCTGGGATCCGCGATCGTGGCCGGTCGTGACGATCGCCGTCGCGTGGGCGGCGCTGCTGGCCGTCTTCATCCTCGTGGGCCGACGTCGACCACAGACGGCACGGCCGTTGCTGGCCCTCGTCGCACTGGGCGCGGTGGCGGTCGCGCTGAGCTTCGCGTCGTACCTGCCGTGCTCAGGCGACGGCGTGTCGTTCTGGACGCCGCTCTCCTCGGCGTTCGCGGTCTTCGTCGGAAGCGCCCCCGAGCCTTTCGGGAACGTGGCGGGCTGCGCCGTCCAGGCCCCGCTCGCGCTCCTCGTGGCACGACTCGTCGCCATCGCCACCGTCGGCCTGGGATTCGTCGCCGCCGCGGCGGTGCTGTTCCGGTCGCAGCTCGACGTGCTGCGGATGCGGCGCGCCCGGTCCCGCATCGTGCTCGACGGCCCCCTCGACGTGACTCTTCCCGCCTCGGCCCGTATCCGCGCCCGTGTCGCGCGCGACACCCTCGTCGTCGTGCGGTCGGACGCCACCGATCCGCCTCCCCCCGTTCACCGCCAGCCGGGCATCGTGCTCCTGCGGTGGTCGGACCCACCGGATGCGGCGCTGCGCACACTGGCACTCCGGCGCGGACGCGTCGCGCTCGCGGCGCTCTACCTGCTGGGGACGGATGCCGGCACCAATCTGAGCCGCTTCGAGCGACTTGCGGTCGACCTGGGGTCCGCGGCATCCGCTCCCACCCGCGATGTCCGCGCTGTCGTGCGGATCGATGATGTCTGGGTCGCCGAGTACTGGCGCCGGGAGCAGGTCGATCGGCGCGGGTGGGCCCTCGACGCGATCAGCGTCTACGAGGTCACGGCGCAGAGACTCGTGACGCGCTGGAGTGAGGACGGCCACGACCGGGTCGCCCTGCACGGCGACCCCGATCTCATCCTCGCCATCGCCGCCGAGGTGGCACAACGAGGTCGGGAACTCGACGCGTGCCGGGGTCCGCGAGGGGCAGAGCCCCCGAGCGTCGTCATCGTGGGGCCGGGCGCCGCCGCCCTGCACCGGCAGCACGAGCTCCACCAGCGCGCGTTCGGCAACACCGCGGCCGGCATCGCCGCGCAGGAATGCGACGACGTGGGCGAAGGCTTCGCCGTCGCGCTGGCGGGGGCCCGGTCGCCGGCCATCATGACAGCGCCGCCGGCGGGTGCCGTGGCGCCGCGGCCGGCCGCGCTTGCCGCGGCGCACCCGCAATGGCCGGTGTACGCGCGCGTGAGCGAGGGTGGCGCGATGCCGAGCGAACCCGTGATGGAACGGCTCTATCCGTTCGCGATCGGCTTCGGCGAGGGGCGCTTCATCGACCGCTGGGAGCGGCTGGCACGCGTGGTGCACGCGAACTTCCTCGCCGACCATGGGATCGATCTCGACAACCCGGCCCGCCGGCCGTGGGACGAAGGATTGGGAGACTTCTACAAGGAGAGCAACATCCGCCTCGTGCGCACGACGCTGGCGTCGGCGATCGCGGCAGGCCGATCGTGGGGGCCGGTGCCGCCCGGGGCCGACCCTGCGGAGACGAGTCCGACCGCGGAGCAGCTCGAGTTCATGGCCGAACGAGAGCACGAGTCATGGCGCGCTGCGCTCACCGCGGCGGGATGGCGGCAAGGTGCTCGCCGCGACGACGGTCGCCGCATCCATCCGTCGCTGGTGCCGTGGACCGCGCTTCAGCAGGAGGCTCGAGCGAAGACGCGGCAGGGTGTCGCCGACTCGCTGGAGCTGCTGCGCGCGCTGGGGTACGCGTCGCGACCCAGCACGGCGGGAGTGGCGAACGCGCGTGGTGCCGCGAGTGGATCGGCGGGGACGAGCGGTCGACGGTATCGGCGTCGAGGCGAGGTGACGGCGAAGCAGGTGTCGACCCCGTGGAGCTGGGCCACCGAGTCCGGAAGCGTCATGCAGGCGAACGCCGGCGACTGGCGCGTCAGCAACGGCGACCGCACCTGGTCCGTGCGACCGGAGGAGTTCGCCGCGACCTACGCCGAGACCGCAGACGGCCGCTGGCGGCGGACAGGAACGGTGCGGGCACACCCCGCGAACGGCGCGGAAGTCGTCCACACGCTGGAGGGGCCCGCCTCTGCCGCGCCGGGGGACTGGATCGTCGAGGGCCCGGGCGGGGAGCGGTGGATCGTGCCCGCCGCGCAATTCTCCGGGTCGTACGAGCTCGACGAGTGACGCGCCCTCCATTTAGCGGCTGAGGGCCGGCCTCTGCAACCCCTTTCTTCGACCCGCGGATGTCGTGCATCTTCGAGTACGCGAGTCCGCACTCGCAGCCCACCGACCGCTGCACGGAGGAGAACACGTTGAGCACGGAGTATGAGCCCGAGTCGCTGTCCGCTGAGGAACTGGAAGCCGAAGGGGTGACCGCGCTGCCCGACAAGGAGGTGGCTTCCATCCTCGACCTCAACGCGGACCTGGATCTGGCGCTCGACGTCGCGGCCCCCATCGACCTCGCGGTGGCGGCGAATGCGAACGTGGCGGCACCCATCGACGCCGCGGTCGGCGCGAACCTCCTCTCCGCGGGCTCGAGCGCCCAGGCGCTGGCGGATCAGGGTGTGATCATCGACCAGGGCATCGACGGTGACGCGACGGCCACCTCGACCCAGGACAGCGGCATCGACCAGGGCGCCTCGACGGGTACCGAAGCCGCAGCGTCGCCGGCCGACGCCTCGCTGCCCGTGGACGGCGGCGCGCTTCCGGTCGACGGCGGCGCGCTTCCGGTGGACGGCGACACCCTTCCCGACGACCTCGGCTCGGCGCTCGACGGCGACCTGCTGAACGTCGATGTGAATCTCGCCGCAGATGCCGACCTGGCCGCCCCGATCAACGGCGCCGTCGCGGCGAACGCCAATGTGGCGGCGCCGATCGATGCCGCGGTCGCCGCGAACATCGGCTCCATCGACAGCGACGCGGTCTCCATCGCCCAGCAGGACGCGATCATCAGCCAGAACATCGAGGGCGAGGCGACCGCGACCGCGGACCAGCAGTCCGACCTGCAGCAGTAAGCGATGCTGCCGCCGCACTCGGCTGACCGACCTCTCGCACCCCTCTCGCCCACAGCGCCGCGCACAGCTCCCGCACGCCCCGTGCCGGCGCGCGCCGAAGGAGTCGAGCTCGTCGGCGAGATGAAGGGCTCGGGCTACCGCGAGCCGCCTGCCCTCGTCCGGCGCGCGGACGGCCAGGTGCTGCAGCTCACCCCGCTGCTGTACCGCGTGCTGGAATGCATCGACGGCACGCGGGATACGTCGCAGATCGCGGACGCGGTCGGCGCTGCGGAGCGTCGGAGGATCGCGGTCGCCGACGTGGAGAAGCTGATCGACGCACATCTCCTGCCCCTCGGTCTTCTCCGCCTGGCCGACGGGTCTCAGCCGGCGGTGAAGAAGGCCGACCCGCTGCTGCGGATGCGGTTCCGGGTCGCGGCGACGAGCGCTGAGGCGACGCGCCGGTTGACCCGCCCCTTCGGCGTGCTCTTCTCCCCGATGGTCGTGATCCCGGTGCTCGCCGCCTTCGCGGTGGTGTGCTGGTGGATTCTCATGGTGGAAGGGCTGGCAGCGGCGACGCACCAGGCGTTCGAGCATCCGCTCCTGCTCCTGCTCGTCTTCGCCGTGACGCTGGTGTCGGCCGGATTCCACGAGTTCGGGCACGCGGCCGCGGCGACTCGGGCCGGCGCATCGCCCGGCGTCATGGGTGCGGGCTTGTACCTCATCTGGCCCGCCTTCTACACCGACGTCACCGATTCGTACCGGCTGAGCCGGTGGGGTCGGCTGCGGACCGACCTGGGCGGACTCTATTTCAACGCCATCGTCGCGGTGGTGATGGCCGGGATCGGGTGGGTCACCGGCTTCGACGCGATGCTGCTGATCGTGGCGACCCAGCTGGTCATGATGGTGCGCCAGCTCATCCCCATCGTCCGCTTCGACGGTTACCACGTCCTCGCCGACGCGACCGGTGTGCCGGACCTGTTCCAGCGCATCGGCCCGACCCTGCGGAGCCTGCTTCCCTGGCGCTGGAACGACCCCGAAGCCCGGGTCCTCAAACCGGCGGCTCGAGTCGTCATCACGACGTGGGTGGTGCTCGTCGTGCCGCTGCTGCTGTTCACGGCACTCGCGCTGGTGCTGGCCTTCCCGAGGCTGGTCGGCACCGCGTGGCGCGGCATCCAGGATCAGACCGCCATGCTCGGACGGGGAGCAGCCGCAGGCGACTTCGTGGCGGCCGGCGGGCACGTCCTGGGCATCCTCGCGATCGCGATCCCCGCTGCGGGCATGATCTACCTCCTCGTCCGGCTGGTCAGGCAGCTGTGGCGTTCCGCGTGGGTCCGCACGGCTGACCGCCCGGTGCGCCGGACCCTCGCGGTCGCCGCGCTCGTGGCACTGTTCGCAGCGGTCGCCTTCGCGTGGTGGCCGGACGCCCACCGGTACCGGCCCATCCAGCCGTACGAGTCCGGAACCCTCGGCAGCGCCGTTACGCCGTTGGCTCCGCAGGCCTCTTCGCTCCGCGAGGGACAGCAGGGGTCCGCCGTCTCCGTCGTCGCCGGTGACGCCGCGCTGCCAGGGCCGGACGAACCCGTGCTCGCCGTCGTGCTCGTACCCCGTGGCGGCGGCGAGCCGTCATGGGTGTTCCCCTTCCCGAAGCCGGACGCCCCGGCGAACGACGACACGCAGGCGCTCGCCGTCGCGACGGCTGACGGCTCGGTCGTGTATGACGTGGCCTTCGCACTCGTCTGGGCCGACGATAACACCGTCGCCACGACGAACGAGGCGTACGCCTTCGCGAGCTGCAGAGGCTGCGCAGCCGTGGCGGTGAGCTTCCAGGTGGTTCTGATCGTCGGCCAAGCGGATGTCGTCGTGCCGCAGAATCTCTCGGCCGCGGTCAACTATCAGTGCGTGGAGTGCGTCGCGTTCGCGCTCGCCAGTCAGCTCGCGGTGACCCTCGACGGCCCGCCGGATGCGGAGACGATGGCCGCGCTCCAACGGGTGTGGGAGGAGATCGCCGCCTACGCCCAGTCGATCCCGGGCAGGCCGCTGGCGGAGCTGACCGACGCGCTCAACCGCTACAAGGCCGAGGTTCTCGAAGTCCTGCAGGGTGCCGGCGGCGCCGGAACGCCCGGGACGATAGAACCCACGCCTACCCTGACGCCCTCGCCCGCCGCCACAACGGCCGGCCCGGCCGAGCCCGACGACTCCCGCACGCCCGTGCCACAGCCCGATCCGGCCGATCAGGGCCCCGCCCCGACGATCGCTCCCTCGACAGCGCCGACCAGGACCCCTGAACCGGCTCCATCGGCGTCTCCCAGCCCCACCGTGGAGCCGTAGCGCGCGGGCGGTAGGACGCGTCATCCGGTCTGCACTGCCCGCGCGGTCCGTAGAGGTGGCAGCTGTGGCCGGTGGGAGGTGGGCCACGCGGCCGCGGGTGCCACTTCGGCCCGCGCGCGGTCGGTAGAGGTGACAGGTGTGGCCGGTGGGAGGGTGGCCACGCGGCCGCGGGTGCCACTTCGGCCCGCGCGCGGTCGGTAGAGGTGACAAGTGTGGTCAGCTGCGCAATGTGCAGTCGAGCCCGATCCCGCGCTAGGGTCCAATCGTGGATGACCTGCGCCCCGACAGGCCTGACGTGGGGCTTCCGCCGTCTGCTGGGGTCGTTTCGGATCGACCCTCGATCACGGATGCCGCACCCCACGCTCCACGCACGGGCAGGCTGTCGGCGCCTTGGGTGATCGTGCTCGTCATCGTCGCCGCCGTCGGCGTCATCGCGGGTATCCACCTCCTCGCGAACCGGTCGTTCGACGCAGCGCTCGCGGAGCAGCGGTCTGCCACCGCGAGACTTGGCGACGAGATCGCCGTGCTCGCCACGGCTACCGACGACGCCGTGAGAACGGTTGAGGCGTCGCGGGCGGTCATCGATCACGCGGCGGATGACATGGTCGATCCGGCCGCCCGTACCGTGCTGGCAGAGGCGACGGCCACCCTCGGCGCCGCGGTTGCCAGGGCAGAGGCTCATCTCGCCGAAGAGATCCCCGGCTTGCCGGCGAAGCCGATGTGGACGTGGGAACTGCTCGCCGCGATGCCGCGTATCGAGGCGACGACGACGGGGCTGAGTGCGCTCGCCGCCGACATGCGGACTGCTGAAGAAGGCGTCGACCAGGCCGATCGCGACGTCGTCGATGCGGCGGCCACTGTGTACGCATCGGTTCCCGCGGCGGCGGCGCAGCTCGAGGCCGCGAACGTGTCTGCGGTGAACTTCGTCGTGCTCGACTTCCGCGAGGACGCCGAGAGTGCCGCCGACCAGACGCTGGTCGGATCCCACGCTGCGGTCGCATTCCGGGACTACGCCTACTCGGTCGCGGCTCTGAAGACATCGGCGCAGAACGAGCTCGCCGAGAAGGCCGGCCCGCTGATGGCGACGAGGCTCGAGATCGAGGCCTTCGCCCGCTCCATCTCGGGCGGGGTTCGTCTCGACTTCGACTGGGCGCCGACGGTGCTCGGTATCGGCGGTTCGCGGGGTATGGCCGGCACAGCGACCTGGGTCCCCATGCGCGGCGGCTTCTCGACCATCACGCTCTCCGACTCCGTCGCCGAGAACTGGCCATCGGCCGATGCGAGAGCCCTCGTCGCGCACGAGGTCGGGCACTCGATCACCGCCAAGTGCAGCCACATGTTCGACTCCGCGAACGACGCGGCCAACGAACAATGGGCGACCGCCTGGGCGATCAGCATGGGCCATGTCGCCGAAGGCAACGGCACCCAGGCCTACGGCTACCCGCCCGCCGAGCTGATCGCCACCGCCGCCGCCTGCCGCTGACCCGCGACTCGCCGGATGCCTGCACCCGCACGGAGGCGGTCGTGTCAAGGCCCAGGCGGATTCCCCTGATCGCGACTTAGGTGGTCGGTGTGCAGCACCGCGTCCACCCGGGAAGCTGAGGCCCCGCGACGGAATGAGCACCACGGTGACGCAGCGGATCGAGATCCTGTACGGCGACGACACGTTCTATGTCGTCGGTCGGGACATCGGCGCCGTACGGGCCGAGATCGCCGACGCATGCGAAGACGGCGGCCGCTGGATCAGCGTGCTCGCGGACGGCGGCCGCAGCACCGCCCTGCTGATGATCAGCCCGCGCACGCGCATCACGCTGACAGCACTCCCCGACTCCTGAATCACGGATGCTGCGCCCCCACGCGGTGCGTGGCAGCCGGCTGCGACGCAGGAGCCTTGCGCAGGCACGCGGAAGAGGAGGAACGTATGGGGCAGTGCCGGAGGCGATCACCCCCCAGGGGGCGGGGCAGGTGACGGGGACTCACCTCCGGAGGAGTGGGGTGGCCGATGGTGCACGAATTCCGATCGCCGCGTTTCGCGGGCGATCCGCTGCTGGTCGACATCCTCAACGACCCCGACACCGGGACGAAGAAGCTGCAGGCGGGGAGCCCTGCCGAGAGTGTCAGGACGCTTCAGGAAGCGCTGTTCGATCTGACCTGGAACCTGAAGACCGCTCAGCCGCTCCTGCGCGAACGGTCCGAGTTCGTCGTCGGCATCTACGGGCCGAAGACGACGGACGCCGTCACGGCGTTCAAGACGCGGTACGGCATCCACTTCCCGCCGTCGGCGCCGACCGGCTTCATCGACGGCTTCGCCGGACCGCGCACGCTCGCGAAGCTCGACGAGGTGTGCGTCGTGTTCGACGCGTGCGTCGCCGCGATCGAGGCGAAGGCGCGGCAGCTGGTCGACAACGGAGTGGACGTGGTGATCACGCCCAGCGAGCACCGGACTTTCCCGATCGAGCGGACGTCGGGCACCTTCACGCCGGCGCACATCGCCGGAGCGGCCGGTGCCATCTTCTTCAAGCGCGGTCTGGGCGAGGCGAGCGAGGTGCACGGCAACATCTTCGACGCCTACCTTCCGACGTTCGCGGGCGGGCCGTTCGGCTTCCCGATCACCGACGAGGAGGACGTCATCGATCTGCCGGGCTTCCGGGCGTCGCATTTCGAGCACGGGCGGATGCGATGCGAGCTCGCCACCGGCGTCGTCGACCAGCTTCTGTCGGAGACCGTGCCGCCCGAAGCCGATCCGGTCTTCTGACGCCGATGACCGAGCCAGGCGCGAAGCTGCTGACCGTCGAGCACGACGGTCAGGTGAGCGCGATCTGCTTCCATCCCGACTCGTCCCTGCTCGCCTCGGGAGGCGGCAGCACGAGCGTCGCCGTGACCCCGGTCGGCCCGGGTCAGGAGCTGCGCATCGAGAGCATGGGCTTCGTGGCCGATCTCGCCTTCTCGCCCGACGGCACGCGACTGGCGGTGGCGGACCTCGACCAGGTCGCCGTCTTCGAGGTCGCCGACGGCACACCGGTCTGGCGCGGTCCGCTGCAGGCCCAGACATCCGTCAACTCCGTCGTTTTCGCGCCCGACGGCGCCTCGCTCGTGGCGACCACGGACGACCACGTCTTCGTGCTGGATGCGCAGACGGGGACACGCGAGCGCGAGTTCGCGATCGAGCCGACGATCGCGGGTGCCGACCTCAGCCGGGACGGCCGGCTGATCGCGCTCGCGATCGACAAACGCCACGGCGGGAACCACGTCAATGCCGGCGCCGCCGTCGTCGTCGAACTCGACACGGGCACCGAGCGGAGCCGGCTGACGCCCGCCAACGCCGTGTTCGCGGTTGCCTTCAGCCCGCAGGCTCCCGACCCGCTCGTGCTGTGCGGCAGCGCCGACGGCACGACGCGCATGTTCGACTCCTCGTCGGGCGACGAGGTCTGGGAGGAGCGGATCGAGACCGGTGCCAGCACCCTCGGGATCGATCCGAAGGGCCGCTGGGTCGTCATCGGCAGCGCTGACGGCGCCGCGATGGTGCTCGAGGCCGAATCGGGTGTGCCCAGCGACGGGAAGGTGGCATTCGACGGCGCCGTCATGCACGTGGCCTTCGCGGGGAACGGAAAGTGGGCGGCCGCCGTGGGATTCTCGGACCCCGACGAGCGCGTCGTCGTCTTCCACGCGGAGACGGGCGCCAAGCGGTACGCCCTGCCCATCCCGGAGTGCCTGGCGCTGAGGTTCAGTCCGAACAGCCGCTGGCTCGCGCTCGGCCACTTCGGCAGCGCCGAGATCTACGACAACGGCGAGACATGACGCCCCAGGACCTGTGGCAGGAGCTCACGCGTCGCCTTCGCGACTACGCGACCGCGCAGGTTCGTGCGCTCGTCGGACAGGTGACGGCATCGGACGGGCTCCTCGGCGGCCGCCTGCTCGCGCCGATCGTGCCGCCCCCGGGCAATCCGCTCGTCGACCTCGTGCGCGACATCGCCGGCGACCTCACCGTCGACGGGCCGCTGCGGCTGCACGGATGGCGGCGCACGGCGGACTCGCCGTTCGGCATCGCGCTCGTGCTCGCCGACCCCGCCGACCCAGGCCTGCTCGCGGTGGTGGCGCTGACACCGAGGGAGGGCGCCGAACCCGTCATCGACGTGGTCGTCACGCCCGGTGGCGAGGTGCAGCTCCATCGCGACGTCGGCGAGTGGTCGGTCCGCGCGCGGGCGCGTACCGACGCGCCGTGGGACGTCTCGTTCGACGGTGGTGCGCCGGCGATGGCGCGGCCGGAGACGGCGACGGCCGGCATCCGGATCGCCCGCACCGTTCCGTTCCAGGCCGGGATGTCGTCGGGACCCGGTCTGCGGATCCGCGGGTTCTCGTGGGAGCTCGCGATCGGTCCGGGCGGGCCCGCCGGAAACACGCTGGTGCTGCAAGGCCTCGAGGTCTCGGCGCTGCCCGGCGATCTCGGCCGGCTGGTCGGCGCCGCCGCGGACGGCCAAGTGGCTCCGTCCCGTCCGGGCGGAGAGGTGATCACGCTGACCGGCGACCCGGTGCAGGGTCTGCGCTTCGCAGAGGGCGGCCTGCGGGCGGCGCTCCCGGTGCGCTTCGCCCTCCCCGGACTGCAGAGCCGAGGCATCGCGCTGACCCTCTCCGCCGACGGCGGACTGCGCATCGGCGTGCTCGTATCGCTCAGCGCCCGGATTCCCGGCGTTCCCCTCACGGCGCTGATCGACAACGCGGGGTTCACCCTGCCCCTCGAGCTTCCGGAGGGAGGCCGGCCGCGCCTCGGCGCGCAACCCGGGGAGGTCAGCCCCGACGGGATCGGGGTCAACCTGCAGCTTCCGCCCGTGAGCGGAGGCGGGGTCGTCCGCCGGTTCGACGACGGCAGCTACGCCGGCGTGATCGCGCTCGACCTGGGATTCGTCGCCGTGCAGGCCGTCGCCCGGTTCGGACACTCCCCCACGCGGTTCCTGGCCATGCTCGGCGTCGTGTTCCCGCCGCCGGGCATCCAGGTCGGATTCGGGTTCGCGCTCGACGCGATGGGCGGCCTGGTCGGCATCAACCACCGCATCGACGTCGATGCCCTGCGCGGCCTCGTGAGCGACGGCCATGCCGATCGCATCCTCTTCCCCGACCGCATCGTCGAGCGCGCCGACGAGGTGATCGGCGCGCTCTCGGCAGCCTTCCCCCGTGCCGCCGGCCGCTTCGTGATCGCCCCCATGGTGCGCATCACCTGGGGCGGAAGGATGGTGTCGCTCTCGGGCGCGCTCGTGCTCGAGCTGCCCGCACCCGCACAGGCCGTCATCCTCGGCCGGCTGGTCGTCGCGCTGCCCGACCCGGTCGCGCCGCTCGTGCGCCTGCAGGCGAGCGTGCTCGGACGCTTCGATCCGAGCGTTCCCGTCGTCGAGGTGCTCGTTTCGCTCGCCGGATCGTGGGTCCTCGGCGTCGCGGTACGCGGCGAGATCTACCTGCTCGTCCGCGGCGGCGACCAGGCGGAGTTCGTGCTCTCGGCCGGAGGGTTCCATCCCCGCTACCGCAGGCCGCCGGGAGTGCCCGCGCTGCAGCGTCTCGAGATGGACCTCGCCCCGGGCGGCCTGTACCGCATGCGCATGCAGGCGTACTTCGCCGTCACGTCGAACTCCGTGCAGTTCGGCGGCCAGCTGCACCTGCAGGCGATGATCGCGGGATGCGGCGTGGAGGGATGGCTGGGGCTCGACGCCCTCTTCGTCTTCGAGCCGGTCTTCTCGTTCTCGGTCGCCATCCGCGCCGGCATCGCCGTACGGGCGTTCGGGGTACGACTGGCCAGCGTCGGCCTCAGCTTCACCCTGGAAGGTCCGACCCCCTGGCACGCGTTCGGCAGCGGAAGCGTGTCGGTGCTCTTCTGGGACGCGAGCCTCGACTTCGACATCGAATGGGGCGAACGCCCCGCCGTGGCGGCGGGGCGTCTTCCCCCCGACCGGATCCCCGCCGACCTCGCGACGGCGATCGGCCGGCCGAAGTCATGGGTCGCCGAGCGCCCGCCCGACGAGCGCACCGGGCTCACCTTCACCCGCGCCGCCGCCGACGCGATGGCGGCGGGGTCGCTGGTGCACCCCGATGCGGTGCTGCGCGTCGACCAGGCGGTGATCCCTCTCGACGTCGACTTCGGCCGGTACGGCCGTCGCGTCGACGACCAGCGCTGGTCGATCGCGGAGGTGCGCGTCGGCACGGCGGCGCTGGTTCCGACGCCGCAGACGGCGCTCTACACGCGGTTCGTGCGCGGTCAGTTCTTCGTGCTCGACGAGGACGAGCAGCTCACGGCCCCGCCGACGGCGGTGCACGCCAGCGGCACCCGTGTGCAGCCGGCCGGGGCGGCGACGGGCGCCGGCCACCTCGTGGATGACGGCTATGAGACGGCGTACGAGCCCGAGCAGCCGCGCGACCGGCTGCCGTGGCAGGGGTCGCTGCGCGACGAGATCGCCATGAAGTGGATCGCGGGCGAGCGCCTCGCACGCTGGCTCGCCGCCGACGTCGGCGTGCCGCGGATCGCGATGAACGCCCCGACCCTGCGCGTGGCCGTCGACGCCCCGGTCGTCGGCCTGGTCGTCGGCGCACCGGCCACGGTCCCCGTCGAGCTCGCACCCGACGACGATGCGTGGCGGATGCTGCGCGCCCAGGCGCGCACCGCCCCGGGCGCTCAGCGGCTGCTCGAGAGCTGGGAGCTGCCGTGAGCCGCCGGTGGTTCTTCTCCTTCGTGCGCCAGGGTGTCGCCGCCGGGGTCTCGGCGAGCGCGAGCGTGACGCCGGAGGTGCGGTTCACCCGTCGGGTGGGTGGGGCACCGCGTGCGGATGAGGTCGTCGCGCCGGGTCCGCCGCTGCGGCTCGCGAGCGCCGACGATGTCGCGGCCCTCGCCGATGGGCTCGTCTGGCGCGAGGAGCCGCCCGCCGGCACACCCGCCGCTGCCGAGCACGTGCTGGCGTCGCTCGAGTTCTCCCACGCCGACCTGCCGTGGCTGCTGTCGACCCGGTCTGCTCGCCCGCCGAGCGGCGCGGCCGATCAGCCGCTGCCCTGGCTCGTGCTCGTCGTCGTCTCGAGCGCGGAGTCGGCCCCGCCGCGCGATGCCGATCCGGCGCCGGTTCTCACGGTGCCGACGTCGGCGCTGCCCCCGCTCGACGAGAGCTGGGCGTGGGCGCATGTCGAGGCGAGGCTGCCCGACGAGATGGACCTCTCCGCCGCGACGGCCGCCGTCGCCGCGGCGGTGCGCACCCGATCGGGCACGGTGGTCTCCCGGCTGCTGTGCCCCCGCAAGCTCACTCCCGACACCGACTGGATCGCCGCGGTCGTGCCCGCGCCCTCGTCAGGTGCGTGGCCGAGTCCCCCGGCCGGCACGGACGCGATCGGGTTGCGCGTGCTGCACTGGTGGCGGTTCCGCACCGGCGAGAGCGGTTCGTTCGAGGATCTGGCGCGCCGCCTCAAGCGCGCCGACGCGCACGCTCTCGGCCTCGGCGCCAGGAGCGTCGATGTCGGGGCGCCGTTCCCCGACGACCCGCTCCCGGCCGGCCCGCCCCCCGTGGACGCCCGGCCGTCGGTCGGTGTCGATGGCGCGCTGCGCGCACCCGGGCCGCCGGCGGTCGAGACGTGGACGGACCCGGCGGCGCAGGCCGCCTTCCGGCGGCGACTGGCGGTACTGCTCAATGCGCCGGCGATCCGGCGCGAGACGCTCGCACCGGAACCACCCGATGCCGAACCGGGCGAGGAGGGGCCGATCGACCGCGACGAGCTCGCCGTGGGTCCGCCGCTGTACGGCAGCCACCACACCGGCGAGCAGACCGTCGCCGACGGCGGCGCCGGATGGCTCACCACCCTGAACCTCGACGTGAGCCGCCGGGTGGCAGCATCCCTCGGCACCCGCTATGTGCAGCTCGAGCAGGAGTTCCTCATGGCCCGCGCCTGGGAGCAGGTGGGTGAGATCCGCGAGGCGAACCGGGCGCTCGCCGCCGCCGAGCTGGCGGTCGCCGCCTCTCAGGCGGCCCGGCGCAAGCACGTCGAGCCGCTCGCCCCCCTCGACCTCGTGACCACGATGGCCCCTTTGGCGCGGCGTCTCACGATGCCGGGGGTGTTCATGAACCTCACCCCCGCGGGTGTCGGGCCCGAAGGGGACGCCGACGGCGCCCCCAGGGATGAGGCGGAGGCCGGGCCCGAGCGCCTCCAGCCGTCGACGCTCTCGGCAGTGATCGAGACCTCCCTGGTGCCCGATGGCGCGACGAGCACCGCCTACGCGCGCCTCACCCGCAGCACCGGGGCGCTCGCGCGCCGTGCCGAGCGCATCCGTCCCGGCGCGATGGACCGCTCGAAGCTGGAGAGCGACCTGCCCGTCGAGGCACCCGGCCTGGCCGCGCTCGCCGGAGGCGGCCCGCCGCCGACCCTTGCCGGGGTGATCACGAGCGCCACTGATCCGCTCGTCCTGCAGCTGCGGCGAATGACGGATGTCGTCGGCGCACCGGAGCTGGGCACCCGCAGCCCCGTCGATGAGCGGCCGCTCGCGCCGATCCTGCGGCATCCGCAGTTCGGTATCGCGATCGGCGAGGAGCTGCTCGCGCGATGGCCGGACTGGGCTCTGCCGGGTGTCGGCGTCGTGCCGGACGAGTCCGTCATCGTGCTCGAGACCAATCCGCCGTTCGTCGCGGCGCTCCTGGTGGGCCTCAACCACGAGTTCAACCGGGAACTGCTGTGGCGCGAGTTCCCGACCGACCAGCGCGGCACCCCCTTCCGGCGGTTCTGGCCGACCCCCGGCGACGACATCGACGAGATCGCCCGCTGGCCGCTCGATGGCACGCTCGGCAGCCAGCTGACGAGCGGTGTCGAGGGGAGCATCGTGCTGCTCCTGCGCGGAGAGGTGCTGCGGCGGTTCCCAGCCGCGGCGCTGGTGGCGATCCGCGGTCGGAACGGCCGGGTTCCCGACGATGTGGCAGGGGGCGTGCACGGTCTGCCGATGCCGCTCGACGACTCGACGACGCTCTTCCTGTTCAGCGGCATCAGCGAAGAACGGGCCGTCGCCGAGGACTGGTTCTTCGTGCTGCGCGAGCCGATGCGTGCGACGCAGTTCGGCTTCGACCTGCAGGTGCGCAACGCCGACGGCACCGTCGCCGCCGATCAGGGCCGCATGTCGTCGTGGGCCGACCTCACCTGGCCGCGGCTGACGCTCGACGGCGGCAGATTCGTGCGCGTGAGCCCGCCGCCGCCGACACCGGTGCCGCAGCCGGGTGATCCGCCCGTCCCCGACCCCGCGGTGTGGGGCGCCGAAGCCGCCGACATGGCGCGCATCGCGTTCCAGCAGCCCTTCCAGCTGGCGTTCCGCGCGAGAGACTGGCTCGCCCCGTGACGGTCGAGAACCCCCGCTTCGACACGTACCGGCAGGCCGATGCGCTCCGCGGCGAGTGGACGCGCGCGCAAGCCGAGGCGGACGTCCTCGCCGCCGCGGCCCTGATCGGCGCGCCGGCCGCCGGACGGGAAGAGCAGCAGAGCGCCGCAGACGCGCTGCGCGCCGCGCTGGAGAACGTCGAGGCGTCGATCGAGGGGCTGCTGGATGCCGAGGCCCCCCTCTTCGCGAGCGACAACGCCGACCCGATCGCTCTCCTGCCGCTGCGGGTCGAGACGGTGTGGTGGACGGAGAGCGGCCAAGCACCTCCCTCGGACGACCCCGACGCGCCGCCGGCGGAAGAGGGCGACGGCGACGCGCAGCCGACCCTGCGGGTGCGCGTCTACCCCGACGACCTGCACCTCGGGCATCTGGACACCCGCCTCACGGCCGAGGAGGCGGAGGCGGGCGCCGCCTACTGGCAGGATCCCACACCCGAAGCCTGGCAGGTGCTGCTCGAACGCGTGCGCCTGCGACGCGCGTCGTGGGTCGCCCGGGCCATGCACCCCGACGCGCCGCCGGCCGTGATCAGGGCCGACGACGCCCCGCCGCCCCCGCGCACGGTGACGATGCCCGACCGGTTCCGTTTCATCGGCTTCGCCGACGGGGCGGTGGTCGCGGACATGACGGGCCGCAGGATCCCCGATCCGCTGCCCATCGACCTGCTCGACGTCGACCTCAGCTGGACCATCGACTTCTTCGAGGCCCGCAAGGCCGGAATGGCGGTCGAGCTCGAGCTCAACGACGGCGTGGACCATCTCGACGAGCTCATCGTCGTCGGCGTGCGGGACGATCCCGCCACGGAGGGCGCCGCCCGCTTGCGCGACCTGCTCCGCGCCCACGCGTTCGGCACGGGCGTAGCCGCACTGCGCCCCGGCACGGCGACCAACAACACGCCCACCGTCAAGTCGGGGTGGTCGTCGCGGCCGCTGCTGCCGCAGCCGGGCGACGACCCGGCGGCCGGCGAACGGCCCGGCGCCGACGCCCTGGAGCGTGCGCTGGGTCTCGCCGATGCGGCCTTCCTGCGTGGTCTTCCGGGGATGGACGATGCCGAGCCGGCGGCGGTCGAAGGGCTCACGCTCCTCACGTGGGCCGCGCTCGCGGGCGGGTTCACCGACGCTGCGCGAACGCATGTCGACGTCGCGGGCGGCGGCCGGCCCAGCCGGCATGATCCGGCGCGGCCGTGGCGCAGCATCCGGGATCACGCGATCGAGCACGTGCGGAGCCGTGGCCCGCTCCCGAGCATCCGCATCGGCAATCAACCCTACGGAATCCTCCCCGCGTCATCGCTCAGCGGCTGGCGCGCACAGCAGGTCGGCGCGGCCGACACGATGCTCCTGCCGTGGCTGCTCCGCCTCCGCGAGACGTGGCGCACGTCGGTCGCACTCGTTCCGCACCTGGGCCAGACGGCGACCGGGAGGCCGCTCGACGACATCATGCTCGACGTCCTCGGCCGCAACCCGGCCCCCACCGGCCTCGCGATGGTGCGGATGTACGGCCCCGAAACGGCGGTGCGCCGGGCCGACCGGCAGCAGCCCACGCAGATCCGCGTGCCCGGCCTCGCGCCGGACGGCGCGCTGCGCTGGAGCACGGACTCGGACGCGTGGGCCGACCTGGGCTGGGACACGCCCACACCGCAGGAACTGCCCGACGTCGTGGTGCGCATGATCGACGGGCGCCCCGACATCGCGGCGGCGGCCGGGAAGACCGCCGACTACATCGCGCTGGTCCGCCGCTTCCTCGCCGGCGACCTCGCCGCCGAGGAGTACGTCGATGAGCTCACGACGATGTTCGGCGAAGGCGACCTCTTCGAGCGCGAGCTCACCGGCACGCTCTTCCACATGCCGCCCGGGAGCTATCTGCTCGAAGCGCTGCTGTCGACGCGCAACTGGGCGTTCCCGTCCGACGAGGACGACCCGCTCGCACTCGCCTTCGCCGCCCCGGATCTCGTGACGCAGATCGTCTCGACGACCCTCAGCGACCGGGAGCAGGGGCGTGATCCCGAAACCGACGAGGAACTCCAGGCGGAACTGACCGCGGCCAGACGATCGGCCGAGCCGCTCGCGCGCATCGAGGCGGCACTCCGTTCGGTGGCGGCGCTGACGCCCGCGCGGGTCGCCCACCTGCTGCTGGAGGTGATCGACGTCTACTCGCACCGGCTCGACGCCTGGATCACGTCGCTCGCATCGCGCCGGCTCGCCGAGGCGCGCGCCGGCGGGGCGACGGGCGTGCGCCTGGGCGCCTACGGCTGGGTCGAGAACCTGTCGCCGATGAAAGGACGGCTGCTCAGCAGCATCCGCGTCGACGAGCGCAAGGCGATCGCGTCGCTCAACGACGGCTACATCCACGCACCGTCGCTGCAGCAGGCGACGACCGCCGCGGTGCTGCGCTCGGGTGCGCTCAGCCACCCCGAGGAGCAGTCGACCTATGCGGTCGCCCTCACGTCGAGACGCAGCCGCATCGCGCGCTGGCTCATCGCCGGGGTGCGGCAGGGCCAGAACCTCGGGGCGCTCCTGGGCTACCGGTTCGAGCGCGCGCTCCACGACGCCGATCTGGACGACGAGATCCCCGGGTTCCGCAAGGCGTTCCCGGCACCCGTCGTGCCGGAGACCTCCGACGACGGCGAGCCGGTGATCGGGCAGAGCCAGGAGATGATCTCGGCGCGCAACGTGGTCGACGGCATGAAGCTGGTGCGCGACCCCGATGCCGCGTCCGTCGCCCAGGACGAGGCGAGGGTGCGGCCGATCGTCGCAGACATCGCGGCCGCGCTCGACGCCGTCGGCGACCTGCTCCTGGCCGAGAGCGTGCACCAGCTGGTGATCGGCAACACGGCGCGGGCCGGCCTCACCGCCGACACGCTCGGCCGCAGCGGCGAGGTGCCCGACTCGTTCCCGGTGCTGATCACGCCGCACCGGGCGCGGCCGCTGACGAACCGGCTCGCCGTGCTGCTCCCCGACGCGCCCGCCGCGCCCACCGGCTGGCCGGACGACGACCTCGGCCGGCTTCTGCCGTCCGTGGAGGCATGGGCCGCCCATCTGCTCGGCCCCGCCTCGGGCTGGCGCGTGGAGGTCTCGGCCGGCGGCGCGCCGGTGGAGACCGTCACCCTCGACGGGCTGGGTATCGGCGCCCTGTCGACCGTGATCGACGTCGCCTCGGCCAGCCCCGCGGTGCTCAAGGCCGCCTGCGCGGCGGCGACCGGAGCCGCCGCGACCGCGGATCTCGCCCTCGGCGGCCCCGACTGGGCGGCGCTGCACGGGCTCGCCACCCGCATCCGCGCGCTGCTCGCCGACGCGCAGCCGCTGCGGCCCGGCCACCTGCCGGGAGCGGTGGTGACGCCCGACCTGCTGCCGCTCCGGGAGCGCCTGCTCGCCTACGGGGACACCGCCGCGGTGCGCGCGCATCCGCGCGGGCCGTCGCTCGCCAAGGCCGTTCGCGCCCCCATCGGCGGGACCGCGGACGACCCCCGCCCGCCCGACGAATGGCTCGGGGTCGTCACCGCCGCCCTGGGCGAGGTGGTGGGCACGCCGCTCCCCATCGGGCCGGCGCTGACCGTCGACGACGGCCCGCACGCCTCCCACCGGGGCGTCGCGTCGACGGATGCGACCGCCTGGCTTGCGCGACAGGGCTCGGTGCGGGGCACGGCGCGGATGCTGTCCGACACGCTGCTCATCGCCGGCCTGCGCACCGCCCGCACGGAGCAGCTGGCCGCGGCGCAGCATCCGGTCCGCGACGGCGACGTGTGGGTCGGCGGGCCCTTCCGCTCGGGCGACGATCCCCCCGCAGCCGCGAATCGGCCCGCCGCCGACACGCACCTCGTCTGGCACGCGCCGCTCGAGCCGACCTCGAGGCTCACCGGCTTCGTGGTCGACGAGTGGGTCGAGCTGCTGCCGGGCGCCGACTTCATCCGCGAGGTGCCGGAGGGGTCGCCGCCGCTGACCTCGCCCGCCGAGTCGGAACTCACCGGGGTGGCGTTCCACTACGACCGCCCCGACGCGAAGGCGCCCCACGCCCTCCTCATCGCGGTGCCGCCCGATCCGCAGCGCGGCTGGACGCCCGACACGCTCGTGCAGGTGCTTCGCGAGACCGCGGAGCTCGGCCGGCTCCGCGGAGTCGACACCGCCGACCTCGCCCTCCCCGACACGAACGATCTGCTGCCCGCGATCCGCATCCCGTTCGACTCGGCCGCGGGGGTCGTGCTGGCCGACTTCGCCAACACGGCGCATGACCCGGATCCCGAGGGACCGCTCCGCCTCGAGCCCAACCACCGCTCGAGCGGGCGCGTCGACGAGGGCCTCGCGGCACGGGTGCACGATCCGCTGTGGCTGTTCACCCGGCAATGGCAGCTCGGCGAGTTCACCGCACAGGATGCCGCGTCGCCGGCGCTCGTGACGATCGCGGGGCACAGCGATCCGGTCACCGCGTTCCGGCCCGCCGGTTCGCACACGTGGACGCCGTTCGACCCGGTCGCCGCACCCCTCGACCCGATCGTCGAGGACGAACCGGAGGCGTCGCCGATCGATCTGCGCACCCGCGCCGAGGGCGGGGCGTATCTGCGAGCGCTGCTCGACGCGCACGGGATGGCGGATGCCGCCGCGGCGCTGCTTCCCACCCTGGCCCTGCGCGTCGACGTTGCCGACGCGACGCTCGTCGGGCTGGTCGGCGTCGTGGACGACCAGGCGGTCGACCCGGCGGGACGAGGCCTCCTCGACGGTGCGCTGGTCGCCCGGGCCATCGCCTCGGGCGCGATGGGCGCGGACCTGGAGCCGGTCAGCTCGAAGTGGCTGACCTGGTGGCAGCAGCGGATCGCCGACCACTCCCCCGACTGCTTCGACCCGCACCGGTTCGAGCATGCCGTCGAGCTCTCGGCCGGCGACGCGGTGCTGCGCGCCCCCGAGTACCTGGGCGATGGGCTCGACTGGCACAGCTTCGACCTCGACTCCTCCGCCGACGACGCCTTCGCGCCCGGCGCACCGTACGTCTTCTCCGACGAGTCGATCCCCTCGGTCGTGCGCTACGGGGGCATTCCGGCCGACCGGTTCTGGGAGATGGAGGACGCCCGCATCGACCTCGGTGCGACCGACGTGTCGACCCTCGACACCGGACGCATGCTGCTCATCTCGTTCGCAACGGTGTACGGCAACGACTGGTTCCTCACGCCGCTCGAGGTGCCGGCGGGCTCTTTGACGATGATCGACCGGATGCTGGTGCGCGACGTCTTCGGCCGGACGCACCTGCTCTCGCGCGCGGCGCGCGACGATCCCGAATGGTCGATGTTCGCACTCCACAGCGACGGCGAGCATCCGGCGGCGGCCGCGCTGCTGATGCTTCCGACGACGCAGGGGCTGGCCGGTCAGCCGCTCGAGCATGTCGGCCTCACCCGCGACGAGCTCGCCAACCTCGCGTGGGCCGTGCAGCACACGGTCACCGACGACCGGGGCGAGACCGTCGATGTGCGGGGGGCGTGGCTGCGCGCACGGGCGGACGACGGCGCACCGCCGGCGCCGGAGGCACCGGGTGCCGAGCCGGCGCCCGGCGGCGGGATGCCGGCCTACCGGGTGCAGACGACCGTGCCCGACTACTGGTTCCCGCTGGTGCCGATCATGGAGGCACCCGGGCGCATCCGCTTCCGCGTCGCGGCGATGAACACCGAGACGCCTCGGGCGGCGCCCGTGGGCCGGCTCATCGCGCCGGGCCTGTGGATCCACGAGGAGGAGGTGCCGCGCGAGGGTGCGGCCGTGCTCCGGCGCCCGGTGCTCGCGCGCTGGTTCGACGGCACGTGGCACAGCTGGACGCGTCGCGAGAAGACGGCGGGCACGGGCGAGAGCTCGAGCGGCCTCGCGTTCGACACGGTGCGGCCGACCGACCCCTGGCCGTGACCCGGAGGGCTCGGGTCAGGGGTCGCTCAGGTGGCAGGCGTGGTCGCTCACCGCGCCCCATGCGGCCACAACCGCCACCTCCGCCCGGCGTCGTCCCACCCAAGTGGCAGCAGTGGTCACTCACCGCGCCCCACGCGGCCACAACCGCCACCGCCGCCAGGCGCCGTCCCACCCAAGTGGCAGCAGTGGTCACTCACCGCGCCCCACGCGGCCACAACCGCCACCTCCGCCAGGCGCCGTCCCACCCAAGTGGCAGCAGTGGTCACTCACCGCGCCCCACGCGGCCACAACCGCCACCTCCGCCAGGCGCCGTCCCACTCAAGTGGCAGCAGTGGTCACTCACCGCGCCCCATGCGGCCACAACCGCCACCTCCGCCAGGCGCCGTCCCACCCAAGTGGCAGCAGTGGTCACTCACCGCGCCCCATGCGGCCACAACCGCCACCTCCGCCCGGCGAGGTCGCGCTCAGGTGGCAGGTGTGGCCTGATGCCCGGCTCGAGAATCGCCCCGTGCGCGCGGACAGGCATCGCCGACGGGACGCAGCTCAGGTGGCGATCGCAGGCTACCGGCCGAAGTACTCCCGGGCCCGCCGCGTGTAGAGCAGGATCAGGCCGATGATCGACAGGATCGATCCTGCCAGCGCCGACCAAAGGCTCTCGCCGTTGAACATGCCGAGCACCTCGAGCACGATGTTCGCGACGAAGACGATGGCGGCGATGGTGCGCGCGGTCGGGTTGCCCCGCCACAGCCCGATCCCCACGAAGAGGGTGACGAGGCCGATGACGAGGCTGACCCAGCCGAGGATGGCGGGCCCGCTGAAGAACCCGGTCGTGAAGATGATGATGATCGAGGCGAGGCTCTGAAGGAAGCCGGAGAGCCAGGCGATGATGGCGACGAGGGTGACGCCGAGGGGGCGCTGAGCCATGCATTCTCCTTCGGGTGGGTGCGCAGGTGCACCGGCCCTCACAGTAGCGGCGCTGGTCCCCCGAGCGCGATGCTCTTCTGGCTCCCCACTGATGCGGCGGCCGCGGCATCCGTGATCCCGCCGTTCTGGGCGACTCTCTCGCGGCCCGTCACTCGTGCTCCGGCAGCAGCGGGGTCGACCAGCCGGGGTCGCGCCCCAGTTGCGCGGCGCGGGAGACGGATGCCGCGCCGAAGCGATCACGCACCGCATCGAGCACGGAGTCGAGGCGCACGCCGTCGTCCCAGTCGATCGGCAGCTCCGGCGGCATGCTGTCCGCCCTCGCGAGCTGGGTGAACGAGATGCCGATGAGGGTGATGCCGCGAGCTGCGAGCTCGGGCTGCGCGGCTGCCAGCAGCCCCCGCGCCACCATGAGCAGCACCGCGGTGCGGTCGGTCGCCGCCCGGAGCGTGCGCGACCGGGTGGCCTTCGCGAAATCGCCGTAGCGCAGGCGCAGCACGACCGTGCGGCAGACCCGGTCCTTCTCCCGCAGCCGTCGGGTGAGCCGGTCGACGACCTGGGTCAG
Source organism: Microbacterium sp. E-13 (assembly GCF_049912955.1). Taxonomy (GTDB): domain Bacteria; phylum Actinomycetota; class Actinomycetes; order Actinomycetales; family Microbacteriaceae; genus Microbacterium. The sequence goes on from NZ_CP183973.1 coordinate 3,928,731, forward strand.
GATGAGGTCCAGCTCTTCGGGCGAGCGAGGACGACTGCCGAGGGCGCGTTGCGAGCCGATCGACCCACGGCGCCGTGTCGAGTCGACCGGGCGGGGATCCCGCAGCCGGGCCAGGGCGTGAAGGTGCGCGCCGGCCGCCCTGCCCAGGAGCCGCTCGGCGGTCGCCTCTTCGAGCTCGGCAAGCTCCCCGACGGTGTGGATGCCGAGTCCGTGCAGCTTCTCGGCAGTGACCGCACCGACGCCCCACAGCCGCTCCACGGGAAGCGGGAGGAGGAACTCCTGCTCTCGCTCGGGCTCGACCACCAGCAGGCCGTCGGGCTTGCTGACCGCACTGGCGACCTTGGCGAGGAACTTGGTGCGCGCGATGCCGACCGAGATCGGGAGTCCGACCTCGGCGCGCACCCGCTTGCGCAGGGTCGCCGCGATCTGCTCGGGCGAACCCGCGATGCGCCGCAGTCCCCCGACCTCGAGGAACGCCTCGTCGATCGAGAGGCCCTCGACGAGGGGCGTCGTGTCGCGGAAGATGGCGAACACCGCCTTGCTGGCGGCGGAGTACGCCTCCATGCGGGGCGGGACGACCACCGCATCCGGGCACAGGTCGCGCGCCTGCCGCCCACCCATCGCGGTGCGGACGCCCCGGGCCTTCGCCTCGTAGCTCGCCGCCAGCACGACTCCGCCGCCCACGATCACGGGACGACCGCGCAGCTCGGGAGCGTCACGCTGTTCGACCGACGCATAGAAGGCATCAAGGTCGGCGTGCAGCACGGTCGCCTCGCCCCGCATGCCGCCCCCCTCCGTCGAACCTATGTTCTAAGGATCGTCGCACGGACCGGCGACATGAGAGTTAGGGCCGGGGGAACTTACTCCCGCGGCAGGCCTTCAATCTCGGCCTGCTCTCGCGCAGATGTTCGGCCTCCTCGCTGGTGGCCCAGAGATCGAGCAGCTCATCGCCGTCCTTCGTGAACGCCCCGACACCGGGGATTCCCCAGTTCACGATGAGGTGCTCATGGTGCGTGGCAAGATTCTCTCGATCTCCGGGCACGTCACGAAAGGTGGGGAGACCGTCCTGGTCTACAACATGCAATGTCGAATCATGTGACCCGCGCAGACCGGGCCGCCTCCATCGCTGACGCGTTGCGTCGGGTGCTCGACGACGTCGCCCGGACAGGGTTATCCCCTCACGAGGTCTCTACGACTTGATCACGCAGCGATGGGTCACAGGCACAGGGGGCGCCCCGTCTGGATTCACCGGGACCGGATGGGTCCTGCGAGTGGAGGGCAGCGACCACCTCGTCGACGCGGCCGGCCAGTCGGACCTGATTGATGTGGTCGGCTTCGTGCAGGACTGGGTGACCGATGAGCTCGGCACGGGATGGCCCGAGCTGGTCGACGGGACAGGTGGGTTCACGGCGGTGCTCGCGCCGGCTGTGGTGGACGGTGAGTTGGTCTGGCAGGGAAGGGGCGGCGATGCGATCAGGGTCGGCGACCTCGTCCTCCCGAACGCGGTCTCGTAGCCGCGTCTTCCTCGCTGCGGTTCGGGGGCCAGTTGTCGGGGTCGCGATCGCGGTCATGGTCGTCGACGGTCACCGCGCGTGGCTGGTCGCGCTGGTCGCCACCGCCATCGGCGTCGTCGCGGCACGCGAGACCGTGTCACGGTGGACACTCGCCTTTCTGGGTGTGATCTTGGCGTTGGGGGTGCCGTGGATCCTCGCGCCCGCACTCTCCGGACTGATCTGGTCACTCAGCGCCCCGAAGCGATCACTCGTCCGTTGGCTACCTAGACGGTTGACCACCCGCGCCTTCCTCCTCGTCCTGGCTATCGGGCTGGCGGCAAGCGCCGTGGCGGCGGCCGTGTCGCTTCTCCAGCTGTCGGCAGACCCAATCCAATTCGATCTCGTTGCACCCGCCCCGGTGCTGCTGTGGGTGGCGATCGTTGTTCTGGCCGCAGCGAACGCGTTCGGCGAGGAAGCACTCTGGCGCGGCCTGCTTGTCGACGAGACACGCGGCGGCGCGCCGTTGCTTATCGGGATGGTGCAGTTCGTATCCTTCGGCGCCGCGCACTGGTATGGACTGCCCGCCGGACCCTGGGGAGCCATGCTTGCGGGCGGATTCTCCTGCGTCCTGTACTGGCTGTCCGAGAGGAAGGGAATGCTCGCGTCAACGACCGCGCACATGATCACCGACATCGTCATCTTCGCCGCAATCGCCCCAACGATCCTCTACACAGGCTGGTACAGCGCCCCAAGCTGAAGACTGCCGGTCGAAAGATGGTCAACGCGCCGCAGTGACCTCTGATGCCAGCGCATCCATGCCGAACCCCCGTCACGGTAACGATCTTCACGAGACACGAAACCTCCTCCCGCTCCCGCTCGATCACGCTTCTCGAAGCGCGCCGCACCGACGGCGCTACTGTCGGATCATGGGCACGCTGTTCGATGAGATCGACGCAAAGCTCGCGTCTTGGATCGAGGCGCAACCGTTGTGGTTTGTGGCCACCGCACCCCTCGCCGAGAGCGGACACGTCAACGTCTCCCCGCGGGGCCATGACACGCTGTCCGTGCTAGGGCCTCGCCGCGTCGCCTGGGTCGACTACACAGGGAGTGGTGTCGAGACGATCGCGCACCTTCGCGAGAACGGGCGCGTCTGCCTCATGTTCCTGTCGTTCGACAAGCGCCCTCGGATCGTCCGCCTCCACGGAACGGGCACCGCCCTTCGCCCTGGCGACGCCGGTTTCGCGGAGGTCGTCGATCGACACCCGGACAACCCGAGCACGCGCGCCGTCATCACCGTCGACGTCACCAGGATCAGTGACTCCTGCGGGTGGGGAGTGCCGGTCATGGACGTGCGCGAAGAGCGCGATCTGATCCGGCTGCAGGCGGAGAAGAAGGGGCCGGCGGGGATGGAGGACTACCGCCGCCAGAAGAACTCCTTCAGCATCGACGGCCTGCCCGGCCTCTGACGAACGGCCGCCTCCTGCGGATGCTCCGGCAAGGCCAGCCGCGCCCACGACGCGGAAGAGAGGGACGGCACGGATGCCGCCCCTCTCTGCTACGTGGCGCGTCGGTCGACGCGGTCGTGTCAGTCCTCGCCGAGTCCTGCCGCCGAGACGGGCTTCTCGTCTTCGGCCTTCAGCTGCTCATTGAGCAGGCGCAGGTCGAACAGCCCGTCGATGGAGCCTTCCTTCTGGGTGCCGGCCTGGATGCCGTTCTCGACGAGGGTCTCGAAAGTGTCGGCGTGGGGGTCCACCGAGAACGAGACGTGCTCCAGGGCGCGCTCGATGACGGCGTCGGCCAGAGGCTTGCCGGTCTCCTTCTCGATGGCGCCGTTGATCACGGCGGGCGCTTCCTCAGGGTTGTCGGCGATCCAGGTGACGGCCGCCTCGTGGCCCTTCAGCAGGTCGGCCACTACGTCGGGGTGCTCGTCGAGGAACTCCGCGCGCACCAGCAGCACGGTGGTGGGGAACTCGCCGTCGTCCCAGAGGTCGGCTTCGTCCTGCAGCACGTGCGCGCCGGCGTCGACGATCAGCCGCGACACCCAGGGCTCGGGCAGCCACGCGCCGTCGAGCTGCCCGTCCTGGAACAGCGTCAGCGTCTGCGCGTTCTCGGTCGGGGTGATCTGCACATCACCGCCGCCGGACGTGTCGGTCTTGAAGCCCTGGTCGGCCAGCCACACCCGGGCGGCGACATCCTGGGTGTTGCCCAGCTGCGGCGTCGCGATCGTGGTGCCCTTCAGGTCGGCCGGGTCGTCGATGCCGTCCCGCACCACGAGCGCCGCGCCACCGGTCGCCGCACCGGCGATGATGCGCGCGGACTCGCCGCCGGACTGGATGAACGTGTTGATCGACGGGTTCGGGCCGATGTAGGTGGCGTCGATCGCGCCCGCCGAGAGCGCCTCGATCGCCGCGGGGCCGGCGTTGAACACCTGCGTGGTGATCTTGACGTCGTCGCCCAGCGCGTCGGCGAACAGGCCCTCCTCGAGCCCGACGAGGGCGGGAGCGTGGGTGACGTTGGAGAAGTAGCCCAGCCGCAGTTCGCCCACCGACGGGCCGGCGTCAGCCGCCGCGGTGGTCTCAGCCGGGGCGCCGGCGGCCGTGGCGCAGCCGGCCAGCATGGCCGCTGCGAGTCCCAGGGTGGTCAGTGCTGTCGCGGTGCGGAGTTTGTTCACGGTGTCGCCTTCGGTCGGCATTTCTCGGGTGGACGGACGGGTGCGAGGACGGTCGTCCGCACACGCTCCCGGCAGCGTTCCCGCCACCGGGCGGGGCCCCTGCAGGGGCCCACCGGCGAGAGTAGAAGCGTCGACCGCGGGATGCCTATCCGGCCGTCAAACCGCGAAACCGAGCGTCATCCGGAGTCACGGGAGTTGCGTTCTCGATTGCTGAACCGAGTCCAGGAAGGCCGGCTCCCGCCGGGCGATGCAGCGCCTATCGCGGGGGCGACTCGAGGAGGGTGGGGACGGCCTCGAAAAGCTGCAGCCGCCCGTCGAGCGTGCGCGTCATCGTGGGCTGCAGCATGACGTCGGGCCAGCCGTCGTAGATTCGGTCATCGCCGGTCGCACCGTTGACCACGGGGAAGATCACCACCCGGTAGCGGTCGACGAGGCCAGCGGCCAGCAGCGATCGGCACAGGCTCGGGCTGCCGACGGTTCGCAGGTCGACATCGCCCTCCTTCAGAGATCGCACCCCCTCAACGGCGTCACCCTCGATCAGCGTCGAGTTGGCCCACTCCAGCGGTTCGCGCAGAGTGCGCGAGAAGACGACCTTGGGCCGCGACGTCATCTCGGCCATGTCCTCCGCGCCGGTTTCGGCGAACTCCGCGAACAGCCGGTAGGTGCGGGCGCCCATCAGCACGGTGTACTCGCGCTTCGCGTCCTCGGCCAGGAACTCGAAGTACTCCGGCCCGCCCATGCCCCACAAGCCGGGCCACCCCTCGGCGGACCCGAATCCGTCCAGCGACGTGATGTAGTCGATCATCAGCTCGGCCACGCGCGCATCCCCCATCGTCGGCGGCTTTCCCGGTCATGAGGATGTGAGCACAGGAGGGGCCCCGACCGCCACCCCCTCTCCACGACGGCATCCGCTCACTACCGTGAACGTCATGTCGGCGGACACCACGCTTCTGATCCTGGGCGCCTCGGGCGACCTCACCTCGCGCCTGCTGCTGCCCGCGCTCGGCCAGCTGCTCACCCTCGAGCCGCACCGCCGCGTGCGGCTGCGCGGCGCCGGCAGGGAGGACTGGGATGACGCACGCTGGCGCGAGACGGTGCGCCACGCGTTCGAGTCCGCAGGGTTCGCCGACGCCGTCGACCTGGTCGCCGATACGACCTACGAGCGCGCCGACATCACCGATCCCGGCGACCTGAGTCGCCTGCTCGAGGACCACGACGGCCGACTCGCCCTGTACTTCGCCGTACCGCCCGCGGTCGCGAAGGCCGCGTGCGAGGCGCTCGCCGACGTCGAGATCCCCGACGGCACGGTGCTCGCGCTCGAGAAGCCGTTCGGCGTCGACCAGGCCTCCGCCCGCGAGCTAAACGCCACCCTCGCGCGGCTCGTTCCCGAGTCTCAGGTCTTCCGCATCGACCACTTCCTCGGCCGCTCGACGACGCTGAACCTGCTCGGTGTGCGATTCGCCAACCGCGTGTTCGCGCCGGTGTGGCGCGCGCAGGACATCGAGTCCGTCGTCATCCGCTACGACGAGACCCTCGGCCTCGAAGGCCGCGCCGGCTACTACGATCGCGCCGGGGCCCTGACCGACATGATCCAGAGCCACCTGCTGCAGGTGATGGCGATCCTGGCCATGGAGCCGCCGGCCACGCTGCACGAGCGCGACTTCCGCGACGCCACGTCGGCGGTGCTGCGCGCCACCCACGTCTGGCACGACGATCCCGCGAGGTCATCCCGCCGTGCCCGGTACACGGCCGGGACCATCGGCGACCGACAGCTGCCCGCCTACTCCGAGGAGCCCGGCGTCGACCCCTCGCGCGGGACGGAGACCCTCGCCGAGCTGGTCTGCGAGATCCGCAACGACCGGTGGGCGGGCGTGCCCTTCCGGCTGCGGTCGGGCAAGGCGCTCCCCGAGAAGAAGGGCGAGATCGTCGTGACCTTCCGTCGCGTCAACCACGTGCCCGACGGCCTCACCGGCCCGGCACCCGGATCGGCGCTCCGCTTCTCGCTCGGCCCCGATCACATGGACCTCGAGCTCAACGTCAACGGCGGCGACGACCCGTTCGAGCTCGAGCGCGCCACGATCGGCGCCGACCTCGGCGAGGGCGCGCTCAAGGCCTACGGCGAGGTGCTGTCGGGCATCCTCGACGCCGATGCCACCCTCGCCGTGCGCGGCGACGCGGCCGAGGAGTCCTGGCGCATCGTCGACCCCGTCCTCGCCGCGTGGCGCAATGGCGAGGTCCCGCTCGAGGAATACCCCGCCGGCTCGCTCGGGCCGGAGGGGTGGCCCGCACTCCCCTGAGAGATGACGGATGCCTCGCCCCCCGGCATCCGCCCCCCATCCGTCGCTCCCCGCGGCATCCGTCGCTACATGGCCGCACGGGTTCTCGCCGAGAGCACACGCCACGCGCGCGGACAACGTGTGATCTCGGCGAGAGCACACGATCGCGACACCGCGCGAAATGTCAGCGTCGCGGGACGCCGCGCCCGGACGGATCAGCCGCCCATCATCTCCGGCTCCATGCGGCCGACCGCGATGACGTTGCCGGCGGGGTCCTTGAACCACGCCATGTCGGGACCGCCCTGGAAGCCGCGCGAGATGCCCTTCTCGTCGGTGCCGTAATCGGGGTCGGTGTAGATCTTCGTCACCACGCCCCGGGCGTTGAGGTCGTCGACGGCGGCGTCGACGTCTTCCACGCTGAAGTTGAGGATCGTGAAGACGGCGGGCTGATGGTCCTCCTTCGGATACACGAAGATGTTGCCGCCGCCCGGAAGGGCGATCGTGAAGCCGCCGCCCATCTCCTCGTAGACGGTGACGTCGAGCCCCAGGGTGTCTCGGTAGAAGGCCGCGGCTTCGCCGACATCGGGTACGGCGAAGCTAGAAAACGGCCGGTCGGGTGTGAACATGACAGCCTCCCAGTGTGTGTCCCCACGCACACGATCCTCTTGCCGTGAGGGCGTGTCCAGAGGGGCCGCGGCGTCCTTGCAGTGTCGGGCGCGCGGCGTAGACTCCGGGCATCCACACGAACCGTGACACCGCTGTGACAGTCAACGGGCGGGTCGTACCGCTCGATGGCACGGTCACCCACGCCACGGCGCTGGACTGGCTGCGCGCCCTCGGCCTGACCGGCGCGAAAGAGGGGTGCGCCGAGGGCGAGTGCGGCGCATGCGCGGTACTGCTGGCCACTCCGGGGCCTGACGGTACCACCGCATGGACGCCGGTCAACGCCTGCCTCATCCCGGTGCACGCGCTGGACGGTCAGGAGGTCGTCACCTCCGAGGGCCTCGGATCACCCGACGCACTTCACCCCGTGCAGGAGCAGCTCGCGGCGGCCGGCGGCTCGCAGTGCGGCTACTGCACCCCGGGCTTCGCCTGCGCCATGGCGGGCGAGTTCTACCGGCCCGACCGCGCCCCGCAACACCCCTCGCCCGACCACGGCCCGAACGGGTTCGACCTGCATGCGATCGGCGGCAACCTCTGCCGCTGCACCGGCTACCGGCCCATCCGCGACGCGGCCTTCGGACTCGGGATGCCGCAGCCCGACGATCCGCTCCAGCAGAGGCTGAGCGGGGCTCCGCCGGCGGCGGTGGCGACCGACGCCCGCGACGGCGATTCGAGGTTCGTGCGGCCGGCGAGCCTGCGCGCGGCGCTCGAGCTGCTGCGCGACGAGCCCGAGGCCGTCGTCGTCGCCGGCAGCACCGACTGGGGCGTCGACGTGAATCTGCGCGGCGCACGGGCGCCGCTCGTCGTCGCGATCGACCGGCTGCCCGAGCTGGGAGACATCACGTGGGGCACCGGTGTACTCGAGATCGGGGCCGCGGTGCCGCTGACCGAGATCGAGCGCCGGGTGGGCGACCGCGTGCCGCTGCTCGCGCAGCTGCTGCCGCAGTTCGCCTCGCGGCTGATCCGCAACCGCGCCACCCTCGGCGGCAACCTGGGCACCGCGTCGCCGATCGGCGACGCCGCACCCGCGCTGCTCGCGCTCGGCGCGAGCGTCGTGCTGGCGTCGGCCGGCGGCGGCGAGCAGGAGCCCAGCGGCGAGCACGCGTCTGCCGGCGGCATCCACGAGCGCGAGGTCGACCTCGCCGAGTACTTCACCGGCTACCGCACGGCGGTCCGGCGGCGCGACGAGCTCATCCGAGCGGTGCGCGTGCCGCTGCCGCCGGCTTCGGTGACCGGGTTCCACAAGGTGACCAAGCGGCGGTTCGACGACATCTCGTCGGTCGCGGTCGCGATCGCGGTCGAGCTCGACGACGGGGTGGTCACGGCCGCGCGGATCGGGCTCGGAGGCGTCGCGGCCACACCGCTGCGCGCCTACGCCACCGAGCAGGCGCTCGTCGGACGCCGATGGGACGAAGAGGCGGTGGGGGCGGCATCCGTCGTCCTCGAGGGTGAGGGTACGCCGCTCGACGACCATCGCGCCAGCGCGGGGTATCGGGCACGCATGCTGGGCACGGCGCTGCCGGCGCTGTTCGCCGCGATGGGCGCCGACGACGCGGAGACGACGGCATGAGCTCGCTCGCCGATCGCCCCGAGAACCCCGTCGTGGGCCGCATCGCGGTGCACGAGAGCGCCGCGCTGCACGTGACAGGCGCCGCCGTCTACACCGACGACGTCGCCGCCCGCACCCACGGGGTGCTCGCGGCGTGGCCGGTGCCGTCGACCTCCGCGCACGCACGGGTGACGCTCGACGTGCGCCCGGCGTACGAGGTGCCGGGCGTGGTGCGGGTGCTGACCGCCGACGACGTGCCGGGCCTCAACGACGCCGGGGTGAAGCACGACGAGCCGCTGTTCCCCGCCGAGGCGATGTTCTTCGGCCATGCGCTGGCGTGGGTGCTGGGAGAGACGGCGGATGCTGCGCGCCGAGGCGCCGCCGCCGTCGCGGTGGAGTACGAGCCGCTGCCGTCGCTCATCACGGTGCAGGAGGCGATCGAGGCCGGGTCGTTCCAGGGAGTTCCGCGCACGGTCGCGCGAGGGGATGCGGCGTCGACTCTCGCCTCTTCGGCGTTCGTCTTCGAAGGGGTCAGCGAGGTCGGCGGGCAGGAGCACTTCTCGCTCGAGACGCACGCGGCGTTCGCCGTGCGGGAGCCCGACGGCCGGTACTTCGTGGAGAGCTCGACGCAGCATCCGTCCGAGACGCAGGAGATCGTCGCGCACGTGCTCGGGATCCCGTCGAGCGAGGTCACGGTCGAGTGCCTCCGCATGGGCGGTGCGTTCGGCGGCAAGGAGATGCAGCCGCACGGCTTCGCGGCGATCGCCGCGCTCGGCGCCCGGCTGACCGGAAGGCCCGTCCGACTGCGGCTGAACCGCACGCAGGACATCACGATGACCGGGAAGCGGCATCCGTTCCACATGGCATGGCGAGTGGGCTTCGACGCCGAGGGACGACTGCAGGCGCTCGACGCCACGCTCACCGCCGACGGCGGCTGGAGCCTCGACCTCTCGGAGCCGGTGCTCGGCCGCGCGCTCTGTCACGTCGACAACGCGTACTGGATCCCGCACTTCCGCGCCCACGGACGGGTGGCGAAGACCAACAAGCCGTCGAACACGGCGTTCCGCGGGTTCGGCGGGCCGCAGGGGACGTTCCTCATCGAAGACATCCTGGGCCGGGTCGCACCGTTGCTCGGCATCGATCCGGCCGAGCTGCGGGCGCGCAACTTCTACCGGCCGGGACAGACCACGCCCTACGGGCAGGTGGTGAAGGACGCCGAGCGCCTTCCCGCGATCTGGGGGCGGCTTCGCTCCGAGTCCGGCTTCGACGCACGCCGTCGCGAGGTGGAGCGATTCAACGACGCGCACGCCGACCGCAAGCGCGGACTCGCGATCACGCCGGTGAAGTTCGGCATCTCGTTCACCTTCACCTCGTTCAACCAGGCCGGCGCGCTCGTGCTCGTCTACAAGGACGGCTCGGTGCTCATCAACCACGGCGGCACCGAGATGGGACAGGGCCTTCACACCAAGATGCTGCAGGTGGCCGCCACCGCCCTCGGTGTCGAATACGAGCGCGTGCGAATCGCGCCGACCCGCACCGACAAGGTGCCCAACACGTCGGCGACGGCCGCGTCGTCGAGTTCCGACCTCAACGGCGGCGCGATCAAGCTCGCGTGCGAAGAGATCCGCGGCCGGCTCGCGGCGGTGGCGGGGCGGCTGCTCGGGGTCGACGCGCGCGACGTGCGGTTCTCGGGCGGGCACGTGATGGGGCTGGGCCCGGCGGGTCCGCGGCTGACGTTCGCGGAGGTCGTCGCCGCCGCGTACCTGCAGCGCGTGCAGCTGTTCGCCGCGGGGTACTACCGCACCGAGGGACTGCACTGGGATGCCGACGCCCAGCAGGGCTCCCCGTTCAAGTACTTCGCGTACGGCGCCGCGGCCTGCGAGGTCGAGGTCGACGGCTTCACCGGCGCGTATCGCCTGCGCCGCGTGGACATCGTGCACGACGTCGGCGACTCGCTCTCGCCGCAGCTCGACATCGGCCAGATCGAGGGCGGATTCGTGCAGGGCGTCGGCTGGCTGACGCTCGAGGAGCTGCTGTGGGACACCGGCGACGGCCCGACGCGCGGACGCCTGCGCACCCAGGCGGCGAGCACGTACAAGCTCCCGAGCTTCTCGGAACTGCCGGAGGAGTTCCACGTGCACCTCTTCGAGAACGCCCGCGAGGACGGCGCGGTGTACGGCTCCAAGGCCGTCGGCGAGCCGCCGCTGCTGCTGGGCTTCAGCGCGCGCGAGGCGATACGGCAGGCGGTCGGGGCGTTCGGGCCGGCCGGGCGGAGCGTCGAGCTCGCATCGCCGGCGACGCCCGAGGCGGTGTTCTGGGCGGTGGATGCTGCACGCTCAGCCGCGGCCGCGGGTGCGGGTCCGGCGGGCACGACTGCGGGTGCGGGTGGCGCGAGCGACGGCGGGGCTCCCGGCGACGGCGAGGCGGCGGCATCCGTCCCCCGCGCCGCGGGCGATCCGGGTGCGGCCGAGCCCGGCTTGGCCACGGCGGACCGCTGAGGCCGGCCGTGGACTGGATCGATGCGGTGCGCGCCCTGCGCGACGCCCGCACACCGGCGGTCATCGTGACACTGGCGATGGTGCGGGGTCATGCGCCGCGCAACGGCGGCGCGAAGATGGTGGTGTCGCCCGGCGAGGTGTTCGGCACGATCGGAGGCGGCAACCTCGAGGCGACCGCGATCGCACGGGCGCGGGAGATGCTCGGATCCGGCACCGCCGAGCCCGACCTGCTGACGATCGCGCTCAGCGACAAGGCGAACACCGACTACGGCGTGCAGTGCTGCGGAGGGGAGGTCACGCTCATGCTCGAGCCCGTGCGGGTGGTGCCGTCGATCGCGGTCTTCGGCGTGGGTCACGTGGGCCTCGAGCTGGCGCGCATCCTGGCCCGCCAGCCGGTCGATCTGCACCTCGTGGACTCGCGGGAGTCCGTGCTCGACCCCTCTCGTCTCGGCATCGATGGCTCCACCGGGCCCCTCAGCGACGCGGCCGCGCAGATCGAGGTGCATCACGCGCCCGTCCCGGAGTCGGTGCTGCGCGAGCTGCCGCCCGGCACGCACGTGCTGGTGATGACGCACGACCACGCCGAGGATCTGGCGATCGTCGACCTGGCGCTGCGCACCGAGGGCGTGGCATCCATCGGCCTGATCGGGTCGCGCTCGAAGTGGACCCGGTTCCGCGCGAGGCTGCACGAGGCCGGGCACGACGACGCCGCCCTCGCGCGCGTCACGACGCCGATCGGGCTGCCGGGGGTTGTCGGCAAGCAGCCCGCGACGATCGCGGTGAGCGTGGCCGCGCAGCTGCTGCAGCTCATCGAGCAGGCGGCGCCGGTTCCGCGAGACTGACGCCCCGCTTCTCGCCGGCAGTTTGCTCATGGACTCGCCGATCGCCAGATCAGGAGATCTCGCGGCGACAGGACGTTTCACCGCAGATCATCCTGCCTCCGTCAGATCTCCTGATCTCAGCAGACGCGCGAGGCCAGATGTGCTCGCGGCGCGTCAGTACTCGATGCGCGTGGAGGTGCGCGACCACTCGGCGAACGGCGCCACGCGCGCATCCGCTTCGAGTTCCAGGGCGGCGACCGGCATGATGTCGCGATGCGTCGGGTCGCCGTCGAAGTAGCGGTAGAAACGCGCATCGTCGAACCCCGCCGAGGCGGCGTCCTCGCGGTCGGCGGCGAAGTAGACGCGATCGATGCGCGCCCACAGCGCGGCCCCCAGGCACATGGGGCACGGCTCGCAGCTGGCGTAGAGCGTCGAACCCGAAAGGTCGAAGGTGCCGAGCTCGTGGCACGCGCGACGGATGGCGGTCACCTCGGCGTGCGCCGACGGATCGAGGTCGGCCGTGACGCGGTTCACACCCTCGAACACGCGGCCGTCGGGGGCCACGACGATCGCCCCGAACGGGCCGCCGTCGTTGCGCACGTTCTCGGTCGCGATCTCAAGCGCCCGGGCAAGGTAGCGGGCGGGCGTCCCGTCGGTGGAGGACATCAGGCCTCCACCCTACGAGCGCACCCCTCGCCCGCGCAGCACCACGCGCCGCATCTGTCATCGCTCGACGAGCACCCCGTCGGCGTCCGCCCACACGCGCCGGCCCGGGGTGAAGGTCACGCCGGCGATGGTCACCGGCACATCGACCTCGCCGTGCCCCGTCTTGGCGCTCTTGCGCGGATTCGAGCCGAGCGCCTTCACCCCGAGGTCGAGCCCGCCGATGGCGACACGGTCGCGGACGGCGCCGAAGACGATGAGCCCGGCCCACCCGTTCTCGACGGCCGACGCGGCGATGAGGTCGCCGACGAGCGCCGACTCGAGCGACCCACCGCCGTCGACCACGAGCACCGCGCCCTCGCCCGGCGTCGCCAGCAGCGACTTCACGAGCGCGTTGTCGCGGTGGCACCGAACCGTGCGGATCGGTCCGTCGAACGCCGCCCGCCCGCCGATGTCGTGCAGCTGCAGCGCAAGCGAGTCCAGTTCGTCGCCGCGTTCGTCGTAGAGGTCGGCCGTCGCGATGGTCATGAGCCGAGGCTATGACGGATGCCTCGGCCCGCGGCATCCGTCACTCCGAGAAGTTCGCCCAGCCTTCTGCGCGCCGTAAGAACCGCCGGCGTCAGCGGTCGGCGGATGGATTCTCGTCGGGGTGCAGCGTGCTGAAGAACGAGTACGTGTCGCCGCCCGGGTCGGGGCCGCGCTCCTTGAACTCGTTGACGAGATCGTAGAGGCGCTGCTGGAACTCCTCGCGATGCTCCGGCGTCAGCTTCAGCCCGAGCCACGTGGCGTCGAGGTCGTCGGGGTCGACGCTCTGGATCTGCTGCAGGAACGTCTCGATCAGCACGGCGGACCCGCCGGGCATCGACGTGCGCCACGACAGCCCGGTCGCCCGGTACGGCACCTCGCGCGCGCCCTGGGCACCGGTGCGCTCGGCCTCGGCGGCCAGATAGCCCGTCTGCACCAGCGTGCGCACGTGGTGGAGCATGGTTCCCGGATTGACGTCCAGAAGCTCCGCGAGCTCCTTGTTGGTGCGCGACTCGAACGCGCACAGTCGCAGCACCCGCAGTCGCAGGGGCGAGCTGAGCGCGCGCATCCGCGCCTCCGCCTCCGGATCGCCCCGGTGCAGCTCGATCCGCTCTTCGCCTTCCGCGCCCACGTGCCCACCATAACGGACTGATTGACAACTCTCAATCAGTCCCGCACACTGATTGACATGTCCCAATCAGACGCCGACGCGATCGACGAGGGGGTCCTCGCCGATGCTCGAGCCGAGGCATCCGTCGCCCCCGTGCCGAAGGGCTCGCTGTGGCGCGACCGCAACTTCCTGACGATGTGGAGCGGGCAGGCGCTCAGCCAGTTCGGGGCGCAGATCACCGAGCTGGCGATCCCCGTGCTCGCGGTGCTGCTGCTCGATGCGACGGAGTTCGAGGTGGGCGTGCTCACGGCCGCCAACGTCGCGGCGTTCCTGCTCATCGGACTGCCGGCGGGCGCGTGGATCGACCGCATGCGCAAGCGCCACGTCATGATCTGGGCCGACGGCGTCCGCGCGCTCGCGCTGGCGACGCTGCCCCTGCTGTGGTGGGCCGGCGCGCTGCAGATGTGGCACGTGTTCGCCGTGGCGCTCGTGATGGGCATCGCGACCGTCTTCTTCGACGTGTCGTACCAGAGCATCATCCCGTCGCTCGTGCGCCCCGGTCAGATCGCCGAGGCGAACGGAAAGCTCCAGTCGACCTACGAGCTCGCCAATATCGCCGGCCCCGGCCTCGGCGGCTGGCTCATCGGCGTGCTCACCGCGCCGTTCGCGATCCTCGCCACGGTCGGCACCTACCTCGCCTCGCTCGTGGCCCTGATGCTGACCCGCGACCACGAGGAGCGGCGCGCGCCGGAGGACCACGCGCCGATACTCCGCGAGATCGGGGAAGGACTGCGGTTCGTCTTCACCGAGAGGCTGCTGCGCCGGATCGTCGGTTACACCGCAACCGGCAACTTCTTCAACACGCTCGCCACGACGCTGCTGCCCATCTTCCTGCTGCGCGACCTGGGCCTCAGCCCGGCGTCGATGGGTCTCATCTTCTCGCTCGGCGCGATCGGGGGCTTCGTGGGCGCCATCGCGACCCCGCACATCGTCCGGCGCATCGGCGAGGCACGCGCCATCCCGATCAGCGCGATCGCCATGAGCGTCGGTGCGGCGCTCCTGCCGGTCGCTGCACTCGTTCCCGCGCTGGCGTTCCCGCTGCTCGTCGCGCAGTCGTTCACCGCGAGCTTCACCGTGCTGCTCTACAACATCACCCAAGTCACGTTCCGCCAGCGCATCACGCCGCCTCGGCTGCTCGGGCGCATGAACGCGTCGGTGCGGTTCGTCGTCTGGGGCGTCATGCCGCTCGCGGCCCTGCTCTCGGGTGCGCTCGGCACGTGGTTCGGCGTCGTTCCGACCCTGTGGATCGCCGCCGGCGGCGAGCTGCTCGCCTGCCTCTTCGTCGTCCTCGCCCCGTTCTGGACGATGCGGGAACTGCCCGACGCGCACAGCGCGTCGCGTTAGCCCAGCTGGCAGGTTCCGGCAAGTTGGTGCCCGGCGAGGTCCGGGCGTGCTTAGGTTGCTCCATGACGGCCCGCATCGTCTCGATCGGCACGGCGGTTCCCCCGACCCGGATCCGGCAGGAGGACGTCCGCGACCTCTTCGCAGGGCAGGATGCGACGGATCGCCTGACGCGGCGCCGCATCCAGGCGGTGTTCGACGCCTCGGCGATCGAGCAGCGCCACACGGTGCTCACCGACCTCGCCTCACCGAACGGCGAGCGAGCCGACGGAGCGCCGGTGTTCGTCGATACCGCAGGCCGGCTGCAGGCCCCCACCACCGGCGTGCGCAACGACCTCTACACCGCCGAGGCCCCCGCCCTGACGGCGGACGCGGCGCGCCGGGCGCTGGCCGACGGCGGCGTCGACCCCGCGGCTGTGACCCACGTCGTCACCGTCTCGTGCACGGGGTTCTTCGCGCCCGGGCCGGACTACCGTCTGGTTCGCGACCTCGGCCTGCGGCCGACCGTCGAGCGCTGCCATCTCGGGTTCATCGGCTGCGCGGCCGCACTCCCGGCTTTGCGCGTGGCGAGCGCGCTGGCCGCGACCAGGCCGGAGGCCGTCGTGCTCGTCGTCTGCACCGAGATCTGCACGCTGCACGTTCGTGCCTCGAGCGACCCGCAGCAGATCGTCGCCGCATCCGTGTTCGCGGACGGCGCCGCGGCTGCGATCGTGACGGCCGACCCCACCGTCGGCCGCCCCGGCGGGCTGGAACTCGACCGCTTCGGCACGGCGCTCACCGACGACGGCGAGACCGACATGGTCTGGACAATCGGCGACAACGGGTTCGAGATGGTGCTCTCGGCCGAGGTGCCGCGGATCATCGGGCGCGAGATCCGGGGCGCGGTGGGCCGGTTCCTCGGCGACGACGTGCCGCCCGAGGTGTGGGCCGTGCATCCGGGCGGTCGCAGCGTGCTCGACCGCGTGGAGGCCGGCCTCGAGCTGGCACCCGACGCCCTGGCCGCGTCGCGCGGCGTGCTGCGCGACTTCGGGAACATGTCGAGCGCGACGATCCTCTTCATCCTGGCGGCGCTGCTGCGCGATGACGCCGTGGGCGACGGCACGCGGGTCGCCGGCCTCGCGTTCGGCCCGGGACTCACCGTCGAGTCGGCGCTCATGACACGGCGCCGGCCGGCTGCCGCGGCCCTCGACACCGACGCCGACGCCGAGGCCGAGGCCGATGCCGAAGCCGAGGCCGGCAGCCAGGCCGATGCCGAAGCCGAGGCGCTCACGCTGGCGGCGACGGCGTGAGCCTCACCGTGCGCGACGACCGGCTCGCCGAGCTGATGGACGACCCGGCGTGCGACCCCGACCTGCTGCGGGCCACACTCCGGCGCTTCGGTACGATCAACCGCCTGGTCTCGGGGTGGGGCGTGGTCTACCGCACGCAGCTGCGCCCGCACCTCGCGTCGCTCGGCCGGCCGGCCCGGGTGCTCGACATCGGATCGGGCGGCGGCGATCTGCTCGAGCGGCTGGCGCTCGCCGCGCGCCGCGACGGGCTGGACGTCACGTGGACCGGCATCGACCCCGACCCGCGCGCCCACGAGGTCGCGATGTCGCGTGGCCCGATCGACAACGCGAAGTTCCGGATCGCGGATGCCGCCACCCTCGTCCGCGAGGGCGAGACGTACGACGCCGTGCTGTCGAACCACGTCCTGCACCATCTCAGCGACGAGCTTCCCGCGTTCGCGGCGGAGTCGCTGGCGCTGTCGCGCGGCATCGTGCTGCACAGCGACATCGCGCGATCGCGGCTCGCCTACGGCCTCTACGCCGTCGGGATCACGCCTTTCGCCCCCGGCACGTTCCTGCGCACCGACGGTCTGCGCTCGATCCGCCGCAGCTACACGCGCTCGGAGCTGGCCGCGCTGCTCGAGGGCAGCAGCCCCGGCTCGTGGACCGTCCGCACGCCGGTGCCCTTCCGCATCGTCGCGGTGGGACACGGCCGTGCATGACGTCACGATCGTCGGCGCGGGGCCGGTCGGGATGCTCCTCGCCGGAGAGCTCGCGCGCCGGGGCGTCGAGGTCGAGCTGCTGGAGCGCCGCCCCGCAGTCGGCGACGGCACGCGGGCGATCGGCATCCACTCCCCCGTGCTTGCGGCACTCGAGCACTCGGGGGCGACGGATCGTCTGCTCGCCGATGCCGTGCGCGTCCGGCGCGGCGAGGCGCGCAGTCGCGGACGACTGCTCGGAGCTGTCGACTTCTCGACGCTGAGCGCCCGCTTCCCGTTCGTCGCGACGCTGCCTCAGGCGTCGACCGAGGCGGCGCTGGGCGCCTCCGCCCCCGAGCCGCTGCGCG
Source organism: Microbacterium sp. E-13 (assembly GCF_049912955.1). Lineage (GTDB taxonomy): Bacteria > Actinomycetota > Actinomycetes > Actinomycetales > Microbacteriaceae > Microbacterium. The sequence continues at coordinate 3,946,235 of NZ_CP183973.1, forward strand.
GCGCGCACGTCATGGCCGTGCTTCCTCGGCCGGGTGCCGTCGTGGTGCGCGCGGGTCTTCTCGGCAGGCCCATCGAGTTCGAGAGCCGGCTCGTCGTCGTCGCGGGCGGCGCCGGCGGGCGCGATCTCGTCTACCGCCCGGGGGCGGTCCGCGGGCGCGGGTACCGCGACCGGTATCTGATGACGGATGCCGCCACCCCTGCCCGCGCGGATGACGACGTGGCGGTCGTCCACCTGGATCCTGACGGGGTGCTCGAGTCGTTCCCGCTGCCCGGCGCCCGGCGTCGCTTCGTGGCGTGGGACGCGCCCGGCGGCGACGACGAGCCGGAGGCGCGCATCGAGCGCCTACGCCGGGCGCTCGCGCGTCGGGGAGAGCGGGCGGCTGCCGCGGCAGTGACGATGGCCACGTCGTTCGGCGTGCGCCGCGTGATCGCCCCGCGACTGCGCAGCGGCCGGGTCTTCGCCATCGGCGACACCGCGCACGAGGTGAGCCCCATCGGGGGGCAGGGCATGAACCTCGGTCTGCTCGACGCCGTCGCCCTCGCGCCGCTCCTGGCGGCCTGGGTGCGGGCGGGCGCAGCGCCCGAGTCGGAGCTCGCACGCTGGGAGGCGCGGCGGGTGAGCTCGGCGCGCCGCGCTGCGGCCCTGGCGTCGGTGAACACCGCGCTGGGTCGCCCCACCGGAGCGGCCGACGTGCTGCGGCGCACCGCCGTGCGCGCGATGCTCGCCGGCACGTCGGCTCGCGTGTTCGCCCGCGCCTACGCCATGGGCTTCGACGCCGACGCCTGAAACCGGGGTACCCGCCGCAGCCAGAGCCCGAGGCATCCATCTCCCTCAGCTCGGCACTGCGCGCCGGTTCATAACCACACTTGCGCGCAGAAACCACCTGCGGCGTGGTGTCTCTCCGGAATGCGGTCTCTCGAGCCTCACGCTGGGCGGGGCCGAACCGCGGCCCGCTCGGGAACGACGGTGCCGAAAACCGCAATGAACTTCCGGTTCACACAGCATCAGCGTTCGCGCACGCACTCTCGCCGGCGGTAGAGGCGTTGCGGCCTCGGCTCCGTCGGCTCCCGGCAGTCGACAGCTGTGTGAACCGGAAGTTCATCGGCCTCCTGAGGGAGTATCGCCGGGGGCACGGCATCCGTCTCCCTCCACACGGGCGCCGGCTCATAAACCACATTCACGCGCAGAAACCACGCGCGGCATGGCGTCTCGTCTGGAATGCGGTGTCTCGCGCTTCACGGCCGGCGGCGCCATCGCGTGAAGCACGGATGCTGCGACAGTGCCGCCGCGAGATCAGCCGACGAAGGCGCTGCCCGACGCGACGAGCTGGGTCGCCAGCAGCAGCGCCGCGAGCATCACCAGGCGGAAGAGCATGCGGGTCGGCGGCCTCGCGATCGCGAGCGCGGCGGTCACGACGGCGAGGGTCACGACGGCCGCGAAGAACACCCACGAGACGGGCGACACGGCACCGAGGTCTCCGCCGGACGCCCCGAGCAGCACGGCGACCGCGCCGCCCACGACGGCGAGCGCGGCGAGGATCGCCGACATGCGCGGACCCAGCCGGTGCGGCAGCCCGCGCACGCCGGTGCGGGCGTCGTCGTCGAGGTCGGGCAGCACGTTCGTGAGATGCACCGCCGCACCGAGAGCGGCGCCCGCGACCCAGGCCCACCCCGTCGCGAAGGCGGGGTCGGGCGACGACAGGGTGGCGAGGGAGGGGAAGATCCCGAAGCTCACGAGGAACGGCACGATCGACCAGGGCGTCGATTTCAGTCCCGCGTTGTACGCCCACGCCGAACCGAGCGCGAGGGCGTGGGCGGCCAGCATCCGCCATCCGAGGGGAACCGAGAGCGCCAAGGCCAGGGCCAGCAGGCCGAGAGCAGCGACCCACGCCGTTCCGACGGCGACGTCGCCCCGGGCGATCGGCTTGTCGGTGCGCCCCACCTCGCGATCGCGTGCGGCGTCGAGGGCGTCGTTGGAGATGCCGACCGACAGCTGCCCGGCGAAGACCGCCACCGTCAGCAGCGCGAGCCGCCACGGCTCGAGGCCGGTCGCGACGCCCAGCGCGAAGGCCAGCGCGGTCACGACGAGCGTCGGTCCCGGATGCGAGGAGCCCCACAGGGCTCGGACGATGCGCACGCTCGATGCTCTCACGCCAAGCTAGCCGGAAGGGCTCGGCTCCGGTATGCCGTCAAACACGTCGGGTGACATGTTGAGTAGGCCGAAGCTCGGAATGGGCCAGGTCCGGGCGAACGCCCGACCCACTACGGCTTCCATGGGAACGAATCCCCCTCCGGGCTGATCCATGTGGCTGCGTGAATCGGCCGAACCTTCTCGGTTGTCGCCCATCACCCACAGCGAGTTCTTCGGCACGGTGACGTCGAATTCCGATGTGGACGCAGGCCCGTTGACGTTCATGAGATATGGCTCATCAACGGCGACCCCGTTGATCTCGAGCTCGCCGACCGGGTTGCAGCAGACGACGTGGTCACCGGGAAGCCCGATCACCCGCTTCACCAGGTGGTCATCACTGTCGGGGGCCGCGAGGCCCACCAGCGACAGCAGCCATTCGACAGGGCGCACCGGGTCGGCATGCCGCACGTCGAGCCAGCCTCCCGGGTCGGTGAAGACGACGATGTCGCCACGCTCGATCGGGAACAACCGGGGCTGGAGCTCATTCACAAGGATCCGGTCATCGATCTCGAGCGTGTTCAGCATCGACCCTGAGGGGATGTAGAACGACCGCACTAAGAACGTCTTGACGACGACTGACACCAGCACGGCGATGACCAGGATGACGGCCACATCGCGCGCGAACGAAGCCCACCTTCGCCGCCCCGATCGCCCGGGCTGTCCGCTGGTCGACCGTTTGTCTGAGATGGGGGTGGACATGTGCCAGAGGAGCTTATGAGTCGCGGCATCCGCGCGTTCCGGCGAAGCGCGCCGGAAGAGTCCATCGAGATCAGCCTGCCCGTATGGCGCCCCCGCCCTGTCAGACCCCGCACCACGGTAGGCACGCACCCAGCGAGTTAAGGCGCCGATTCACCCGATCAGCTGATCACACGCTGCCCGCTTCACCTCACCGTCATGCGCCGGCGGGCACCTCGTTCACGGCGGGCACGCGGCCCCGCACGATCCCCGCGATCGCGAGGATGAAGGCGGCGAGGTACGCGAGCCCGATGACCGCCGCGGCGACGGCGAAGACGGCCTGCGACACCTCGTAGGAGATGCCGAACCAGGTCGTGAAGGCCGAGTCGAGGTGCCCGCTGTCGCCGGAATCCGGCACGGTCAGCGCGGCGAGGAGGAACGCGCACCAGAGCACGAAGCTCGAGACGTCGTACGCCTGGCGGGTCGCCCGCGCCCTTCGCGATTCGCGATCGAAGACCGTCAGCAGCGGCGGCACCACGAGGAGGGCCACCACGAAGATGCCGTACACGATGCCGATGATCCCCATCCAGCCGAGCTCGGCGCCGACGAGCCCGCGCCCGAGGAAGAAGAACACCGGCAGCACGACCGCCGCGACCCACTGGGCGACGAAGACGAAACGGCCGGAGCGTGCGATGCGCATGCCCCGACCGTATCGTCGCCGCTCCGGCGGACGGAAGCCGTCAGTCGTCGAGCAGCTCGGCCTCGATCACGTCGTCGTCCTCTGCGACCGGCTCGGGCGCCGCCGGGCCGTCGCTGGTGAGCACGAGAGACGAGCCGTCGGCGGCGACATCCACCCGCACCACGTCGCCGTCGCGCACGCGACCCGACAGCAGCGCGGTGGCCAGACGGTTCTGGATCTCGGACTGGATCAGCCGCCGCAGCGGGCGCGCCCCGAACACCGGGTCGTAGCCGCGTTCGGCGAGCCAGGCGCGGGCGTCGGGCGTGACGGCGAGCGTGAGGCGGCGGTCCTTGAGGCGGCGCTGCAGCGCGTCGACCGCGAGCTCGACGATCTGCGCGAGGTCGTCCTCGCTGAGCGCCGAGAACATCACGATGTCGTCGAGACGGTTGAGGAACTCGGGCTTGAACGCCTGCCGCACGATCGCCATGACGGACTCGCGCTTCTGCTCGGCCGACAGGGTCGGGTCGATGAGGATCGGCGAGCCGAGGTTCGACGTGAGGATCAGGATGACGTTCGAGAAGTCGACCGTACGACCCTGACCGTCGGTCAGGCGGCCGTCGTCCATCACCTGCAGCAGCACGTCGAACACCTCGGGGTGGGCCTTCTCGACCTCGTCGAGGAGCACCACCGAGTACGGGCGGCGACGCACGGCCTCGGTGAGCTGGCCGCCCTGCTCGTACCCGATGTAACCCGGAGGGGCTCCCACCAGGCGCGAGACCGAGTGCTTCTCGCCGTACTCCGACATGTCGATCCGCACCATCGCGTGCTCGTCGTCGAAGAGGAACTCGGCGAGCGCCTTGGCGAGCTCGGTCTTGCCGACGCCGGTCGGACCGAGGAACAGGAACGAGCCCGTCGGACGACCGGGGTCGCTGATGCCCGCACGCGAGCGGCGCACGGCGTCGGACACCGCCGCGACGGCATCCTTCTGCCCGATGAGGCGCTTGCCGAGCTCGGACTCCAGGTGCAGCAGCTTCTCGGACTCGCCCTGCAGCAGACGACCGACCGGGATGCCCGTCCACGCCGCGATGACGGCCGCGATGTCTTCGTCGGTGACCTGCTCGTTGACCATGCGCTCCTCGGTGCGGGACGCCTCGGCGCGCTCGGCGTCGGCGATCTCGCGCTCGAGCCGCTTGATCGTCTCGTACTCGAGCTTCGAGGCGCGCGTGTAGTCGCCCTCGCGAAGGGCGCGGTCGCGGTCGGTCTCGGCCTGGTCCTTCTGCTTCTTCAGCTCGCCCACGCGGGTCAGCCCCGCGCGCTCGCGCTCCCAGCGCGCCTCGAGCGTCTTCAGCTCGGTCTCGGCGGCATCCATCTGCTCGCGCAGCTTCGCGCGGCGCTCCTTCGAGGCGTCGTCCTTCTCCTTCTTCAGGGCGAGCTCTTCCAGGCGCATGCGGTCGAGCTGGCGACGCAGCTGGTCGATCTCGGTCGGGCTCGAGTCGATCTCCATCTTCAACCGGCTCATCGCCTCGTCGATCAGGTCGATCGCCTTGTCGGGCAGCTGCCGGCTGGGGATGTAGCGGTTCGACATGGATGCCGCGGCCACCAGCGCGCCGTCGTTGATGGTCACGCCGTGGTGGGCCTCGTAGCGACCCTTCAATCCGCGCAGGATCGCGACGGTGTCTTCGACGCTGGGCTCCCCCACATAGACCTGCTGGAAGCGGCGTTCGAGCGCAGCATCCTTCTCGATGAACTCGCGGTACTCGTTGAGCGTGGTGGCCCCGATGAGGCGCAGCTCGCCGCGGGCGAGCATGGGCTTGAGCATGTTGGATGCCGCGACCGACCCCTCGCCGCCGCCTGCGCCCATGAGCACGTGCAGCTCGTCGATGAACGTGATGATGCGGCCGTCGGACTCGGTGATCTCCTTGAGCACGCTCTTCAGGCGCTCCTCGAACTGGCCGCGGTACATCGCGCCGGCCACGAGCGCCGAGATGTCGAGGGTGACGAGCTCCTTGTTCTTGAGGGACTCCGCCACGTCACCGGCGACGATGCGCTGGGCCAGGCCCTCGACGACGGCGGTCTTGCCGACGCCGGGCTCGCCGATGAGCACGGGGTTGTTCTTCGTGCGGCGGGTCAGCACCTGGCTGACGCGCCGGATCTCGCTGTCGCGCCCGATGACGGGGTCGAGCTTGCCCTGGCGGGCGCGGTCGGTGAGGTTGATGCCGAACTGCTCGAGGGCGCTCTGCGCGTCCTCCTGCCCGGGCTGCTGCGTGGCGTTCATACGTCTCCTGAAGTTGTCTCGGCAAAGTTGAGCCGTTGAGACTCAAGTTTATCAGTGGACGGATGCCTCGGCAATGGCCTGTGCCGACTCCCCGCGTGCCGGGGTCGATATCGCACGATCTCGCCGAGATCACACGTCTTCCGCGTCATCGGCGTGTGATCTCGGCGAGAACGTATGATCTCGTCGCGCGGCGGCGCGCGCAGCGCTGCGCCCGGGCACCAGGGCCGGCGTCGGCCTCAGCGGCCGATCTCGCCACGCGCGTCCGCGTAGGCGCGGCGCAGGCCCTCGCCGATCCACTCCGACCCCCGGTAGACGTTGTCGGCGCCGATGTCGGCAGTCAGCCCGCCCGCCTCCAGCTGCGAGATCACACGGTCCTCGGTCGCGACGATCTTGAGCGTCGAGCCTGCGTCACGCAGCCGCGACGCGAAGCGGCGCAGCACATCGACGTGCGACAGCCCGATCTCGTCGGTGCCGCGCAGCCGAACGATGACCACCGAGCCCGCCGACTCGCGGCTCACGTCGGGCAGCTTCCGCTCGAACACGGGTGCGCTGGCGAAGAAGAGGCTGCCGTACGGCTGCAGCACCAGCACGTCGCGCGGCGGCACGACGGCGGGCGGATCGCCCTCCCGCATGCGCCCGTCCTGCTCGAGGTGCACGGCGCGCACGCGCACGCTGTTCGACTGCTCCGCGACGTACAGGATGACCCCGAGGCCGACGCCGACGAGCACGGCGAACTGCAGCGGGATGATGAGCGTGAGCCCGAAGGTCACCCCCATGATCGTCGTGGGAAGAAGCCCCGAGCGGATCACCGAGTACACGCGACTGGGCTTGATGGCGCGCCATCCGACCACGATCAGAAGACCGGCGAGCGCCGGCATCGCGACGAACGACACGAGGTCGGCGGCGACGAAGACCACCACCGCCATCACCGCGCCCGCGATGAAGAGGGAGAGCCGCGTCTTCGCGCCCGCCTGGACGATGAGCGACGAGCCCGACATCGACCCGCCGACCGGCATGCCCTGGAACAGCCCCGACACCACGTTGCCGAGCCCCTGCCCGAGGAAGTCGCGGTTCGCGTCGGCGCGCCTGCCGTCGGCGGTCGGGATGCCCGCCGACACCGCGGCGCCCTGCACGAGACCGATGAACGTGAGCGACAGCGCCGGAATGAGCAGGTCCGGCACATCGGCGATGTCGGGCAGCACCGGCGCCGGCAGGCCGCGCGGCACCTCCACGATGTCGCGCAGCAGCACGACGTCGCTCCGCACCCACAGGTTGAGCAGCACCGCGCACAGCGACCCCAGCACCACCGCGACGACCAGGCCCACGCTGCCCACCCGCGTCGGCAGCAGGACGACGATCACGAGGATCGAGATCGCGCCGACGACGAGCGAGGGGATGCTCCACTGGCCGACGTGCACGAGCACGTCGATGGTCTTGAGCAGCCGATTCGGACCCTGCGCCTGGTAGCCGGTCAGGTTCGACAGCTGCCCGAGGATGATGTTGACGCCGATCGCCGTGACGAACCCGGTCATCACCGGCGTCGGCACGAAGCTGATGAGCCGGCCTCCCCGCAGCAGGCCGGCGATCACCATGATGATGCCGGTGAGGATCGCGAGGGTGAACAGGCCGCGATCCGGGTCGGGCAGCCGGTCGAGGCCGGCGTCCGAGACGACGAGCGCCATCGCGCTCGTGGCCTGCACCGCCATGAAGGCGCTGCTCGTGAGGATCGCCGCGCCGACCATCCCGAACAGGTACCCGTACAGACCCGCCAGGGGATTGACCCCGGCGAGCAGACCCGCGGCGAGACCGTCCGGCACCGCTTCGACGCCGAGGATCAGGCCGGCCACGGCATCCTTCCGCAGGGTCCGGCGAGAGAACCACGTCCGCGGATTCCAGCCCACGGTCACACGCTAACGAAGCGTGACGACTCGTGTCACGCACCTCTATTCAGGGTTCTCCCAGGTTCGCTAGTGTGTGCCGCAGATGCCACACCGCATCCCGCGGGTGCGGATCGGGTTCGCCCGGCCGCACCGGTTCCTCGCCTCATCGAAAGGGATCTCTCCCATGACCGACAACTCCGTCAACACGTCCGGCTGGGCAGGATGGGGCGTCTTCGCCGCCGTCGTGCTGATCGTCGGTGGCACCATCGATGCGTTCCACGGCCTGCAGGCGCTGATCGGCCCCGACACCGCCTACTTCGTCGCCGACGCCGGGCTGTTCTCGATCGACGTCCAGGGCTGGGGCTGGTGGCACCTCATCATCGGCCTGCTGCTGATCCTGGTCGGCATCGCGCTCCTGACCGGCGCCACCTGGGCGCGCGTGGTGGCCATCATCCTGGTGGCGCTCAACGCCATCGGCCAGCTCTCACTCATCGCGGCGCAGCCGTGGCTGTCCCTCGCCCTCCTCGCGATCGACGTGGTCGTGATCTACGCGCTCACCGTCCACGGCCGCGAGATCGGCACCAAGCGCACCTGACCCCGTGCGGCGTACCCGGGCTCGAACCGGGACGCGTCACGCCACGGATTCGAGAACGGATGCCTCGGCCCTCGCTTCGGCGGAGGCCGGGGCATCCGTCATCACGATGTCATCGCAGGCCTCGTCGAGGTTGCAGGCGAAACGCGCGCGGTAAGCGGTCGGCGTCGTGCCGAGCACTCGCGCGAAGTTCTGGCGGAGCACCGCGGCCGAACCGAATCCGCTCTCGTAGGCGATGCGGTCCAGGCCGAGGTCGGTCTTCTCGAGCAGGCGCTGCGCGTGGATGATGCGCTGACGCGCGAGCCAGGCGGCCGGGGTCGCGCCGAAGTCCGCCTTGAAGCGGCGGGCGAAGGTGCGCGGCGACATGTGCGCCTTGGCCGCGAGCTGGTCGACCGTCAGCTCGAGGCGCAGGTTGTCGAGCATCCAGTCGGTGACGGGTGCCAGCGAGAGCGAGGTCGTCGCCGGCAGGGGGTTGGCGATGAACTGGGCCTGACCGCCGTCTCGCTGCGGGGGCACCACCATGCGGCGCGCGATGATGTTGGTCAGCTCTGCGCCGAGCTCCTGGCGGAGCAGGTGCAGGCAGGCGTCGAGGCCGGCGGCGGTGCCGGCACTCGTGATGATGCGGCCGTCCTGCACGTAGAGCACGTCGGGGTCCACGTCGATCGACGGGTACATCTCCTTCATCTTCTGCGCGTACATCCAGTGGGTCGTCGCGCGGCGTCCGTCGAGCACGCCCGACGCGGCGACGACGAACGAGCCGCTGCACACGCTCAGCAGCCAGGCGCCGCGGGCCGCGGCGTGGCGGATGACGTCGAGCACACGCTCGTCGATGCGGCCCCAGTACTGGTGCGGAACCGGGCAGACGACCACCAGGTCGGCCTCGTAGGCGAACGAGAGGTCGGCGTCGACGTTGATGGAGAAGCCCATCTTCGACGAGACGGCGCCCGGGTCCGGCGTGACCACGCGGAAGTCGAAGCGCGGAATGCCGTCGTCGACGCGGTCGAGGCCGAAGGCCTCGCAGGCCACCCCGAACTCGAACGGTGCGAAGCCATCCATGACGATGCAGGCGACGGTCTTCATCATGATCTCCTCCGGTCAGCGCCGACGCGGGAGCCCGGTGCTGTGCGTCTCGAAGCGTGGCAGTTTTCCTGCGGTTCGTGGCCATTCTGCCACTCGTGGCAGGACTGATGCAAGCGTAGCGTTTCTGCCATGTTCATGGTGATTCTGCTCGCAGCCCTTTCCGCAGCGGCGCTCTTCTCGACGATCGCCGCCCTCCGCACTGACGGTTACCGTCAGCTCCCCACCGACCGCACCCGCCTCCCCTGAAACGGCCGCGCCTACCGCGGCGACACCCCGTCCTCAGGAAGTGACGCGGTCGTAGACCTCGACCATCGCGGCGGTCCGCGACGACTGACGAAAGCGGTCGCGGACCTCCGGGTCGGGAACGCGCGGCGTTCCGGCGGAGATGTCGGATGCCGCGGCCCGCAGAGCGTCCGCGAGTGCGGCGACCGACGGATCCGGGGTCACCCAGTGGCCGACGGCCCACAACCCTGAGCCGAGCTCGGCCGCGAGGTCGGGATCGCTCACGATCGACGGCGTCCCCAGCGAGGCCGCCTCGAAGATCGTCATCCCCTGCGTCTCGAAGCCGATCGAGGTCTGCACGACGGCGTCGGCGGCAGCGATGCGTCGCAGGGTGCGGGCGTACGGCATCCGTCCCGCGAAGATCACGGTCGCGCGCGGCCGCAGCTTCTCGACCAGCCGCTGCGCCGCCCGCTGCTGACCACCACCGCCGACGATCTCGACCTGGGCATCGACGTCCGACGCCGCGAGCGCCTCGAGGAAGGGGAGCAGCCGCTTCTCGGGGCTCATCCGCCCCAGCCACACGAACCGCGGCCGGCGCGGAGCGCCGCCCGCGGCGGCATCGTCCGCCGACGCGGCGGCGCCGTCCGTCGACGACGCGGCCGCCCCGCCCGCCGACGTGAGCACCTCGTCGAGCACGTCGTCGTCGATGCCGTTCCAGATCACGTCGACGGCAGCGGGGCGCCCGGCCCCGCCCGCCCGCGGCCCGGCACCGGGCAGGACGCCGTGCTCCTCCAGCCGCCGCGCGAAGTGGGCGGACGGCGCGGTGACCGCGGCCGCGCGAGCGGCGAACCGGCGCAGATACGCCCAGCCGTCGTCGCCCTGGCGGGCTCGTGCGTCACCGGTGCCGAGCATCCGTCGCTGCCACGCGTTGAGCATGCGCAGCACGACGCCCGGGAACGGCGTCGTCGCCTCGATGCCGACGTCGAGCCGGTTGTGCATCGTGTGGACGACCGGGATGCCGTGGCGCCCGGCGAACCGGTAGCCGATGAGCGCGCCCCAGAAGTCCGCCTGGATGTGGACGACGTCGACCGGCGCGCGGGCCGCCATGGCAGCATCCAGCCGCCGATCGATACGCCGGCCCGGCCACGTCATCGAGTACTCGCGGTCGGCCGTGACGGGAAACGAGGGCAGGTCCAGGTACGCCGGGTCGGACGACGCGGCCCGCGCCCGCGGACCGTGCCGGGCGGGCGCGACGATCGTGACGGTGTGCCCGGCCTTCTCGAGGAAACGGCGCTGCAGCCGCATCGAGACCTGCGCCCCGCCGAGCGTCTCGGCGTGCTGGTCGCCGAACATCACGACATGCACGGGCGCCTACTCGGGGAGCGGCTCGTCGCGGTACAGGGCCTCGAAGGTGTCGAGCGTGCGGCGCATGTCGTGCACCTTGACGCCGTCGAGGGAGGCCTGCTGCATGCGCAGGCGCTCCTCGGGCGACTGCGTCAGAACCTTCGTGAGCTTCGCGGTCAGGTCGTCGACGTCGCCCGGGCGGAACAGGTAGCCGTTCTCGCCGTCGTGCACGAGGTGCGGGAGGGCGACGGCGTCGGCGGCGACGATCGGCAGACCCGACGCCATCGCCTCCATCGTCGCGATCGACTGCAGCTCGGCGATCGAGGCGATCACGAACGCACTCGCGTCCGTGAGGAACGAGCGCAACTCGTCGTCGGTGGTGTGGCCGTGGAAGTGCACGCGCTCCTCGAGGCCCAGCTCGGCCGTCAGCTGCTCGAGGTTGCGGCGCTGGTCGCCGCTGCCGACGATGTCGAAGCGCACGTCGAGCGACGGATCGAGCTTCGCGATCGCACGCAGGATGACGTCGATCTGCTTCTCCGTGGTGAGGCGCCCGACGAACACGAGGCGGTGCGCATCGCGCGACGTGAGGTCGGCGGTGTAGTTGCTCGCCTCGATGCCGCAGCTGACCGGGATGACGCCGTGGATGTCGATCGTGCGCTCGAGGAACTCCGCGGCCTTGCGGGTCGGGGTGGTGACCGCGCGTGTCATCTTGAACGTGCGCTCCGCGTCTTCCCAGGCGAGCTTGACGGCGTACCGCGTCCACGAAGGCGGGAGCACCGTGAAGTCGAGGACGTTCTCCGCCATCACGTGGTTGGTCGCGACGACGGGGATGCCGCGCTTACGCGCCTCGCGGGTGAGACCGCGGCCGATCACGATGTGGGACTGGATGTGCACCACGTCGGGCTGCACCTCGTCGAGGACTCGGCGTGCGTAGTGCTTCGACCGGAACGGCATGACGAATGTGAGCCAGTCGTGCGGGTACCAGCGCCACGACGGCAGCCGGTGCATCGTCATCGGCTGCCCCTCGATCACCTCGCTGAACGTGCCATGATCGCGGTGCGTCTTGCTGGGCGCCATCACGTGCACGTCGTGGCCGCGCGCGACCATGCCGGCGGCGAGGCGCTCGGCGAAGCGCGCGGCGCCGTTCACGTGGGGGAGGAAGGTGTCGGCGCCGTAGAGGATCGTCAGCGGGCGAGGACTCGCGGCGTCGGCGGGGGTGGCGTCGGGCGTCGCAGGATCGGTCACGTGGTTGGGGGCCTGTCTGTGCGGCGGGCGCGCGGCAGCGGTGGGGTCGCCGCGGTCATCCAACTGTACCCGAGCGATTTCCCCGGCCTCCCCAGGAAACGCGCCGGACCAGGCACGTACGCTGGTCGCATGCCCCGACTGCAGGCAGACGCCGACCCGAACCTCTGGGTGCCCGTGACCGAGTCGCTCGGCTGGCGCGGCCGCCGCCATCGCAAAGCGGCGATACGGATGCTGCTGGGCGAGGCGGGCGGAATGATGGCCGGCCCTGCGGGCGCGGGGCAGCTCGAGTCGTCCACGGCCGGCGGGCAGCCGCGTCCGGGCAGCGGCTTCGCCGCCTGGGCGATGAGCCAGGCCGCGCCCTTCCTCATACGGCGCGCCGCCGGCCGCGTGCTGGTGTGGGTCTGGAAGGCCGACGCCGAGCTCGTCGTCGTGATGGCGCAGATCCAGCAGGCGACGAACGACCTCCGCGCCGCGCGGGCGATGATGCCGATGGAGTACGACGACACGGAGTCCTTCCGCAACCCGTACCTGGGCGCCGGCGAGAAGCTCGAGATGTCGTTGCCGCCCGACCCGCGCACGCCGCCCTTCGCGACCTATACGTGGGACACCGGCACGCACTTCGTCACGCTCACGGCGGTGTGCTCCGACCGCGGCCGGTTCGGCACCGTGATCGGGAGCGTCGACGACCTCGCACGCACGCTCCGGGTCGTCGACGACCTCGCGGTCGGCGAATCGCCCGGAGTGCTGCGCATCGAGCCGAACAGCTGAGGACTCCGTCGCAGCGACGCGCCGACGGAGATCTCGGCGCGGCCGATCATCGTCTGGCCGCCTCAACGGTGCCACACTGACCTCGTGGAGTCGACCTTCCTCGCCAACCTGTCCTGGTCGCTCGCCGTGCTCGTGCACGCCGCGATCGTCATCACCGCCCTGATCGTCATCCCCCGCGGCCGAAAACCGACGGCGGCGATGGCGTGGATCCTGCTGATCGTGATCCTGCCGGGCATCGGGGTGGTGCTCTATCTCCTCATCGGCAGCTTCCGTCTTCCGGAGAAGAGGCGCGCCGAGCAGGCGCGCATCGACCAGATCATCCGCTCGCGGGTGACCGAGAACGCTCTGGAAGAGCAGGATGCCTCGTGGCCGCGATGGTTCCAGCGCGTGGTGCAGCAGAACCAGGCGCTCACGGCCCTTCCCGCCTCCAGCGGAAACGAGGCCACGCTGCTGCCCCACTACCAGCAGTCGATCGACGCGATGGCGGCCGAGATCGACACCGCGAAGGACTTCGTGCACATCGAGTTCTTCATCGTCGGATGGGACGACACCACTCGCGGGTTCTTCTCCGCGATGGAGCGTGCCGTCGCGCGGGGCGTCACGGTGCGCCTGCTCGCCGACTACGTCGCGACCAAGAAGGTGCCCGACTGCAAGAAGATGCTCGCAGAGCTCGACCGCATCGGCGTGACCTGGGCGTGGATGCTCCCCGTGGAGCCCTTCAAGGGCAAGTACCAGCGCCCCGACCTGCGCAACCACCGCAAGATCGTCGTCGTCGACGGCCGGGTCGCGTTCATGGGCTCGCAGAACCTCATCGCCCGCGACTACGAGTCACCGAAGAACATCAAGCGCGGCCTCAAATGGCAGGAGCTCATGACCCGGCTGACCGGCCCGGTCGTGGCATCCGTCAACACGGTCTTCCTCTCGGACTGGCTGATCGAGACCGGCGAGGACCTGTCTGCCACCGCGCAGGTGCCCGCCACCCAGCTCGCGGTGTCGACCGCGCCCGACGCCGTGCAGTGCCAGGTCGTGCCGAGCGGACCCGGGTACGACACCGAGAACAACCTGCGCCTCTTCCTGTCGCTCATCTACGGCGCGACCGAGAAGGTGATCCTGACGAGCCCGTATTTCGTGCCGGACGAGGCGATGGTCTACGCGATCACCAGCGCGTGCCAGCGCGGGCTCGAGGTGCAGCTGTTCGTGTCCGAGATCGGCGACCAGTTCATGGTGTGGCATGCGCAGCGCTCGTACTACTCCGCGCTGCTCGAGGCCGGCGTGCGGATCTTCCTGTACCCCGCCCCGTACATCCTGCACTCGAAGCACTTCTCGATCGACGACGACATCGCCGTGATCGGCTCGAGCAACATGGACATCCGATCGTTCAGCCTCAACAGCGAGGTGTCACTCCTGGTGCGCGGCGAGTCGTTCGTCGCCGGCATGCGGGAGGTCGAGCAGGCGTATCGCGACGCCGGCCGGGAACTCACCCTCGAGGAGTGGCGCCGCGAGCCCGGGAAGGCCACGTTCCTCGACGGCGTCATGCGCCTCACCTCTGCGCTGAACTGACCGCGAGCGGATGCCGCGGCCCGCGGCATCCGTTCGTGCAGGTCTGCGGATGCCTGCAGCTCAGACCTTGAGGTCCTGGCGGGGAACGACGACCTCGCGGATGATCAGCAGGATCGAGGCCATGACGGGGAGGGCGACGAGCACCCCGACGATGCCCGCGAGCGCACCGCCCGCGAGGGCGCCGATGAGCACGAGGGCCGCGGGGATCTCGATCGCCTTGTTCATGACACGGGGGCTGACCACGTAAGACTCGATCTGGATGTAGACGAGGTACGCGATGAAGAAGATCAGCGCCTGGGTCGGGCTGGAGAACAGCGCGATGATCGACGCGAAGATCCAGAAGATCACGGAGCCGAAGAGCGGGATGAGCGTGACGATGAACGCGATGACCGCCATCAGCGCGGGGAACGGCAGCCCGATCACCACATGCAGCACGAAGACCACGGCGGCGTTGATCGACGACAGGATGACCGAGCCGATGAGGGCGCTGCCGACCGAGTCCGTGATGCGCTCGGTCAGGTCCTCGAGCCGCGGGCGGTTGCGTGCCGGGGCCAGCGCGTAGAAGGCGCGCTTGGCGGCCGTGAGCGAGGCGAGGAAGTACAGGGTGAGCGCGATCACGACGAAGCTGGCCGAGATGGCCGCGACGAAGCCGATGCCCACCGCCAGCACGCCGCCGCCGAGCGTCGCGAGCGTCGAGGGCGCAGAGATCCAGGCTGCCACCTGCTCGAGCGCGCCGAGCACGGCGACCTGCGCATCCGGAGCCAGCCGGGCGAACCACTCGGAATCCGGGATGTTCTCGACCAGCTCCGGGATCGCCGTGACAAGCTGCACGACCTGCGCGATCACCGGCGGCAGCACGAAGACGAAGAAGGCGACCATCACGAGGGCGAATCCGCAGAACACGATGGCGATGCCGGCGCCGCGCTTGACGCGATGGCGCTCCAGCATGCGCACGATCGGGTCGAGCCCGACGGCGAGGAACATCGCCAGGATGATGTAGACGAGGATCGTCGAGATCGAGCCGATCGCCGAGCCGAGCACCAGCGCCCCGAGCACGCCGATGGTCACGAGGAACCCCGTCGCGAGCGGATGGTCGAGGGCCGCGAGCACGTTGCGGAAGCGGCGCGGCCGCTCGTCTGCGACCATCGCGATCTCGCCCGACGGCGCGGGCAGAGGCTCATCCGTCATGGGGAACATGATGCCGCTAATCGGGCCTCAGAACTTCGTAAATCGGTCACACCGCTCCGGCGTGTTTGGTTGTAGTGTCGCGATCAGAGCACCTGCAAGGGGTGGGTGCTTCCCTTGAAGAGGCGGACTCCGGTTCGTCCCGAACGATTGGCTACCTGCATGGGCAACATCGGGGATTTCATCCTGTGGTTCTTCTGGATCTTCGTTTTCGTGGCATACCTGATGGTGCTCTTCTCGATCATCGGCGACATCTTCCGCGACCACGAGCTGAACGGCTGGGGCAAGGCCCTGTGGATCCTCTTCCTGATCTTCGTACCCTTCCTGACCGCACTGGTCTACCTCATCGCCCGCGGCAACGGGATGCAGAAGCGCTCGATCGCGCAGGCTCAGGAGATGCGGGCCGCCCAGGACGCGTACATCCGGCAGACGGCGGGCTCGGGCGGCGGCAGCGCCGCTGACGACATCTCCAAGGCGAAGGCGCTCCTCGACTCGGGCACGATCACGCAGGCCGAGTTCGACGCGCTCAAGGCGAAGGCGCTGGCGAACTAGCCGGCCTCGGGAACAGGAGAAGACATGACCACCTTCGACTACGGCCCCATCGAGTTCTACGCGATCGCCTTCGACGGCGACCGCCCCGGCCCTGCGGTGCTCCAGGCGATCGACGACCTCGTCGCCTCGGGCACGGTGAACGTGCTGGACCTCGTCTTCGCACGGCGCTCGCCGGAGGGCGAGATCGAGGTGTTCGAGCTGTCCGACACGGTCGACGACGGCGCACCCGCGCTCGACCTCGCAGGGCTCGCCGGTCAGGACGACATCCTCTATCTGGCCGACAGCCTCGAGCCCGGCAAGTCGGCGGCGATCCTCGTCGTCGAGCTGCTGTGGGCCAAGGCCTTCGCGGCGACGCTGTACGACGCCGGCGGCGTCGTCATCGCCCGCGAGGGCATTCCCGCACCGATCGTCAACGCGTTCCTCTCCGAGAACGCCGACTGAAGGAGGAAGACATGCCACTCGGACGAATGGGTCGTCCCGGCCTGATCGGCATGGCAGCGCGCACCGCGGTCGTCGCGGGCACGGCCACCGCCGTCTCGGGCAGCGTCGCGCGCCACCAGCAGCAGAAGTACAACGACCAGGCCCAGCAGCAGGCGTACGAGGCGCAGGCGCAGCAGGCCGCCATGGACCAGGCGGCGGCGCAGGCCGTCGCGAACGCCCAGGCCGCCCAGGCCGCTCAGGCCCCCGCCGCACCTGCCGGTGGCGGCGACGACATGATGGCCAAGCTCAGTCAGCTCGCGCAGCTGCACGCGCAGGGCATCCTGTCGGACGAGGAGTTCTCCGCCGCGAAGGCGAAACTGCTCTCCTGACGGGCACACGTGAGAAGGCCGCATCCCCCGGGATGCGGCCTTCTTCGGTTCTCGCAGGGTCTCGGGCTCGCTCAGCCGCCGGGACGGGCATCGCCGCCGCTGCCGTCGGGTGCGCGGTCGCCTTCGGTTCCGCGGTCCGGATCGGCGCCGCCGGTGTCCACTCCTCCGGAGGCCTCCGGACCGGCCGAGCTCGTCGAGTGCAGGGACTCGAACGTCTGCACCGACCCGGTGGAAGGCGACGCGCCGGGCGACTCGGTCGGCCCGGCCGCCGGCTCACCGGAGGTCGGCCCCGCGGCCGCGGGCGCGGCGGCGGTCAGCGCGTCGACCTTCTCCATGAGCGCGCGGAACTGCGCGCGGGTCGCCGGCTCCTCGTCGTCGTGGTCACGCGCCGCACGCTCCAGCACCCAGGACGCCAGTGTCGCCGTGATGACGCCGGCCAGTGCCACCCCGCCGAACATGAGCCCGACGCCGACCCAGCGGCCGGCATCCGTCACCGGCGTGTAATCGCCGAAGCCCGTCGTCGTCACGGTCACGCACGACCACCAGAGGGCGATCGGGAAGGTCGTGATGTCGGCGCCGGGGGCGTCGCGCTCGGCTTCGAGGACGGCCAGCGACGCGATGTAGATCAGGATCAGCGCCGCGCCTACGCCGTAGACGAGGATCTGGGTCCGCAGTACCCCGCCGGCGGTCGTCTTCATGCCGGGCACGTGCGTCAGGAACCGCAGCATCCGCACCAGGCGCAGAACGGGAACGAGGGCGAAAGCCAGAGCGGGCAGATGCTTGCGGAACCAGCGCACCCTGTTCTCGGCCAGCGTGAGGCGCACGAGGTAATCGGCGATGAACATCGCCCACGTGACCAGCACCACCGCCGTCGCCGCGGCCCATGCCGGCCCCTGCAGATCAGCGATGACCCGCCAGGAGTACGCGACGAGGTACGCGAGGCTCGCGACGATCAACGGCGTCGAGGTGCGCTTATGCCACGTGTGCTCGTCCACAGCCGAATCATGGCGCATGCGCGGCGCCGCGTCGCGGGGACGCGCCCCGCCCGACGCGATCGCGTCGGACGCGCTGTCGCGGCGCCGGCGTCCCGGCCGCTAGGGTGTGGCCATGCCCGGCCCCACCGCCGCCTCGCCCGTGCCAGCCACACCCCCGGGTCCGCAGCTCACCGTCCGTCGCCTCGTGCTGCTGGCGATCCCCGCGATCGTCATCGGCGTGCTGTCGGCGCTGACGCTCTGGCTGCTCAACGCGATCGCCGACCGGATCGACGACGTGCTGTGGACGAACCTGCCGAAGTCGCTGGGGATCGCGTCCGACTCGCCGTGGTGGATCTTCACCGTGCTGACCGCGACCGGCATCGCCGTGGGACTCGTGGTCTGGCTCGTGCCTGGGCACGCCGGCCCCGACTCCGCCACGACGGAGCTTGCCGCCACGCCGCTGAAGCTGTCGGTGCTTCCGGGACTCGCCGTCGTGCTCATGCTCAGCCTCGCGGGGGGTGTGAGCCTCGGGCCCGAGAACCCGATCATCGCCATCAACGTCTCGCTCGCGGTCGCCCTGGTGGCCCGCATGTCGAAGGCGGTGCCCGCCCAGCTGATCGGCGCCCTCGCCATCTCGGCCACGATCGGCGCGCTGTTCGGCACACCCGTCGCCGCCGCGCTCGTCTTCACGGGAATGGTCGGCGAGTTCAAGATGGGCGGATCGCTGTGGGACAAGCTGTTCCTTCCGCTCGTCGCGGCGGGAGCCGGGTCGGTGACCACCTACCTCGTCGGCGGCGGCTTCGGCGCACAGGCCCCGTTCGACCCGTACGGCGCCCCCCAGCCGTTCGACCTGCTCCTCGGCTCGGTCGTCGCGTGCCTCGCCGCCGCGTTCGCCCTCGTCGGCGTCTACCTCTTCCCCCTCGTGCATCGCGCGTTCCATGCGCTGCGGCATCCGCTGCTCTTCACCGCCCTCGGCGGGGTCGTCCTCGGCATCCTCGGGGCCATCGGCGGGCCGATCACGCTCTTCAAGGGCCTGGACCAGAGCGAGCAGCTGCTCGCCGATCCCGGCGACTATCCGCCCGCACAGCTGACAGTGATCCTGCTCGTCAAGCTCGCGGCACTCGTCGTCGCCGCATCGGCCGGGTTCCGCGGCGGCCGCATCTTCCCGGCGGTGTTCCTCGGGGTCGCGGCGGGCCTGCTCGGCGGCGCGCTGCTGCCCGGCCTGGCACTGTCGCTCGCGGTGGCGTGCGGCATCCTCGGCGTCGTTCTGGCGATCGCCCGCGACGGCTGGGTCGCCCTGTTCGTGGCGGTGGCCCTCGTCGACGACGTGACCGTGCTGCCGATGCTCTGCATCATCGTGCTGCCGGCGTGGCTCATCGTCACGCGGGCGCGCGAGATGCTGATCACGCCCGAAGACCTCGCCCGTGAGCTGCCGCCGGCGCCCCTCCCCTGGGAGCGGTCGGGCTCAACCCGCTGACGTCGCCCTGTCCTCGTCCTGCTGCAGGGCGGCCGCATTGCGGATGAACAGCACGATCCACGTGAACACGAGGATGCCTGCCACGAGCTCGACCGCCGTCAGCGTGTAGTAGCCGATGAAGAAGAACACCGCCAGCACGAGCGTCACGGCGAGGAACAGCCAGCCGAGCAGGATGAAGGGCCGCGGCATCCCCGTGATCCATCTCGGCAGCGCGATGACGAGCACGCCGAACGCGACGACCATGCCGGATGCCACGCCGGTGTGGAGGGCGAAGAACCGATCCACCGGGAACACGCCGACCATGGCCAGGAACACGCCCACGACGATGAGGCTGACGCGCACCCGCCCGACGCCCTTCGGGTTCGTCGTGGGAATGCCGCGCGTGGAGTAGCGCGCGAGGGTCGTCACGAGGAAGCCGGCCACGATGATCGTGATGTTGAACGCGAACGCCGAGACGTTCGACGACATGCCGAGCGCGCTGAGGTTGTCTTTCCACCAGTCCGGGTCGCTCGCGGTCAGCATGCTCGCGAGCACCCCGAACACCAGGAACACCGCCAGCACGACCGCCAGCAGCTGCAGGTCCATGTGGGTGGCGGAGTAGAAGGCGAGGTAGCCGCTCATCGCCGCCGTCGCACCGGAGAGCACCAGCACCGACACGGCGAACACCTCGGCGCCGATGAAGGCCTGCTCGAGGATCACCGCCAGCAGGGTCCATCCGAGGAGGGCGATGACCGCGTGCGCGAAGGCGAGGGCCGCGCCATCGATGTAGTCGAGCACCCCCAGGCGGTGCTGCTCGCCGTGCCGGCGGACGAGGATGCGACCCCCGATCACCGCCAGGAAGGCCACCACCGCCGACGCGATCGCCGCGAACTGGCCGACCGAGCCGGGCCCGGAGATCGGCGCCGCCTGCAACCCGAAGGCGATCAGCGCGACGAGCGCGACGACGACGAATGCGCCGGCGCCGACGCCGAGCGCGAGCGATTCCAGAGAGCGCTCGCTCGAGGCGTCGAGCAGGCGCGCGGTGGTCCGCGGCGAAGGCCGGTCGGGATGCGGCCGGTCGAGCGAGGTCTGGGTCATTGGTGCCTCCGAGAGGGCTCGAGTGGTGATGGCGGGGGGTGGATCACGAATCGGGGAGGGAGCCGGGGACGGCGGACGCCTGAGTCGCCGTCCGGTCGCCCGAGAGCCACCGCAGCCACAGTGAGCCGGGGTCGCCCTCGAGCAGGAGCGTTCGCACGAAGAGCGTGAGCGGAATCGACAGGATCGCGCCGAGCGGGCCGATCACGAAGGTCCAGAACACGACCGAGAAGAAGCTCAGGGTCAGGCTGAGATCGACCGCGTCGCTGACGAACTTGGGCTGCACGAGCACCTGGAGCACGACGTTGACGACGCAGTAGATCGCGATGACGGCGAGGAAGAGGGGCCAGCCGCCCACCACGAAGGCCAGCACCGCGGGCGGGATGAGGCCGAGCACGAAGCCGATGTTCGGGATGAAGTTCGTGACGAAGGCCAGCACCGCCCACACGATCGGGGCGGGCACGCCCAGCGCCCACAACGCGACACCGTCGATGATCGCCACCACGGCCCCGAACGACGCGTTGACGACGTAGTAGCGACGGATGCCCGTGTTCAGGCGTCGGATCCGGGCGAGCACCGGCCGGCGACCGGGGCCGAACACGCGCTCGGCGTCACGGTAGCGCGCCGCGTCGGCGGCCGTGAAGATGATGTACGAGACGACGAAGAAGAGCGCGGTGAGCACGCCGACCACTGTGCCGCCCACACTCGACACCACTCCGACGATCGCCTTCGGGTCGAGGACGGAGGAGACGGCATCCGTCGCCTCCTGATCGAGGCCGGCGGACTGCATCCAGGCGAGGACGTCGTCGAGGCTGCCGCGCAGCTGGTCGAGGTAGTCCGACACGAGCCCGGCGAACTGCACGCCGGCCACCCACAGCAGCAGTCCCATGACGGCGAGAACCAGGTAGGCGACGAGGATGACCGCCGTCGTGCCGGCCCACCGCGGCCATCCGCGCCGGTCCAGCGGCCGGCGCACCGGCTCGCAGATCACGACGAGTACGATCCCCAGCGCCAGAGGACCGACGAGGCTCCGCGCGAAGGACACCCCGGCGAGCACCACCACCGCCGCCGCGAGCGCGACCAGCACCCGCAGTCCCGGCGGCAGGGCCGGGGGCGGAGCGGGCGATGCAGCGCGGGTCACGGCGTCAGGGTACCGCTCTTCCGAGCCGGCACCACCCAATGCCACACTGGGCCCATGTCAACGACCGATGACTCGCCAATCGGGCGCACGTGGACCCCCCTGCCGTCGTACGCGGAGCATGTCGCCGAGGGCCGTGCGGCGCGCGATCGCGTCCCTCGCGAGGCGCTCGCCGAACTGCCCACCGACAGCCGCGACCCGATGGGGATCCTCGATGCGCAGGATGCCGAGCGCGTGCCGGAGCTCGTTCCCCTGCGAACCGAGCGCATGGCCGCCAGCGCCTTCGCGTTCTACCGGGGAACGGCGGCCCTCATGGCCGCCGACCTGGGCAGGTCGCCGAGCAGCGGCGTGACCGTCGGGTCGTGCGGTGACGCCCACGTGTCGAACTTCGGGCTCTACGCCTCCCCGCAGCGGACGCTCGTGTTCGACCTCAACGACTTCGACGAGGCCGCCTGGGCGCCGTGGGAGTGGGACGTCAAGCGGCTGGTCACCAGCATCGTCATCGCCGGGCAGTCGACGGGGCGCGACGACAAGGTCGTGCGGGAGGCGTCGCTGGACGCCGTGCGCGTGTACGCGCGGGCGATCGGCACCGGCGCAAAGCGCAGCCCGCTCAAGCGCTACTACGACCGCTTCGACGCCATCGCCGCCGAGCGAGCCGTGGACGACGACATCCGCGCGGCCATCGACGCCGCGGTGAAGGAGGCCGAGAAGCGCACCGGTGCGCGTGCGGCGAAGAAGATGACGGAGCTCGACGCGGAGGGCCGAGTGGTCTTCCTGGAGTCCCCGCCGACGATGACCCACGTCGACGCCGAGTCGGAAGAGCGGGTGCTCAGGGTCTTCGACCAGTACGTGCAGTCGGCCAACATCGACATCCGGGCGCTGCTGCAGAAGTACCGCCTGTCGGACATGGCCTTGCGCGTCGTGGGCGTGGGCAGCGTCGGAACGAGATGCTTCGTGGTCTCGATGCAGGACGGCGACGACGGCGTGCTGCTCCTCCAGGGCAAGGAGGCGGGCCAGAGCGTGCTGATCCAGTACGGCGAAGCCGAGCAGCCGCAGGTCGTGACGCGCTTCATCGACGAGCACGGCGATGGGGGCCGCGTCGTCGGCATGCAGCGGATCCTGCAGTCGGTGTCGGACCCCTTCCTGGGGTTCGTGCGCCGCTCGACCGACGGCGCCCAGCGCGACTTCTACGTTCGCCAGTTCCGCGACAAGAAGGGCGGGTTCGACATGGACGCGCTCGACGACAAGGCGTTCCTCTGGTACGCCGACGCCTGCGCCGCGACGCTGGCCCGGGCGCACGGCCAGTCCCCCTCCGCGGCGTCGGTCGCGGGCTACGTCGGTGGCGGGCGGGTCGCCGGCGAGGCGATCCTCGAATGGGCCTACGCCTACGCCGACCTGTCGCGGGCGGACTGGCAGCTGTTCCGCCGGCACCGCGGGGTGGAGGCCGCCGCCTGACGTCCGGCGGCCCGGGAAAGCGCACGAACGGCGAGCGCCACGCTGCGAACCCCGCAGGTCGTGCGCTCTCGGCCTCAGGGGGCGTCGGGGTCGTCGGGTGGGGTGGACCGGTCGATGGGCGTGCGGGGACGCCACACCACGACCTCGGTCGCGCGGCGGACGCGGGTGCCATGGCGCAGCGTCACGACCGAGCCCGTGGAACCGGCCGCGAACACGCGGGCGCCCGGCCGCTTCTCGAGCTCGGCGCGCATGCGCTCCTCGAGGTCGCGCACGCGGCCGTGCAGCTCCTGCACGCGGTTCTCGAGCTCGAGGATGCGCATGATCGCCGGCAGGCCGATGCCGTCCGACGACATGCGGGCAACCTCGCGCAGCTGCTCCACGTGCCGCAGCGAATACCGGCGCGAACCGCCCTGCGTGCGGGCCGGCACGACGAGACCCAGTCGGTCGTACTGACGAAGGGTCTGCGGGTGCATGCCCGACAACTCGGCAGCGACGGCGATGGCGAAGATCGGGGCATCCGCGTCGATCTCGTCCTCGGTCATTCTCCTCACCTCCTCACCGCCGACGGGAACAGGAGATCTGGCCGGCGCAGGACGCTTCACGCGGGATCATCCTGTCTCCGCCAGTTCTCCTGTTCTCGGCAACCATGTCAGCCGCGGGCCTTGGTCATGAGGTCGGCACGCGGGTTCTCTTTGGGCTCCAGGCTCTGGAAGCGCTCGAGCGCTTCGCGGGCGGCGTCGTCGAGGTGGGAGGGCACGGCCACCTGCACTTCGGCGAGGAGATCGCCTGTGCCCTTCGCGGTCTCGACGCCACGGCCCTTGACACGCAGCACACGTCCCGAGGGCGTACCCGGCGCCACGCGCAGCCGAACGGGATCGCCACCGAGCGTGGGCACCTCGATGGTCGCGCCGAGGGTCGCCTCGGTGAACGTCACCGGCACGGTGACGCGGAGGTTCAGCCCGTCACGCGTGAACACGGGATGCGGCCGCACGGCCACCTGCACGACGATGTCGCCGTTCTCGCCCCCGTCGGGCGAGTGGCGCCCGCGCCCGCGCAACCGGATCTTCTGCCCGTCGGCGACGCCTGCGGGGATCTTCACCTTGAAGGGCTTGCCGTCCTCGCCCTGGAGCGTGATGGTCTCGCCCTTGGTCGCGGTGACGAAGTCGATCGTCGTGCGCGCCGTGACGTCGGCGCCGCGGGTCGGGCCGCCGAAGCCGCGGAAGCCGCCGCTCGGCTGGCCGAACCGCCCCGACCCGAAGCCGGTGCCTCCGGACTGCTGGTTGAACATCGCGAAGATGTCGTCGAAGTCCTCGGCGTTCTGGTACCGCGCGCCGCGGCCCTGGTTGAACATCGAGAAGACGTCTTCGAAGCCGCCGGCCCCGCCCTGACCGCCCGCCGTGAAGCGGGCACCCGAGCCCATCGCGCGGATCTGGTCGTACTCCTTGCGCTGCTCCGGGTCGGAGAGCACCGAGTAGGCCTCGCTGACCTCTTTGAACTTCGCCTCGGCAGCCGCATCGCCCTGGTTGGAATCAGGGTGATACTTCCGCGCGAGCTTGCGATACGTCTTCTTGAGATCCGCCTCGCTGACGTCCTTGGAGACGCCCAGCACCGAGTAGAAGTCCTTGTCGAACCAGTCCTGACTGGCCATAAGTCTCCTTCGGTGGCTATTCGGCGGGAACGGCGACGACGACCTTCGCCGGGCGCAGCTCGACCGAGCCGAGACGGTAGCCGACCTCGACGACCTCGAGGATCGTCGGCTCGGCCGCGCCCGGCGTCGGCACCTGGACGATCGCCTCGTGCTGCTGCGGGTCGAACACCTCACCGGCTGCGCCGTACGTGGTCAGACCGATGCGCTCGGCGACGCCGCGCAGCTTGACGGCGATGGCCGCGAACGGTGATCCCTCTTCGAGGTCGCCGTGCTTGTCGGCGCGGTCGAGGTCGTCGAGCACGGGGAGCAGGCCCTTGGCGACCGCACCCTGGGCGCGCTCGATCTCGAGCTCGCGCTGCTCCTCGGTACGCCGGCGGTAATTGGCGTACTCGGCCTGCAGGCGCTTGAGGTCGTTCAGCAGCTGGGATTCGAGATCGGCGAGCACGGCGTCCTCGGCCGCGGCCTCGGCGCTCTGCTCGGCACCCAGGATGTCGTCGACCGTGAGCTCGTCGCCGTCCGCGACGTCCTGTCCGTCCTGCGGCGCGGGGCCGGAGGCATTCGCCTCCGACCCCTCACCCTCAGGCCGGACCTCTTCGCCGTCGCCCGGGCCTTCCGCCGGGTTCGGGCCCTGGTCCTTGTTCGCCATGGTTACTTCTTCTCATCCTCGTCGTCCACGACCTCGGCGTCGACGACGTCCTCGTCGGAGGTCGTCTCGCCCTGGCCCTCGCCGGCGTCGCCGGCTGCAGCATCCGGAGCCGCCTGCGCAGCCTGGCTGGAAGCGTAGATCGCCTCGCCCAGCTTGCCCTGGCTCTGGTTGAGCTTGTCGAACGCGGTCTTCACGGCGTCGTCGTCCTCGCCCGCGAGCGCGGTCTTCAGAGCGTCGACGTCGGCCTGGACCTCGTTCTTGACGTCCTCGGGAAGCTTGTCGTCGTTCTCCTTGATCAGCTTCTCGATGGAGTAGGAGAGCGTCTCGGCCTGGTTGCGGACCTCGGCGGCCTCGCGGCGCTTCTTGTCTTCGGCCGCGTGCTCCTCGGCCTCGCGCACCATGCGCTCGATGTCGTCCTTCGGCAGCGACGAGCCGCCGGTGATGGTCATCGACTGCTCCTTGCCGGTGCCCTTGTCCTTCGCCGACACGTGGACGATGCCGTTCGCGTCGATGTCGAAGGTGACTTCGACCTGCGGGATGCCGCGCGGGGCCGGCGCGATGCCGGTCAGCTCGAAGGTGCCGAGCGGCTTGTTGTCGCGGGTGAACTCGCGCTCGCCCTGGAAGACCTGGATCGCGACCGACGGCTGGTTGTCGTCGGCGGTCGTGAAGGTCTCGGACCGCTTGGTCGGGATGGCGGTGTTGCGCTCGATGAGCTTCGTCATGATGCCGCCCTTGGTCTCGATGCCGAGGCTCAGGGGGGTCACGTCGATGAGGAGGACGTCCTTGCGCTCGCCCTTGAGGACGCCGGCCTGCAGGGCGGCGCCGACGGCGACGACCTCGTCGGGGTTCACGCCCTTGTTGGGCTCCTTGCCGGTTTCCTTCTTCACCAGCTCCGACACTGCGGGCATGCGGGTCGAGCCGCCGACGAGAACGACGTGGTCGATGTCGGACACCTTGATGCCCGCCTCACGGATGACGTCCTCGAACGGCTTCTTCGTGCGGTCCAGGAGATCCTTGGTGAGGTCCTCGAACTTGGCACGCGTGAGCGTCTCCGAGAGCGACACGGGGCCCGAGTCGGTGAGCGACAGGTACGGCAGGTTCACCGAGGTGCTCGTCGAGCTCGAGAGCTCCTTCTTCGCCTGCTCCGCGGCCTCCTTGAGGCGCTGCAGCGCGATCTTGTCGCCCGAGACGTCGACGCCGGTGGTGTCCTTGAACTGCTTGATCAGGTAGTCGACGACCCGCTGGTCCCAGTCGTCGCCGCCGAGGCGGTTGTCACCGGCGGTGGCGCGCACCTGGATGGTCGAGAAGTCGTCGTCCTTGCCCACCTCGAGGAGCGAGACGTCGAAGGTACCGCCACCGAGGTCGAAGACGAGGATGAGCTCGTCCTCCTTGCCCTTGTCGAGGCCGTAGGCGAGAGCCGCGGCGGTGGGCTCGTTGATGATGCGCAGCACGTTCAGGCCGGCGATCTCACCGGCCTCCTTGGTGGCCTGGCGCTCGGCGTCGTTGAAGTACGCGGGAACCGTGATGACGGCATCCGTCACCGTGTCGCCGAGGTACTGCTCCGCGTCGCGCTTGAGCTTCTGGAGGATGCGCGCGGAGATCTCCTGCGGGGTCCACTTCTTGCCGTCGACCTCGAACGTCCAGTCGGTGCCCATGTGGCGCTTGACCGACGAGACGGTGCGGTCGACGTTGGTGACGGCCTGGCGCTTGGCGGTCTCGCCGACGAGCACCTCGCCGTCCTTGGTGAATGCGACGACCGAGGGGGTCGTGCGGAAGCCCTCGGCGTTCGCGATCACCTTGGGCTCGCCGCCCTCCAGGACGCTGACGACCGAGTTGGTCGTACCGAGGTCGATTCCAACAGCACGTGCCATGTGTTTCTCTCCTTCATATGGACGCAGGACGGATGCCGGCGCCCGGGGTTTGCAGGAAGTCTTCTCACGACTCGCACACGAGGTTGAGTCGCGATGGCTCAACCATACGCCCGGGTTCCGGCATCCGTCAAATCAAACTTGATACGAGATGGCTCAACTTGCCGAGGATCCGCTCTGGGTGGTGAGCCGTCTCGATCGAGCCTCGCGTCCTCAGCCGCCCAGCATCCCCTCCACCGCCTCGCTCGGCTTCGGGTCGGGCAGGCGCCGCATGCGGAACCCGTTCAGCACACCCAGCACGGCGGCGAGGATCGGGATCAGCAGCGCCACCTGGAGGGCGATGTGCCGCGCCTCGGTGTTGATGCGGATCACCTCGGCGGACGCCTCGGGCGACTCGTCGGCGAGCAGCTCCTCGAGGCCGGTGTTCGACATGAGCTCGGCGTCGTCCTCGAGCACGGTGGCGACCTGCTGCTGCTCCTCGGAGGTCAGGACCGTCGAGGAGTAGGCGAGCGACGTGAACGACGCGGCGAGGGTGGCGAGCATGATCGCGCCCGCGAACGCGAGGCCGAACGAGAGGCCGAACGAGCCCGCAGCGGAGTTGACGCCCGCCGCTTCGCTGACGCGCTCGTCGGAGATCGGCGACAGCGTGTAGTTGTTGAGCTGAGAGACGAGGAGCCCGAGGCCGGAGCCCGCGATGATGAGCGGGACCGTCAGGAACCAGCCGTTGTCGGCGACCGGCACCAGCGGGACGATGGCGATGAGCCCGACCGCGGCGAGTGAGAACCCGAGGAGGATGAGGTTCGCGGGGCGGCCCTTCCCTCGACGGCCGGCCCAGATCGCGACGACGAACATGCTGAGCGACAGCGGGGCGATCGACAGGCCCGCCTGGAGGGCGTTGTACTCCAGGACCATCTGCAGGTAGAGCGGGAGCACGATCATCGTGCCGCCCAGGGCGATCTGCTGCAGCAGCTGCCCGCTCACCCCGGTTCGGAACGGCTTCGACGAGAAGAGCGCGGGATCGAGGAGGGTCGGCTTTCCCCGCTTCTTGCGCGAGTTGAGCCACCACGCCAGGCCGCCGAGCGCCACCGCGCCCAGGCCGATGATCAGGCCGACGTAGCCCCCGCCCTCCTGCCACACCAGGATGCCGAGCACCACGCCGCCCATGCCGATCACCGACAGGGCCGCGCCCACGAGGTCGATGGAGCGGTCGCCGGTGTACTTGACGTCCTTCACCAGGCCGGCGCCCAGGAGCACCACCGCGATGATGACCGCCTCCAGGCCGAAGGCGACGCGGTACGACCAGAACGTCGTGATGAAGCCGCCGAGCAGCGGCCCGACGGCGGCGGCGATCGCGGCCGAGGCCCCGACGAGCGCGTACACGCGCTTCTGATGGGCCCCCTCGAAGTTGCCGTGGATGAGCGACTGCATGGACGGGAGGAGAAGGGATGCCCCGACCCCGCCGATGACCGCCCAGAAGATGATGACGGCGGTCAGGCTCTGCGCGAACGTCATCGCCACCGCGCCCACCGCGTAGCCCAGGAGGCCCAGGATGTACGCGAGCTTGCGCCCGATGAGGTCGCCGGTCTTGCCGCCGATGAGGATGAACGCGGCCGAGACCAGGGCCTCGAGGGCGATGGCGCCCTGCACGCCGCTCGCTGTCGTTCCCAGCTCGTTCACCACGGCCGAGATCGACACGTTCATGATCGACGTGTCGACGACGAGCACGAACATGGCCATCGCGAGAAGGATCGCGAGGCGGCCGTTGAAGGGAGCGGACGGCGAGGATTCCCCTGTCATGAACGAAGCAAACCATCACGACCGCTCCGGGCGCTACGGTGAATCCGCAGCAGCCGCACATCGAAGGGTCTCCGCATGACCGACATGAGCCCACCCGCCTCCGGATCGGACGAGGGCGGCCGGCCGGCCGAGCCGATCCTGTCGACCGCGGCCCTCAGCACGGGCGCCCCCGACGAGACGCCGGTGCCCCGCAGCCGGGTGTTCGCGTGGGCGCTCTGGGACTGGGCGACGCAGCCGTTCAACTCGGTGATCCTGACCTTCGTCTTCGTGTCGCTGTACCTCGTGTCCGACGCCTTCCTCCCGGCGGGCGTCGCCTCGCAGAACGCCCACGGCGAGCTGGTGTGCTCGCGGGCCGCCGACGCGGCGACGGAGTACTGCTCTTCCCTGGCCGATCTGTCCGAGTGGTACGGGTGGGTCACCTTCGCCGCCGGCATCCTGATCCTTCTGCTGGCCCCGGTGCTCGGTCAGCGCGCCGACGCGGCGGGCACGAAGAAGCGCTGGGTGGTCGGCGCGACCGCGGTGCTCGCGCTGCTGCAGTTCGCCCTGTTCTTCGTGTACTCCGAGCCGCAGTTCTTCTGGCTCGGCGCGATCCTCGTGGCCCTCGGCTCCGTGTCGTCCGAGATCGCGGGCGTCAACTACAACGCGATGCTGGTGCAGGTCTCGACGCCGAAGACCATCGGCCGCGTGAGCGGCCTGGGCTGGGGCCTCGGGTACATCGGCGGCATCCTGGCGCTCGCCCTCGTCGTCGTGCTCAACACGTTCGGCTGGTTCGGCCTCGACGTGTCGGACGGCCTCGCGTACCGCCTCATCGCGGTGGGCGCGGCGGTGTGGACGGTGCTGTTCGCGCTCCCCTTCGTGTTCCTCGTGCCCGAGTCGCCGGCCGATCCGGGCCGCAGGAGGGTCGGGTTCTTCGAGGGGTACGTCGTGCTGGTGCGCGACATCGCGGCGCTCTTCCGCGAGCACCGGCCGACCTTCTGGTTCCTCATCGCCAGCGCGGTCTACCGCGACGGGCTGGCCGGCGTGTTCGCCTTCGGCGGCGTGCTGGCCGCGGTCTCGTTCGGCTTCAGCGCGACCGAGGTCATCGCGTTCGGCATCGCGCTCAACCTCGTCGCCGGCGTCTCGACGATCGTCGCCGGCCGCCTGGACGACCGGTTCGGGGCGCGCGCGGTGATCATCACCGCGCTCACCATCCTCATCGTGAGCGCGCTGTTCGTCTTCTTCCTGCGCGAGGGGGGCAAGCCCGTCTTCTGGGTGGGCGGCATCGTGCTCTCGGCCGCGGTCGGGCCCGCCCAGGCATCGAGCCGATCCCTCCTCGCGCGTGTCACCCCGGCCGGGATGCAGGGCGAGGTGTTCGGCCTCTACGCCACCACCGGCCGGGTGATGAGCTTCCTGTCGCCGCTGCTGTGGTCGGCCCTCATCGCCTGGTTCGGCGCGACCCACTACGGCATCCTGGGCATCGTCATCGTGCTGCTCGCCGGTCTGCTGCTGCTCCTCCCGGTGAAGGTGAGGCCTCGCGACATCGCGCGCTGAGATCCGACGGATGCTGCGGCCGAGGCATCCGTCTTCGCTCGTGCTGTCGAAACCCGCAGTCGCTGCGCTTGCCGACGAGCGCGATCGCCGGTTTCGGCAGCGCGTCACGAGGTAGTCTCGCTTGCGGTGATCCGATCACCCGTGCGACTGGGGGGCCGCGCGCGCTTGCCTGCGCAGCAGCCGACCACGAGGGGCTCCGTGACGATCTCGCCCGTCCGCCGACGACTCATCGAGCAACGACGCTCCGCGCGTCACCGCCGGGCCCTGGCCTACTGGTGCGTGCTGCTCGCGTGGCTGATGTCGCTGTGGATCGGCACGTCCGTCGTCCCGCCCGAATGGCTGCACGCGCCCGCGCTCTTCGGGCACCTCGCGGCCGTCATCGTCGGGCTCGGCTCGGCGGTGCTGCTCGAGATGAGCGGCCTGCTCTGGACCCTGCGCCGCGCGCACCTCGAAGACGTCCGCCGCGTCGAGCGCACCGTCACGGGACTGGCCTGGCTCGGCATCGCCGGACTGCTCGCGACCGGTGCCTTCCTGCAGCCCGACCTCGGCCAGCCGCTCACCGCCGTCAAGATGATCGCCGTGCTGGTCGCCGCCATGAACGGCGTCGGCATGACGCGCCTGACGGATGAGCTCGAGCGCCTTCCCGGCCGCGTGCGGTTCTCCGCGCTTCCGCGCGAGCTCCGCGCGTGGTGCCTGTGGAGCGCCGCCGTTTCGCAAATCGCCTGGTGGACGGCGGTTCTGATCGGGATGCTGAACACCGCCTCCCGGTGATCTCACGGCGTTCTCGCCCTCGTCTCGCAACCGCTCTCACGTTAGGCTCTAGCCACACCGGACGCCTGGGACCGGTGACCCCCCGCCCGCGGCTTCCCGGCCGCACCCCCCTTGAGGATGCTCATGCGCGATGGAACGCGCGGCGACGAGGACGTCCCTGGACCCCGACGGGGCCAGCCCTCCGAACCGAAGACGAACCCCCCGATAGCCTCGTCGACCCCTTCGGCGACCTTCTCCACCCCGACCACGAACCCCTCGGCGATCGACGAGCGTCGCGAGCGTCGCCGCAAGCGACGCCGCCAAATGGTGCTGTGGGGCACGGTCGTCGGCATCGTCGTGCTCCTCGGCTCGATCGCCACCGTGTCGTACGCGATCGTGTCGAACCTGGCGGCCTCGCAGCCGGACGCCGCCGAGAACCCGGCTCCCGCGGCGCCGGCTGCGGCCGAGCCGATCGTGTTCCCCGACGACGAGCCCGCCGCGTCGGCCGGCGCGGGGCCGTGCGCCGTCGTCAACGTGCTGTCGTCGTTCGAGAACGCCGAGATGGTCGAGAGCCTCGCCGCCGCCTACAACAGCCGGCCCCGGAACGTCGCGGGCTCGTGCGTCACGGTGACCACCAGCAAGGACAAGTCGGGGGTGGCGGCCGACGTGCTCGCCGACGGCTTCCCCCACCTCGCCGACGATCAGAAGCCCACGGTGTGGCTGCCGGACTCGACCACGTGGGTCGACGTCGCTCAGGCCCACGGTGCCACCAACCTGCGCGCCCAGGGTGCGAGCGTCGCACAGTCCGACATCGTGCTCGCGATGCCCGAGAACCTCGCCGAGGCGATCGGATGGGATGCCGAGTCCCCGACGTGGGCCGAGATCTTCGAGTCCGCCGGCGACCCCGACCTCTGGAGCGGCCTCGGCCACCCGGAGTGGGGCGCGTTCAAGCTCGGCAAGACCAGCCCGCTCGTGGCCACCTCCGGCGAGGCGGCCATGTTCGCGTCGTACGGCACCGCCGCCGGATCCCTCGAGGACCTGACCGCCGCCGAGGTCGAAGACGCCGACGTGCAGGCCCAGGTGCACGAGAACGAGACGGCAACCAGCCACTACATGGCGACGCCCGAGCACTTCCTCTGGCACGCGCGCCAGGCCGAGGCATCCGGATCCGCCGCCGACTTCCTCTCGGCGGTCATCGTCGACGAGAAGTCGGTGTGGGATTACAACCGCGGCATCACGAGCCGCGACGGCATCACCCGTACGCAGGGGGACCCGCCGACGGAGCAGCTCGTGCCCATCTATCCGTCGGACGGCTCCTACACGGCCGACAATCCCGTGATGCGCCTCACCGGCCCCTGGATCGACCCGGTCGAATCCGAGGCCGCCGCCGACTTCATCCGCTTCGCGCACACCGCGCAGGGCCAGGCGGCCGTGCGAACCGCCGGTTATCGCGATCTGAACCGCGAGCTCGACGAGAACGTGCAGGAGGTCGGCCGTCTGCAGGGCGAGCAGGCCGCCACGCTCGCCTTCCCGGAGTCGGACGTCGTCACTGCCGTGCAGGCGTCGTTCCCCGACGTCCGCAAGCGCGCCAACGTGCTGTTCCTCCTCGACGTCTCCGGCTCGATGGACGAGCAGATCTCCGCCGGCGACACCAAGCTGACGCAGGCGCGCAAGGCCGTCGAGGCGGCGCTCGGGCACTTCACGGAAGGCGACGACGTCGGCCTCGCCGCGTTCGCGCAGGCCCCTGACGGCGCGATGGTGCCGGGCGTCGTGTCGCCGGTCGCCGACATCGGCGGCTCGCGCGACGGGTTCCTCGGCGCGCTCGGCGGACTCAGCTCGATGGGCGACACGCCGCTCTATCAGGCGGTCGACTCCGCGGCTGCGCAGCAGGCGTCGTCGTGGTCGAGCGACCGCATCAACGCGATCGTGCTGCTCAGCGACGGCGAGAACGACACGCCGAACGCCCCCACGATCGGCGCGGACGAGATGCTGACGCACCTCAAGGACATGCACCACGCCACGCCGGTGCTGGTCTTCACGCTCGCGTACGGCGCCGACGCCGACGTGGCGACGCTCCAGTCGATCTCGAGCGCGACCGGCGCGCACTACTACGACGCGACCGACCCGACCAAGCTGGAGGCGGTGCTCGGAGACCTCGTCACCAGCTTCTGAGCTCCTCCCTCCCTCCCTCCCTCCCCCCTCCACTCACCCCCGCCCCCGTTCCCCCGCGAGTCGCCAAGACACGCCGGAGGGCAGTGCCGCGTTCCGGCGTGTCTTGGCGACTGGAGACTCGGAAGAGCGGGGCGGGGGCGGGGGAGGAGGGGGGAGGAGGGCGGGGTTCAGGTGGCGCCGGGCCAGGAGTCGGCCAGCTTCGTGAGCAGGCGTGCGAGGTCGGCGCGCTCCTCGTCGGTGAAGGCGGCGAGTGCGGCGTCGATGGCCTCGCGCCGCTCACCGCGGAACCCCCGCACCAGTCGGGTGCCCGCATCCGTCAGCGCCACGCGTGTGCGGCGGGCGTCATCGGGGTCGGCCTCGCGACGCGCCAGGTCGAGCTCGACGGCCTGCTGCACGAGCCGCGATGCCCGGGGCTGATCGACGCCCACGGCATCGGCGATCTCCCCCACCGAGAGGGGATGGGATGCGGCGGCCAGCGCTTCGAGCATCCGCATGCGCGCCGGCCCGCCGATGCGGCCCGCGCCGAGCCACGGAGGTGCGCCGAAGCCCGGCGGAGGACCGCCTCTTCCCCACGGGCCCCCGCGGCCGCCGCGGCCGCCGAAGCCGCGGAAGTCGTCGCCGTCGTCGTCGTGGCCGGCGTGGCCGTGCGCGTGCGCGCCATGCGCGTGCGGACCGGCGTGCCCGTGCGCGTGGGGGCCTGCTCCGTGCGGACCCGCGCCGTCCGCCCAGGGGGGTCGCGGCATCCGTCGACCACGCAGTCGGGCGAGCGCAGCGGCGATGGCGTCGGACGGATCGGGGGTGGACGACATGGATCCCAATTTACATGCGACTTGACATGGATCCGAAATGCATGTCACACTGCATACACATGCACTTCGACATGTATCTGCGGCGGCCCACTCGAGCCGCCTCTCGAAAGGACTTCTCATGAACGACATCGACAACGAACAGAACGATCACGACGACGACCCCACCGACCCCACCGACCCCACCGAGCCCGCCGAGCCCACCGGCCGGCGCCCGCTGGGCTACTGGCTGCGCGCGGTCGACGGGCTTCTCACGCGGGAGTTCGCGAAGGCGCTCGAGTCCGAGGGCATCGGACGCCGCGACTGGATGCTCCTGGGCGTGCTCTCGGGCGACGTCGAGGCTCCCGAGCTGCGCGAGCGGCTCGCTCGCAAGGGCAAGCGCCTGCGGGGCCTCGAGGAACGCGGCTGGGTGGCGCAGCAGGGCGACGGAACGTGGACTCTGACCGACCTGGGCCGCTCCGAGAAGGAGCGCATCGGCGGCATCGTCGACGGCATCCGCGCGCGGGTGGCCAGCGCCATCGGCGACGACGACGCCTATGCGGCGCTGACCGCCTCGCTGGAGGCGATCGCCCGCGAACTCGGCTGGGACGAGAGCAGGGCCGAGCTCGGCTTCGGCCTCGGCTTCGGCGCCGGCTTCGGCGGGATGGGCCGTCCGGGCTTCGGTCCGGGCTTCGGTCCGGGCTTCGGTCCGGGCTTCGGTCCGGGCTTCGGCGGGCGACCGGGCCCGTTCGAGCCCGGATTCCACGGCGGCAACCGGCACCGCGGCTTCCGTCCAGGGCGCCCCGGTCACCCGGCCGAACGGTTCGACGAGCCGATGCGCGGTCGCGCCGACCACCCGTTCGATGACGGATGCCCCGGCCATCACCCGCACGCCGGCCACAGCCACCACGACCACGAGGCCCACGGCCACGGCGGTCGCCACGGCCACGGCGGTCGCGGACGCGGACACCGCGCGCAGCGCGCGTACGAGCGCGGTTTCGACGCCGGGTTCGCACGAGGCCGGGAGTCCGGCGCGGCGTGAGTCGCAGCATCCGTCTCCCCGAAGGGCGGTCCCGCGCACGGCGGGACCGCCCTTCGGCGTTTGCCGCGTCCTCAATCGAGGTGCATCGCGGAGATGAGGAACCACGCCCCCTTTTCGCTCCTCATCTCGGCGCAGATCCTCAATCGAGGATCATGGACACCGACGCCGGCGTCACACGCGCGTCACAGACGGGAGGCACAATGGGGCGGGTGAGCACGGCCCCCGCACTCCTCGCCATCTCGCACGGCACGTCGTCGCCCGCCGGGCAGGCGGCCGTGGTGGCGCTCGTCGATGCGGTGGCCCGGCGCCTCCCCGACGTCACGGTGCGCCTCGGACACGTGGACGTGCAGCAGCCGGATGTCGCGGCATCCCTCGACCGGATCCCGGCGGGACTGCCGGTCGTGATCGTGCCGCTCCTGCTGTCGGCCGGGTATCACGTGCGCGTCGATCTCATCCAGCAGACGGCGGGGCGCGACGGCGTCGTGATCGCCCCCGCGCTGGGGCCTGACCCGCGGCTCGTCGACGCGCTCCTCGCACGGCTCGAGCCTCTTTCACCCGGTCCCGACGACGCGCTCGTGCTCGCGGTCGCCGGCTCGAGCGACGACCGCGCCAACGAGGACTGCCGGGAGATCGGACGGATGCTGGGCGCGCGGCTGGGCCGGGAGGTCACGGTGGGCTTCCTCGCGGCCGCCGACCCGCGCGTCGACACCGCCGTCGCCCGCGCGACCCCCGCGGGGCCCGGGCGGGTGATCGTCGCGGACTATCTGCTGGCGCCCGGCTACTTCCACGACCTCGCCGTGCGCATGGCCGGCGATTCCCCGGTCGCACCTCCGCTGCTGGGCGACGACGAGCCCCCGGCCGCACTCGTCGAGATCGTGGTCGATCGCTACAACGCGATGGTGGAGTGACAGGGCCGAGTGCACGAGAGGGGCGCGTGCAACTGTGTGACGCCCCGTTACGCCGGTTAACGCCCCTTGACGTCCGGATAGGTCCGCGGGCGTCTCGCTTCTAGCCTCACGGGAAGGACTCGATAGGGTCCGCCCGGGGGACGCCCCGGTATCACCCCGGAGGCTTTCGTGACCATCAACGACACCGACGCGCGCGCCGCGGCCGATCGCCCGCGCGCCGCCGTGCGCCCGCCGCGCCCGTCGTCGAAGCCGAACGGGCAGTGGAAGATCGACGGCACGACCCCGCTCAACGGCAACGAGGAGTGGAAGCAGGTCGACAACGGCCTGAGCGTGCGCGAGCGCATCGAGAACGTCTACTCGAAGGGCGGCTTCGCGTCCATCGACCCGACCGACCTCCACGGCCGGTTCCGCGTGTGGGGTCTCTACACGCAGCGCAAGCCCGGCATCGACGGCGGCCGCACCGCCACGCTCACGCCCGAAGAGCTGGAGGACGAGTTCTTCATGCTGCGCGTGCGCATCGACGGCGGCCAGCTCACCACCGAGCAGCTCCGGGTCATCGGCGGCATCTCCACCGAGTTCGGCCGCGGCTCCGCCGACATCACCGACCGCCAGAACATCCAGCTGCACTGGATCCGCGTCGAGGACATCCCCGAGATCTGGCGCCGGCTCGAGTCCGTCGGCCTCTCGACCACCGAGGCGTGCGGCGACGTGCCCCGCGTGATCCTGGGATCCCCGGTCGCGGGCATCGCCGCCGACGAGCTCATCGACCCGACGCCGCAGATCCAGGAGATCACGGCACGCTTCCTCGGCGACGAGACGCTGGCGAACCTGCCCCGCAAGTTCAAGTCCGCGATCACGGGCCACCCCAGCCAGGACGTCGTGCACGAGATCAACGACGTGGCCTTCGTGGCCGTCGAGCACCCCGAGCTGGGCATCGGCTACGACCTGTGGGTCGGCGGCGCCCTGTCGACCACCCCGCGTCTGGGCGAACGCCTCGGCACGTTCGTGCGACCGGACCAGGTGGCGGATGCCTGGCACGGCGTCACCCAGATCTTCCGCGACTACGGCTACCGGCGCCTGCGCAACAAGGCGCGCCTGAAGTTCCTGCTCGCGGAATGGGGCACGGAGAAGTTCCGCCAGGTGCTGCAGGACGAGTACCTCGGCTACGAGCTGCCCGACGGGCCCGCGGCCCCCAAGCCGCTCACTCCCGGCGACCACATCGGCGTGCACGAGCAGAAGGACGGCCGCTTCTACGTCGGCGTCACGCCGATCGTCGGCCGCGTCTCGGGCCCGACCCTGTCGAAGCTCGCCGACGTGATCGAGGCGCACGGATCCACGCGTCTGCGCACCACCCCGCACCAGAAGCTGGTGATCCTCGACGTGCCCGCCGGGAACGTCGAGCCGCTCGTGGGCGAGCTCGACGCGCTCGGGCTGCAGGCGCGCCCGAGCCTCATCCGCCGCGGCACGATCGCGTGCACCGGCATCGAATTCTGCAAGCTCGCCATCGTCGAGACCAAGGTCAACGCGACGGCGGCCGTCATCGACCTCGAAGAGCGACTCAAGGGCTTCGAGCTGCCGCATCCGATCTCCCTCCACGTCAACGGCTGCCCCAACTCGTGCGCACGGATCCAGACCGCCGACATCGGCCTCAAGGGTCAGCTCGTCACGATCGACGGCGAGCAGGTGCCCGGCTACCAGGTGCACCTCGGCGGGGGTCTCGCCTCACAGGACCGCGACGAGCCGGGCCTCGGCCGCACCGTCCGCGGACTCAAGGTGGCCGCCGACGGCATCGCCGACTACGTCGAGCGCGTCGTGACCCGCTTCCTCGCGGACCGCGACGCCGCCTCCGGCGAGACGTTCGCCCAGTGGGCGCACCGCGCAGAAGAGGAGGCCCTCCAGTGACTGTCTCACTCGCACCCCGCGTCGCCCTGAAGCGCACGCACGAAGAGCTCCGCGCGCTCGCCGAGCGCGGCAACCTCGAGCTGGGCAGCCTCACCGACCACGAGGCATCCGCCGCCGAGGTCGTCGCGTGGGTCGCACGCAACTTCTCGATGACCTCCGCCGCCGTGGCCTGCTCGATGGCCGACGCCGCGCTCCCCCACCTCGTCGCCGAGCAGCTTCCCGGCGTCGACGTGCTGTTCCTCGACACCGGGTACCACTTCACCGAGACGTACGCGACCCGCGACGAGGTGCAGCGTGCCCTCGACGTGCGGATCGTCGACATCACCCCCGACCAGACCGTGCCGGAGCAGGACGCCGAGTTCGGCGCGAAGCTGTTCGAGCGCGATGCGAGTCTCTGCTGCGCGCGCCGCAAGGTCGCGCCCCTGCAGAGCGCGCTCGGCGGGTACGAGGTGTGGTTCACGGGCGTGCGCCGCGACGAGGCGCCCACCCGCACGAACACGCCTCTCGTGACGTGGGACGAGCGCAACGGCCTCGTCAAGGTCAATCCGGTCGCCGCCTGGAGCTTCGACGACGTGCTCGCGTACGCCGCCGCGCACAAGGCCCCGGTGAACCTGCTCGTCGGGTTCGGCTACCCCTCGATCGGCTGCGAGCCGTGCACGAAGCCGGTCGCGCCCGGCGAAGACCCCCGATCCGGCCGCTGGGCCGGCTCCTCGAAGATCGAATGCGGGCTCCACGAATGACCCTCTCGAACACCGCCGCGGCTCCCACAGCGCCCCTCGCGCCAGAGGGTCGGAGATCTTCCGCGGATCGGGCCGATCGCGCCGGAGCTTCCGATTCTGCGCAGATCTCCGATTCCGGGGTGACGGCCGCCGGCCTCTCGACGCTCGACCTGCTCGAGGCCGAGGCCATCCACGTCATCCGCGAGGTGGTCGCCGAGTTCGAGCGGCCGGTTCTGCTGTTCTCCGGCGGCAAGGACTCCGTCGTCGTGCTGCACCTGGCGACGAAGGCGTTCGCCCCCGGCCGGGTGCCCTTCCCCGTGCTGCACGTCGACACGGGTCACAACTTCCCGGAGGTCATCGCCTTCCGCGACGAGACCGTCGAGCGTCTCGGCATCCGTCTCGAAGTGGCCCGCGTGCAGGACTACATCGACGACGGCCGCCTGCAGGAGCGCGCCGACGGCACGCGCAACCCGCTGCAGACGCTGCCGCTCCTCGACGCCATCGCCGCCGGCCGCCACGACGCCGTGTTCGGCGGGGCCCGTCGCGACGAAGACAAGGCCCGCGCCAAGGAGCGCATCATCTCGCTGCGCGACGAGTTCGGCCAGTGGGATCCTCGCAACCAGCGACCCGAGCTGTGGAGCCTGTACAACGGGCGTCACACGCCGGGACAGCACGTGCGCGCCTTCCCGATCTCGAACTGGACCGAACTCGACGTCTGGCGCTACATCGAGCGCGAGGGCATCGCCCTGCCGCCGCTGTACTTCGCGCACGAGCGCGACGTGTACGCCCGCGACGGCATGTGGCGCCCGGTCGGCCCGTTCTCGCCTCCGCGCGAGACCGAGACCGTCGAGCGCCGCACGGTGCGCTACCGCACGGTGGGCGACATGAGCTGCACCGGAGCGGTGGAATCGGATGCCGCGGACCTGGCCGCCATCGTCGCGGAGGTCGCCGTCTCGACCCTGACCGAACGCGGTGCCACGCGCGCCGACGACCGCCTCAGCGAGGCGGCCA
Organism: Microbacterium sp. E-13; assembly: GCF_049912955.1. GTDB lineage: Bacteria > Actinomycetota > Actinomycetes > Actinomycetales > Microbacteriaceae > Microbacterium. The sequence goes on from NZ_CP183973.1 coordinate 3,986,189, forward strand.
TGGAGGACCGCAAGAAGGACGGGTACTTCTGATGACCGCGACCCTCACCGCCCAGCCCACGCTGTTCCGGTTCGCGACGGCCGGCTCGGTCGACGACGGCAAGTCGACGCTGGTCGGCCGCCTGCTGCACGACTCGAAGGCGATCCTCGCCGACCAGCTCGAGCAGGTCGCCCGCACGTCCGCCGACCGGGGCTTCGCGCACGGCGACTTCGACTTCGCCCTCCTCACCGACGGCCTGCGGGCGGAACGGGAGCAGGGCATCACGATCGACGTCGCGTATCGCTACTTCTCGACGGGCGCCCGGTCGTTCATCCTCGCGGACTGCCCCGGCCACGTGCAGTACACGCGCAACATGGTCACCGGCGCCACCACCGCTGACGCCGTCGTGGTGCTGGTCGACGCACGCAAGGGCGTCGTCGAGCAGACGAAGCGGCACCTCGCGGTCGTCGCGCTGCTCCGGGTGCCGCACGTGATCGTCGCGGTCAACAAGATCGACCTCGTGGGCTTCGCGCAGGAGACCTTCGCCGACGTCACCGCGCAGGCGGCGACCGTCGCGGCCGAGCTCGGCATCGACGACCTGCACGTCATCCCCGTGTCGGCGCTCGAGGGCGACAACATCGTCGACCGGTCGGAGCGGACCCCCTGGTACGGCGGGCCGGCCCTCCTCGAGCTGCTCGAGACCCTGCCCGCCGCCGACCAGCTGGAGCAGGACGTCGAGCCGCTGCGGCTCCCCGTGCAGCTCGTGCTGCGGCCGCAGGGCGGGCTCGCGCCCGGCATCGACCCCGGTGAGGCCGAGCGCCTGCGGGACTACCGCGCCGTCGCCGGCCGCATCTCGAGCGGCGTCGTGCGCGTGGGCGACCGGGTGGAGATCTTCCCCGCCGGCCGTGCCACCACGGTCACCGGCATCCGTTCCGCGGGCGCAGAGGTCGGCGGGGCCACGGCTCCCCAGTCCGTCTCGCTCGAGTTCGAGGACGAGATCGACACCGCGCGCGGTGCGCTCGTCGTCGCCGAGGGCACGCTGCCCGCGGCTCGCCGCGAGTTCGAGGCGGAGCTGTTCCAGCTCGACGCGCGGGCCCTGACTCCCGGCATCCGCGTGCTCGTCAAGCACGGCACCGCGACGGTTCAGGCGATCGTGGCGCAGATCGAGTCGCGGTACGACCTCGACGCCCTGGTGCACGTGCCCGCGCAGACGCTCCAGACCAACGACATCGGCCGCGTGCGGCTGCGGCTGGCGGCCGATCTGCCGCTGGAGCCGTACCGCGCCAGCCGCCACGGGGGCTCGTTCCTCGTGATCCATCCCGCTGACGGCGCGACGCTCGCCGCCGGCATCGTGCGCGACTCCGCGGCGACACCGAGCGAGGACTGAACATGAGCACCGCACCGGGCCGGAAGGCCGCTGTCGCGCCGGCCGCCGCCTCCGCAGCGGCCACCTCCGGCACGTCGAACCCGCTGGCCCCCAGCTTCGACAGCGTGACGCCGGTGCCGGCCCCCGCTCCGGCGGCCGCGCCCGCCGTGCGCATCGACGCCGTGTCCAAGCGCTTCGGCAAGGGCCCGGTGGTGCTCGATGACGTGTCGCTCGACATCGCCCCCGGCGAGTTCGTCTGCCTCCTCGGCGCCTCGGGCTGCGGCAAGTCGACGCTTCTCAACCTCATCGCCGGCCTCGACCGTCCGAGCGCCGGCCGCATCGAGACGCCCGACGAGGGCTCGGCGGTCATGTTCCAGGAGTCGGCGCTCATGCCCTGGCTCACCGCCCGCAGGAACGTCGAGCTCGCCCTCCGCCTCCGCGGCGTGCCCCGCGGCGAGCGCCGGGAGAAGGCGCTCTCGCTGCTGGATGCCGTGAATCTGGCGGATGCCGCCGACAAGCGCCCGCACGAGCTCTCGGGCGGCATGCGCCAGCGCGTGGCGCTCGCGCGGGCTCTGGCGCAGGACCGGCCCGTGCTCCTCATGGACGAGCCGTTCGCCGCCCTCGACGCCATCACCCGCGACCTGCTCCACGAGGAGCTCGAGCGCGTGTGGCGCGCCACCGGGCGCACGATCGTCTTCGTCACGCACAACGTGCGCGAGGCGGCGCGGCTGGGCCAGCGCGTGGTGCTGATGGGCAGTCGTCCCGGCCGCATCGTGCAGCAGTGGCAGATCGCGAAGACCACGGGGCGGCGCATCGAGTCGCCCGAGGTCGCCGCCCTCTCGGTGGAGATCACCGAGCAGCTGCGCAAGGAGATCCGCCGAAATGCCGCTTGAGACCCCCACCGCCCTTCGCCAGGGCGCCGAGCCCGTCGCCCTTCCCGACGATCTCCGCAGCCTCTCCACCGGTCTCGACCGCCTGCAGACCGACGCGGATGCCGGCCCCAGCCGCTGGCGCCGCTTCGCCCAGAGCGTCGTGCCGCCGATCGTCTTCGTCATCGTCCTCATCGTCGCGTGGCAGCTGTACGTCGTCATCGCCGACCCGCGGCCCGACAAGGTCCCGAGCCCCCTCGACGTCTGGAACGCCCTGGGCCTCGCGTGGGAGACCGGGCGCCTGCAGGAGGCCGTCGCGACGAGCCTCGAGCGTGGCATCGTCGGGTTCCTCATCGCGATCGTCGTGGGCACGCCGATCGGCCTGCTGCTGGCCGAGGTGCGCCCCATCCGCCGCGCAGCCGGTCCGATCATCTCGGGGCTGCAGGTGCTGCCGTCGGTCGCGTGGGTGCCCGCCGCCATCATCTGGTTCGGCCTGTCGGATGCGACCGTGTACTTCGTGATCCTCATGGGCGCCATCCCGTCGATCGTCAACGGCCTGATCGCCGGCATCGACCAGGTGCCCCCGCAGCTGCGCCGGGTCGGCACGGTTCTCGGCGCCTCGCGCTGGCAGCTGGCGACGGCCGTCGTCCTGCCCGCCGCCCTCCCGGGCTACCTCGCCGGGCTCAAGCAGGGCTGGGCGTTCTCGTGGCGGTCGCTCATGGCCGCGGAGATCATCGCGACCGGCGGCTCCATCGGCTTCGGCCTGGGGTCGATGCTCGATCAGTCGCGGGAGCTCGCCGACATGGCCGGCGTCCTCGCCACGATCATCCTCATCCTGGCCGTCGGCATCCTCATCGAGCTGGTCTTCTTCGGACCCCTGGAGCGACGGATGCTGAAGCGCCGGGGACTGCTCATCACGGGAGGTGCGCGATGACCGCGACCGGCAAGGTGTGGCTCGTGGGGGCGGGACCCGGCGACGCCGGACTCCTCACGGTCACGGGCCTGCGCGCCCTGGAGGCCGCCGACGTCATCGTCGCCGACCGCCTCGGCGCCCGCGCCGTGCTCGACGGCCTCGCCGCCGACGGGGTGCAGCTGGGGGCCGAGGTCGTCGACGTCGGCAAGATGCCGGGCCACCACGCCGTGCCGCAGGACGCCATCAACGCCCTGCTCGTGCGGCTCGCCCACGACGGCAAGACGGTCGTGCGCCTCAAGGGCGGCGACCCGTACGTGTTCGGCCGCGGTGGCGAGGAACTGCACGCGTGCCAGGAAGCGGGAGTGGTCGTCGAGGTCGTGCCCGGCATCACCAGCGCCATCTCGGTGCCCGCCATCGCGGGCATCCCGCTCACCCACCGCGGTGTCGCGACCGCCTTCACCGTCGCCACCGCCCACGACCAGATCGAGTCCCTCGGCGGCGGCCGCGACCACACGGTGGTGCTGCTGATGGGCATCGGCACGCTCGCGAACTCCGCGATCACGCTGGCCCGCGGCGCGCGCGGCGCGGACTGCCCCGTCGTCGTCGTCGAGGACGGGTACGGACCCCGCCAGCGCGTCACGGTCGGCACGCTCGCGACGATCGCGCACCAGGCCGCGGAGCGAGGCATCCGCTCCCCCGCCGTCGTGGTGGTCGGCGACGTGGTGCGGCTGAGCCCGTACGCGCCCGCCGGCCTCGCGACCCTCGAACTCTCGAACTACGACCCGCTCGCTCCCCGGAAGGCCCGCACCCCGTGACCTCGTCCCACCTCCAGAACCTCCGCGTCGCGATCGTCGGCGCGGGCCCGGCCGGCATCTACGCGGGCAACATCCTCACCAACTCCGTGGCGGACGCCGGGGGATCCGTCGCGATCGACCTGTTCGAGTCGCTGCCGGCGCCCTACGGCCTGATCCGCTACGGCGTCGCGCCCGACCATCCCCGCATCAAGGGCATCGTCAACTCGCTGCACGAGATGCTGGATGCCGGCACCACGCGGTTCATCGGCAACGTCGAGGTCGGACGCGACCTCTCCATCGACGAGCTGCAGGAGCGGTACGACGCCGTCATCCTCGCCACCGGCGCGATCCGCGACGCCGCGCTCGACATCCCCGGCATCGACCTGCCCGGCTCGTACGGCGCGGCCGACTTCGTGGCCTGGTTCGACGGCCACCCCGACGTGCCGACGTCGTGGTCGCTCGACAAGCGCGAGGTCGCGGTCATCGGCAACGGCAACGTCGCGCTCGACGTCGCCCGCATCCTCGCCAAGCACGCCGTCGACCTGCGCTCGACCGAGATCGCCGACAACGTGCTCGCGGGCCTCGAGGCGTCCGCCGTCACCGACGTGCACGTGTTCGGCCGCCGCGGCCCCGCTGACATCAAGTTCACGCCGATCGAGCTGCGCGAGCTCGGCGAGGTGCCCGACGTCGACATCGTCGTGAGCGACGAGGACTTCGCCTACCTCGAGGGCTTCACGCCGGCGAACAACCAGCTCAAGGTGATGCTCCGCATTCTGGAGAGCTGGCGCACGCGCGAGTCCACGGGTGCGAGCCGGCGCCTTCACCTGCACTTCTACCACTCGCCCGTCGCGGTTCTGGGCGAGGGCGAGGTCGAGGGCCTGCGCTTCGAGCGCACCGAGCCCTCCGGCGACGGCGGCGTGCGGGGCACCGGCGAGTTCCGCGAGTACCCGGTGCAGCAGGTCTACCGCGCGGTCGGCTACTACGGCACGCCCGTGATCGATGCCCCGTTCGACGAGAAGGCCGGCGTGGTCTCCAACGTCGAGGGACGGGTGACGGATGCCGGCGCCACCGGTGACCCCGACGCGCCCGTGATCGCCGGCCTCTACGCGACGGGCTGGATCAAGCGCGGACCGGTCGGTCTCATCGGCCACACCAAGTCCGACGCGATGGAGACCATCGCGCACCTCGTCTCGGACGTCGAGGCGGGGCGCCTGTCGGCACCGGTCGTGGAAGGCGATGTGCTCGACCTGCTCGACGAGCGCGACGTCGCGTACACGACGTGGGACGGCTGGCTCGCCCTCGACGCCCACGAGCGCGAGCTGGGCGCGAACCACCTGCACACGCGGGAACGCGTCAAGGTCGTTCCGCGCGACGAGCAGGTGCGCATCTCGCGGGGAGCGCTCGTCCCGTGACGTATGTGATCGCCCTTCCCTGCGTGGACGTCAAGGACCGCGCCTGCATCGACGAGTGCCCCGTGGACTGCATCTACGAGGGTGACCGGTCGCTGTACATCCACCCCGACGAGTGCGTCGACTGCGGTGCGTGCGAGCCGGTGTGCCCGGTCGAGGCGATCTACTACGAGGACGACCTGCCCGACGAGTGGCAGGACTACTACAAGGCGAACGTCGAGTTCTTCGACGACATCGGCTCGCCCGGTGGTGCCGCCAAGACCGGCGTGATCGCCAAGGACCACCCGGTGATCGCAGCGCTTCCTCCTCAAGGAGACGGGCATGACTGATCGCAACCCGCTCCCCCGTCACGATGTGTCGCCGGCGGCCGCAGATCGTGACAGGGGAACAGCGGCAGACAGCACCGAGGTCGACGTCGTCATCGTCGGCGGCGGCCCGGCCGGACTGTCGGCCGCGCTGAACCTCGGACGCGCCCGCGCCTCGGTCGTCCTGGTCGACGCAGGCCGCCCGCGCAACGCCGCCACGCTGCGCTCGCACGGGTTCCTCACCCGTGACGGAGTGTCGCCGCTCGAGCTCCGCAAGCTCGCCCGGGCGGAGCTCGCGGCCTACCCGAACGTGCGCGTGCTCGACCGCACCGTCGCGTCGGCGCTCATCGAACAGCCTGGCGAGGGCGGCCTCCGGTTCATCGCCGCGCTGCACGGCCGGCGCGCGGGAACCCCGCCCGCCGTGGCCGCCCGCTCCGTGCTGATCGCCACAGGCCTTCGCGAGACCCTCCCCGACATCCCGAGCCTCCGCGCGTTCTACGGCATGACGATGTTCAGCTGCGCCGCGTGCGACGCATGGGAGCTGCAGGACCGCCCGCTCGCCCTGATCGGCGAGACCTCCGATCTCGCCGCGCGCGCCCGCCTCATCGCCCGCTGGACCGACCGGCTCACGGTGTTCACCAACGGGTCGGAGGCCGTGGACACGGTCGAAGAGGCCGAGCTCGCAGCATCCGGGATCGTCGTCGAGCGTCGCGTCATCGACGACCTCGAGGGCGACAAGGGCGCCGTGTCGGCCGTGCGCCTCGCCGACGGCACCCGCATCGCGATCGACGGCGGCTTCGTGCGCCCGCAGTGGCACCCGGTGCTCGACTTCCTCGGCGGCATCGACCTGGAGCGCGACCGGTTCGGCAACCTGGTCACCGACCGCTCGGGACGCACGTCGGTGCCGGGCCTGTATGCGGCAGGGGATGCCGCATCCCCCGGTCCGCAGCAGCTCATCGTCGCCGCGGGCCAGGGTGCCCGATCCGCCGCCGTGCTCGTGCACGACCTCGTCGGGGTGCGCACCGCCCACTGACCGGCGCACTCTTGCGCGTGCGCCGCCGCACGTCAGTGAGCGTCCGGCTGCCCCGCCTCGAACAGCCTGCGGCCGGGTGCGAGCATGTGTCGCACCTGGTCGCCGTGCGTGGTCGCCGGCGTCACCGTGTCGGGCCACCTCGCGATCTGCCGCTCGGCCCACTCGGCCCACGCAAGGATGTGCTCGTAGTGGCCGACCATGAAGGTGTTCGCCAGTGCGAAGAGATGCTGGCGCTCGGGGAACGTGCCGCCCGTCGCGCTGATGAACGCGGCGTACCGGGCGAACAGGTCGCGCTGGGCGAGGGCGCGCTCCCGCGTCTGGGCGAGCGTCGCGCGCAGGTCGTCGAGCGATCCCTGGTCGGAGAGCAGCACGCGCACCATGCCCTCGAACTCAAACGACGGCGGGCGCACCGGCGTGCTCAGCCACCGGGCGAGCGCCTCGCGGCCCTCCGGCGTGATCGAGTACATGGTGCGGGCGCGCTTGCCGGTGTGCTCCTGACGGGTCTCGACGAAGCCGGCGTCGCGGAGCCGGGTGAGCACGGCGTAGCGGCCGCGGTCCGCCGACGGCCACAGCTCCGCGACTCCGCGGCCCAGCTGCTCGGCCAGCTGGTACGCCGACCAGTCCCGCGCCGCCAGGAGGCCCAGGGTCAGGTACGCCGTGGTCGAGATCTCGCGGTCGGGCACCGGCATCCTCCTCCCCCACCCGCCGTCGACCAGCCCGGCGGGTCCCGTCATCGGCGGACGAGGAAAGGCTATCCCGCTCGCTCCCCATCGGCCATATACTGCAGCTTGCAGTAACTGTTGGCCGGTCTCGCCATCTGAAGGCGGAGTCCGCGCTGCCGGCGGGCCGGTCGTGGGGGCGCGGGCCCGCCGCCGCGGCGGGCGATCGTGGGGATCGCCCGCCGCGAACCTCGCGCAGCCGGCGCCCAGGAAGACCTCAGCGGCGGGTCTGCTCCGAGCCCGAGAGCCGCTGCGCGAGGTAGATCGGCACGATCGACACGATCACGAGCACGACCGCGATGACCGAGACGACCGGCGCCTGGTTGGGCCGGAACATGTTGTTGAGGATGTAGATCGGAAGCGTGGTCACGCCGGATCCGGCCGTGAACGTGGTCACGATGATCTCGTCGAAGCTCAACGCGAAGGCGAGGAGGGCGCCGGCCAGCAGCGCCGAGCGCAGCTGCGGGAAGGTGACGAGGCGGAACGTCGTCCAGATGCCGGCACCCAGATCGGCCGAGGCCTCCTCGAGGTTCGTGCCGGTGCGCCGCAGGCGTGCGATGACGTTGTTGAACACCGTCACGATGCAGAACGTCGCGTGTGCGATCACCACCGTCCAGATCGACAGCGGGATGCCCATGATCGTGCGGAAGAAGTTGTTGAGCGCGATGCCCGTGATGATGCCGGGCAGGGCGATCGGCAGGATGATCAGCAGCGAGATCGCGTCGCGTCCGAAGAACTCGAACCGCTGCAGCGCCAGCGAGATGAGCGTGCCCAGCACGAGCGAGATCGCCGTGGCGATGAGGGCGATCCCGACGCTGGTGCCGACCGCCTCGAGCGCGCCCGCGCTCTGGAACGCCTTGCCCCACCACTCCAGCGTGAAGCCCGGCGGGGGCCAGGTGAGCGACGTCGAGGTGGAGAAGGAGTTCACCAGCACGACGAACAGCGGCAGGTACACCGCGAGCAGGATCAGCCCCGTGACGACGCCGAGCACGGTGCGGGAGAGTCGCGAGAGTCGCATCGCCGGATCCTAGAGGTTGTTCAGGGCGCCGGTGCGGCGCACGAGGGCGAGGTAGCCGAAGATGATGACGATCGGGATGAGGGCGATCGCCGCCGCGAGCGGCAGGTTGTTCGCCGCCCCCACGTTCGTGTAGACGAGGTTGCCGAGCATCTGGCTGGCGCCGCCGACGATGTTGACGGTGATGTAGTCGCCGAGCGACAGCGAGAAGGCGAAGATCGTGCCCGCGATGATCGCGGGGAACGCGAGCGGGAGCACGACGGACCCGATCGTCCGCCACGTGCGGCCGCCCAGATCGGCGGATGCCTCGAGCAGCGAGTCCGGCACGCGCTCCAGTCCTGCGTAGATCGGGAGGATCACGTACGGCAGCCACAGGTACGACAGCGTGATGATCGTCGCGGTGAGCCCGTAGCCGGGCGTGTGCAGGCCGAACGGCGCGAGGATCCACTCGAGGATGCCCTCCTGCGACAGCACCGACCGCCACGCATACGCCTTGACGAGGTAGCTCGCCCAGAGCGGCATCAGCACGGCGATCACGAGGAGGCGCTGCATGCGAGGCGAGGCGACCTTCGCCATGTAGAAGGCGATCGGGAGGGCGATGGCCACGTCGATGATGGTGACGAGCAGGGCGACGCCCACGGTGCGGAGGGTCACCGTCTGGTACAGCGAGCCGGTGAGCACGGTGATGATGTTGTCGAGCGTCCAGTCGGTGATGATCTCGCCGGTGAAGCTGTCGACCGTCCAGAACGCCGTCACCAGCAGCAGGACGAGCGCCACGATGTAGACGACGCCGAGCCAGAACAGCGGCGCCGTCAGGAGGAACGCGAGCCGGAAGCGCGGGTGCGCGCTCAGCCACGCCGACGCGCGACGCGCGGTCGTCCTCCGCGGCTCGGCGACCGCCCGCGGGGTGGGCGGGGCGGACAGGGTCTGGGTCATCGGTTCCTCCGGAGTCGGTCTCGCTTCGGCGAGCCGGGGCGGCAGCATCCGTCGCCCCGGCTCAGCGAGCGGGATCAGCCCTTGATCTCGGACCAGGCCTCGGTCCAGCGGGCGTAGTCGACGCACTCGACATCGGTGCGGCCGTCGACGCACTCGGCGATCGGCGTGGTCCAGTACCAGATCTGCGATGCGTAGTCGGCGTCACCGGCGTGGTAGGCCTCGCAGTCGTCGCGGTAGTCGCACGCGGCGTCGCTCGAGGGGGCCTCGCCGAAGTACGCCGTCGCCTGCGCGTTGACCTCGGGGCTGGCGATCCAGTCGAGCCACGCGTAGGCGCAGTTGGGGTTCTTCGCGGCCGACGCGATCATCCAGGTGTCCGACCAGCCGGTCGCGCCCTCCTCCGGGAGCACCGCATCCGTGGAGGCACCCTCCGCCGCCAGCGAGTTCTGGATCACCTGCCAGGTGGTGCCGGCCACCGAGTCGCCGGTCTCGAACGCCTGGATCTCCTTGAGGTAGTCCGACCAGTACTCGCCGACGTGCTGGCGCTGCTCCTTGAGCAGGTCGACCGCCGCCTGGAACTGGTCCTCGTCGAGCGCGTACGGGTTCTCGATGCCGAGGTCCGGCTGGTGGGCCATCAGATACACCGCGGCGTCGGCGATGTAGATCGGCGAGTCGTAGGCCGTGATCTTGCCCGAGTACGCGCTCGCGCCGTCGAACACGACATCCCACGACGTAGGCGCCGGGGTGACGACGTCCGTGTTGTACAGGAGCAGGTTGGCGCCGTAGCCGTGCGGAACGCCGTACGACTGTCCGTCGACGGAGTTCCACTCCTTCTCCTTGAGGAAGTCGTACACGCCCTCGTAGCTCGGAATCAGGCCGGTGTTGACGGGGGCGACGTCGTCGGCGGCGATGAGGCGGAGGGTCGCGTCGCCCGAGGCCGCGACGACGTCGTAGTCGCCCGTCTTCATCAGGTTGACGGCCTCGTCGGAGGTGCCGTAGGACTTCGACGTGACCTGGCATCCGGTCTTGTCCTCGAAGCCCGAGACCCAGTCGACATCGGGGTCGTTGCTGCCGTCTTCGACGTAGCCGGGCCACGCCAGGATCGAGACCTGTCCCTCGTAGTCGCCGAGCTCATCGGCCTGCTCGGACGGCGCGGCGCCACCGCCGCTGGACGTGCCGCAGCCGGCCAGGACCGCGAGCGACCCGACCGTCAGGGCGGCCGCGGCGATCCGCGATCCACGTGATGTGCGCATCATCGTTCTTCCTCTCAGTGCTCTTCTCGGGTTGTGCTGTGTTGTGCTCCGGGGCGCCGCGGGCGCCCAGGTCTTGGGTGGTGACAGGGCTCAGGTGCCGGGCGGGATGAGCGGGACGACGTCGTCGTCATGCCATGTGACGTGCACGCGGTCGCCGCGGTCGTCGTCCGAAAGGCGCCCGCGATCGTTGCGCTCGAGCACGGTCACGCGCATGCCGGCATCCAGATCGATGACGCGACGGATGCCGCTTCCCACGTAGATCGACTCGATCACGGTGCCCTCGGCCGAGTGCTCGCCGGGCGCCGAGGCCGGGGTGGAGGCCAGGGTGAGCTTCTCGGGACGGATCGAGTGCTCTCCCTCCCGCCCGATGAGGGTGGTGGAGCGCTCGTGGTCGAAGAGGTTCGAAGTGCCGACGAAGTCCGCGACGAAGCGCGAGGTCGGGCGCTCGTAGAGGTCCTGCGGGGTGCCCAGCTGCACGATGCGCCCTTCGTGGAACACCGCGATGCGGTCGGAGAGCGTCAGCGCCTCCTCCTGATCGTGGGTCACGAAGATGAAGGTGATGCCGAGGTCGCGCTGGATCTGCTTGAGCTCGACCTGCATCTGCTCGCGCAGCTTGAGGTCGAGGGCGCCGAGCGGCTCATCGAGGAGGAGCACCTTCGGCTCGACGACGGTGGCCCGCGCCAGTGCGACGCGCTGGCGCTGACCTCCCGACAGCTGCGACGGCTTTCGCGCGGCCATCTGGTCGAGCCGTACCGCGGCGAGCGCCCGCATCGCGAGGTCGCGGCGCTTGCTGCGACCCATGCCCCGCACCCGGAGGCCGTACGCCACGTTGTCGAGCACGCTCATGTGCGGGAAGAGGGCGTAGTCCTGGAACACCGTGTTGACGTCGCGATCGAACGGCGCCTTCTTCGTCACGTCCTGGCCGAAGAGCTCGATCGTGCCGGACGTCGGCTGCTCGAAGCCGGCGATGAGGCGCAGGACCGTGGTCTTGCCCGACCCCGAGGGGCCGAGCATGGAGAAGAACTCGCCGGCGCCGATCTCCAGGTCCACATGATCGACGGCGGTGACGGCGCCGAACTCCTTCGTGAGTCCGGTCAGCCGGACGGCGGGCTGCTGCTCGGTCATGACGTCTCCTTCGATGCCGATGGAAGTAAATCATATGGATCCATATGTCAAAAGGGGGACGCGGGTGTTACGGTCGTGTCACGGTCCGCGCTCGAGCAGCGCCCGCGAAGCAATGGAGTCCCATGCCCCACGCGACGGGAAGAGTCGACGCCGCACGTGCGGTCGTCTTCGCTCCGCTCGACGGCACGGGCCGCGCCGAGCTGGTCGAGAAGCGGCTCACCGACGCGATCGTGACGGGCGTGCTGCACGACGGCGAGCGCCTGCCGAGCGAGGCCGACCTCTCACGGAGCCTCGGCGTCGCACTGGTCACCGCCCGCGAGGCGCTCGAGGTGCTGCGCGACAAGGGTCTCGTGAAGACGAGGCGCGGCCGCGACGGCGGGAGCTTCGTCACGTTCGACCGCGAGTCGGCCAGGCGCCTCCTCGAGCGGCGCTTGCGCGCGCACAGCCGCATCGAGCTGCGCGACTTCGCGCTGCACGCCTCGGCGATCGCCGGCACCGCCGCCGAGGCCGCCGCAAACCGGGCGAGCGACGACGACATCGAGAACCTGCTGCGCATCGCGGACGGTGCGGATCTGGCGACGGCCGGCGGCGCCCGGCGGGCGGTGACCCGGTTCCAGCTCGAAGTCGCGGCCGTCAGCCAGTCCCCGCGCCTGGTGCACGAGGAGATGCGCCTGCAGGGCGAGACGGGCTCGCTCCTCTGGATGTGCCTGCGGGAGCAGGAGTACCGTGACCGCAGCGCCATCGCACGCATCCGAGTCATCGACGCCATCCGCGACGTCGCACCCGAGGAGGCGCGCGCGGCCACTCTCGCACACATCAACAGCGCCTTCGAATGGCTCATCGACGAGCGAGCGCGCGTAGACGCGCGCACGGAGGACGCGGCATCCGACCCGAAGGACATGCCATGACCACCACCACGACCCGGTCACCGGCCGACGTGGCGATCAGCGTTGCCGCGACGATCGATGACATCTTCGCCATGATCGACGGCTGGCGCGACCTGCTGCAGTCGGGGCTGACGTCGGCGGGCGAGCTCACTGCCGAGACGGTCGATGCGCTCAGCGAGACCTTCGCCGTGCCGGCCGTGACGGGCGAGACGCTGCTCACCGGCGCAGGCTTCGTCGCGGCGCCGGGCGCCCTGAGCGACGCCGAGTGGCACCTCGCGTGGTGGCTCGGCACCACCGGAACGCCGCGGACCGCCCGGCGGCTGGCCACGATCGACGACCCCGCGCACGAGCAGTTCCGCGACTACACGGCGCTCGAGTGGTGGCGGGTTCCCGCGACCACCGGCGCCCGGCACCTCACCGGACCGTATGTCGACTACGTCTGCACCGACGACTACACCGTCACGATCACGACGCCGGTGGTGCTCCACGGCGCCATGGTCGGAGTGGTCGGCGCGGACGCGCTGGTCGACCGGCTGGAGCGCGTGCTGCTGCCCGTGCTGCGCGCCGGTGAGACTCCCGTCACCCTCGTCAACGCCTCGGGCCGCGTCGTGACCTCGACGGACGCGCGGCGGGAACCGGGATCCATGCTCCGCGACGACGGCCTCACCGCCGCCGTCCGCGCGTTGTCGCCCGAGCCGGTGCGCCTCGCTGATGGCACGGTGGTGCTCCCCTGCGGCGACACCTCGCTGGCGCTCGTCGTGGGACGGTAGCGCACCCTCCGGTTCGCCGGTGCCGCCCGATCGCCCGCTTCCGTGAGGCAGGATGGCTTCGATGTCAACGCCGACCGACCCTTCGCTCGATGAGTTGCGCGCCCTCCAGCGGCGCGCGTACGGCCGCGACGCCGATATCGACGACGATCCCGTGGCGATGGCGCGGCTGAGGCAGCTCGAGGCCGAACTGTCGGCCGCGCGGGCGCCCGCGACCGAGTCCGAGACGGCCGGAGACGAGGCGGAGCCGGATGCTGCGCCGGTCGGCGATGCGGATCCTCGGGCGGTTGTGACGCCCGCAGCGCAGGATTCACCCGCGCGCGACGGCGCCCGGTCGCCGGCGGATTCGGAGGTGCGCGTCGACCCCGTCGCGGGCGGCCTCGCAGGCGACGGCACGAGCGATGATCCCGGCGGGGGAGCCCTGGAGGGGCGTATCGACGGCACGAGCGATGATCCCGGCGGAGGAGACGCGGATGCGGTGGCGGCACGGCCGTGGTGGCGCCGGCGGGTCCCCGTGCTGTGGGTCGGATCGGTCGTGGTCGCGCTGCTTCTCGGCGTCGGACTGACGCTCCTCGTCCAGTGGATGGAGGCGGGCAGGATCGACGTCCTGCAGGAGGACGCCGACGCCCGATGGCCGGGTGAGGTCTTCGGCTCCCGCCCGGAGGGCGGTCGGCAGTTCGAGGAGTTCCACGGCCTCACCGTGATCAGCTTCCCGCAGGACTTGGGGACGGGCTCGGGCGGGACCCAGATGTGTCTGTACGTGCTGACCGCGCCGGACGGCTCCGGCTTCGGCGGCGGCAGCTGCGGCGCCGGCGCCTTCCCGGCGACGGCGTCGATGTTCGTCGACAGCACGTCTCCGCGCGAACTGCGCGATCGCTTCGCCGAGGGCACGGCGCTCCAGTTCGTGCTGGAGGAGGCATCCGTCCACGTCTACGCGCGGGAGCCCGGAGTCCCCGGGCTCTCCGGAACGGAGGGCGGGGAGGGCCGGTCATGACGCTGCACGAGGGATCCACGACCGACGAGCTGCGCGCCCTGCGCGCGCGGGCGTACGGCCCGCATGCCGACATCGCCGAGGATCCGGTCGCGCTGCGGCGACTTCACGAGCTGGAAGAGCGGGCTCGCCCGGGGACGTCCGACGCGATGGCTTCCCCGTCGGAGCGCGACGGCGAGCAAGCCGGCATCCCTCACGGAGCGGGAGAATCCCCGCGGGCGTCGGCGCCCGAGGGTCCGGCGGCGCCCCCCGGCCCCGATCCTGGACGGGACCATGGCGGGGCTCCTCTTGCCGCCGGAGCAGGCCGCCCACCGTGGTGGCGGCCGGCGCGACGGCGGATGCTGTGGCTCGCGTGCATCGCGGTCGCCGGCGTGGCATCCTCGGCCGTGACGCTCGCGGTGGCGCCGCTCGCCGAGGGACAGGTCGCGGTGCTCCAGGTGGACCCCGATGCCGAGCAAGCCCCCGGCGTCTTCCCCGGAACGAGCGACGCGATCCTCTTCGAGGATTTCTACGGCATGACCGCCGTCCTGGTGAAGCAGGACTGGAGCCGAGGGGAGGTGCTCGACTGCCTCTTCGTGCGACGCACGGCCGGCGACGCCGACCCCGCCACGGGCGGGTGTGCCGGCGACGGCTTCGCGCCGACCGCCGGATTCGTCGTCTCCGACTCGTTGCCGCAGCAGCTGCGGGATCGGTTCGCCGACGGCACCGCGCTGCAGTTCCGGGCGGACGGCTCAGAGGTGCACGTCTACGCGAAGAGCCCCGTCATCCAGCCGACGCCGTGAAGGTCGTCGTGCCGCATCGGGTCGTCGCACCGTGGGCGTTCAGGCGCCGCGGCTCCCGGCATCCGTCGCCCCCACGTCCGTGCGGTGGAAGTTCTGGAACGAACGGGATGCCGTGGGCCCCCGCTGACCCTGGTACCTGTTGCCGTACGGGCCCGAGCCGTACGGATTCTCGGCGGGCGACGACAGGCGGAAGTAGCAGACCTGGCCGATCTTCATGCCCGGCCACAGCTTGATGGGGAGGGTCGCCACGTTCGACAGCTCGAGCGTGACGTGTCCTGAGAACCCGGGATCGATGAACCCCGCCGTGGAGTGGGTCAGCAGGCCCAGGCGTCCGAGCGAGGACTTGCCCTCCAGGCGCGCCGCGATGTCGTCGGGCAGCGTGATCTGCTCGAACGTGGAGCCGAGCGCGAACTCCCCCGGGTGCAGGATGAACGGCTCGTCGGGCTCGACCTCGATGAGCCGGGTCAGGTCGGGTTGGTCCACGGCGGGATCGATGAAGGGGTACTTGTGGTTGTCGAAGAGCCGGAAGTAGCGGTCGAGCCGCACGTCGACGCTCGAGGGCTGCACCATTCCGGGCTCCCACGGGTCGAGCGCGATGCGGCCCCCGTCGATCTCGAGCCGGATGTCGCGGTCACTGAGCAGCACGCAGTCAGCCTATCCGGAGGGTGCTGTTATGCTGGCCGGGCGCTGTAACAGGCGCGCGAACGCCGGGATCCCGGCGTCCGGGGCTGTAGTTCAATGGCAGAACTTCTGCTTCCCAAGCAGACAGCGCGGGTTCGATTCCCGTCAGCCCCTCCACAGCATCATCGCCGGTCTCTCTGGAATCACTCCCCCGCAACCCGGGCAGTGAGCGTGAGTTATCCACAACGAGCATGATCGGCCGTCTGGATGTCGGCGGTCGTTCGTATCTTTGTTCTATGTTCACCTCCGCACCGGTGTCGCCAGCGACGCGATTGACGGATGCCGTCGCCCGCGTCGTCGGCCGGCTCGGCGCCGACGCCACCGATGTAGCACGGCTCGACGACGCGGAGCTTCTCGACCTCCTCGCCGACACCACCGAGGCGCGGAAAGCCCTGGAACTCGTGGTCGCGAGCGCCTCCGCCGAGGTGTCTCGTCGGTCCGCCAGGGATCTCGGTTACGGCGGCCTCGCGCAGCGCAAGGGACTGAAGACCGGAGCGGCGCTGGTGCAGCAGATCACGGGGCTCGGTCGCGCCGACGTGAAGCGTGCGGTGCAGTCCGGTGAGGAACTGGCGCCCTCGGCTCCCCCCACCGGCCCTGCAGACGCGCGTGCGGATGCCGCCCCCGCCGGGCCGGAGTGGCTGCAGCTTCTCCGCGACGCATTGGCGTCCGGCGCGCTGACCCAGGCCCAGTTCCACGCGATTCGCACGGGGTTGGGAGAGCCGCCGGTGGAGCGGTATCCGGAACGGGACGCGGACTTCCTTCCCCAGGCGTGGGCCCGTGCCGTGCGCGCGCTGCTCGACGAGGTGGCGACGCAGCCCGTGGAAGACCTCCGCAACCAAGCCCGCGTGGCTCGGGACCGGCTCGATCCCGCCGGTGTGACGCTCCGATTCGAAGAGCGTTTCGCGGCACGATCATTCCGTCGATGGGTCGACGAGAGCGGCCGGCGTCACGCCCACATCCTCTTCGACGATGAAGCGGCTGCGTGGGTGGACTCGATGCTGCAGTGCGCGCTCCGGCCGCGGCGCGGTCCGCGGTTCGTGGGCGCGGACGCCGCGGAGAAGGCCCGTGCGGCCGAGCTGGATCACCGCACGAACGACCAGCTGCAGTACGACACGATCATGGCCGTCCTCCGAGCGGGCGCGAATGCCGACCCGCAGCAGGCGTTCGGCGACCGGCAACCCGGAGTGCGCATCCTCGTCGAGGCGTCGGCGATGGCCGGTGCCGACGAGCGAGGGGCGATGCGGGTGACCGGCGTCGGCCACCTCGAGGACGGCGGAGCAGCCCTTCCCGGCGGAGTCGTCGAAGCGCGCCTGTGCGACTCCGGTGCAGTGCCTCTCGTGTGGGGAGCGGACGGGCGACCGCTCGACGTCGGGCGCGAACTGCGCCTCTTCACTCGCAGGCAGCGGATCGCGATCGCCGCCCGTGACGGTGGCTGCATGTGGCCGTCGTGCGCGGCGCCCATCTCGCAGTGCGAGTACCACCACATCGATCATTGGTGGGAGCATCACGGTCGCACCGACATCGACGATGGCGTACCGCTCTGTCGCAACTGCCACCTCCGTCTGCACAACCAGCGGTGGCGCATCACCCGGAGCCGCGATCCGATCACCGCCCTCGACACCTACTTGCTGCAACCGCCACCCGCGGCGGTCACGGGTGAGATCGGCGACGCGGTCACCCTCAGTTCGAAGTCGCCCCGCCGCTTCGTCGCGGTATGACGGTGCTCTCGCGTCTCGTGCCCGTTGGGTGGACAATGTGTTGACGCCGACGGACCGCCGCATCGGCGCCTGGGGACAAGCGCACTTCATGGCCTGGGAGTGACGTGAAGACGGTTTTCGAACTGGAGATCAGCACCGGCGGCGCCCCCGGGGCGTGGTCGGTGCGCGTGGTGCGCTCGGCGGGCGGAGGAGCGTCCAGAACCTTCGAGCTCGACGTCGACACTCTCGTGTCGCAACTGCCGAACCTCGAGACCGCAGTGCTCGCCTCGGTGGTGCCGGCACGACGTGTGCTGCACGCACCGGAGGCCGCGATCCAGCGCGTGGGCGTAGAGCTGTTCGACGCCGTTTTCCGTGACGACGTGCTCTCCGCATACCGGGCGAGCAAGGCGATCGCGACGGAACGGCGCGAAGCCCTGCAGATCAGGCTGCGGCTGGACGAGCCCTCGCTCGCAGCGCTGCCGTGGGAGACGCTGTTCGACCGCACCGAGGCCGCCTACGTCTGCCGCCGCGATCCGCTCGTGCGGCAGATCGACGCACCCGACGCGCTTCCCGCCCTCGACATCGAACCCCCGCTGCGCATCCTCGGGATGGTGTCGGCGCCCTCCAACCTTCCCCGCCTGAATGTCGAGCTGGAACGGGAACAGCTCGAGAGCGCACTGGAGCGGCACATCGACGAAGGACGGGTGTACCTGGAGTGGCTGGAAGACACGACCTGGGCGAGCCTGCACGAACGCCTGCTCGCCGAGCCCTGGCACGTGCTCCATTTCGTGGGACACGGCGACTATGCCGCCACCGCAGACGAGGGCGTCCTCGCATTCACCCGGCGTGACGGCCGCGCCGAGCTCGTCGGGGCGTCTGCCCTCGCCGATCTCCTGGCCGAGGCCGACCCGATCCCACGACTCGTCGTGCTCAACTCCTGCCAATCGGCGTCCGGCGGCACCGACGATCTTCTCTCGAGCACCGCGGCCGCACTCGTTCGCAGCGGCATCCCGGCGGCCGCGGCCATGCAGTTCACCATCAGCGACGACGCCGCGATCGCCTTCACCGAGGGCTTCTACGCCGCGCTCGGCTACGGACGCACCGTCGACGAGGCGGTGCGCAGCGGACGCATCCGCATCCTGGGGCTCAGCAGCACGACGCTCGAGTGGGTCACACCGGTGCTGTACGTGCGCGGTACCGACACGCGGCTGTTCACGATGGTGCCGCCATCCGGCGCCCGACCCCCGACGGCCGCGATGGCACCCGCCGCCGAGCGCCCTCCGCGAACCGGTCCGCCGGCACCCGAGCAGGCGGACGCGGGGGATCCGACTCGCATCGATCCCGAGACACCACCGCCCGAGGTGGCCGCCGGCGTCGGCCCTGAAACGGCTCCTTCGGGGGCGCGTGAACCTTCCCACGAGGACGAACCGGCACCCGACGCCGAGCCGCTGCGCGACATCGAACCGCTGACCGTGGGCGATCTGTCACAGGTCGCCGGCCCGCCCGAGGCCGGCGAACGAGCATTCGGGGGCGAGCCCGCGCACTCGTCCGAAGCGCTGTACGAAAGCGAACCCCCTCGCGCGGGCCGGCTGACACACGATGGCGAGCCATTCCCGGCCCTCGACGCGCACGGGAACGAGCGGCCGGAGCATGGCGGACCACCTCCCGACGATGTGCCACCGGTGTCCTCGTACGGGGACGAGCCGCCACACGGCATCGAGCCGCCCGCTCCGCCGCCGGCACCGGCCGTCACGAAAGAATCGCCCGGAACACCCCACCGGCGTCGTGTGCTGCTTGCCGTGGCCGGCGGAGCAGCCGCACTGCTCCTCGTCGTCGTCCTGGCGATCGTCTTCTGGAGCCTCGGCAATGACGTGAGCCCCCCTCCGGACACCTCGCCGACGGAGGTCACTCCGACCCCCGCGACGACGGTGACCGCCGTTTCAGCGACGGAAGCATGGACCCCTGCGCCCGCCTCGTGCGAGCCCGGCCTCGTGCTCGACATCAGCGCGACGGGCACGGTCGAGTACTCCGGCGGCGCCACCTCGGGGCCCAACGGAGTCCCGGGGATGTTCCCCGCCACGAATGTCGTGCCGGACGCCGCGCACGCCGCACTCATCGGCCGAGTCGGAGACGGCGCACCGTTCTATGTCGGAAATGGGCGGACGCTCATCTGCGACGACGAGAACGCGCTGGCCTTCGGTCTGAACGACACCGGCCTCGCCGATAACGCGGGCTCGTACTCGGTCTCCGTGACGACCCGGCCCGATCTCGATCCGCTCGTGGTCGAAGAGACATCCGTGACCGTCCCCGCCAACGTCGCATGGACCGAGACCGGCCGCTCGTGCACGCCGGGGTCGGCGCTGCGCGTGACCGCGACGGGACAGACCTCGTTCGAGGGAGGCGGAGACGACGACCGGGCGGGTGCAGACGGCAACGCGAGGCCCGGCACTCTCGTGCCGGCCGCGCCACACCGCGGACTGCTCGGTCGCATCGGCGAAGGAGAGCCGTTCTTCGTCGGCTCGAGCGCCGTGATCCAGTGCCCGAGTGAGGGGATGCTGCTCCTCGGCCCCAACGACAAGGGCGTGAACGACAACAGCGGGGAGTACGTGGCGACGATCACGCACGCACTGCCCCCGCTGTGATCGAACATGCAGCGACCGGATGCACCTGCACGCTGCCGCGCCGCTGTCGTATCGTGAGCGAGTGAGCTTCGATCCGAGCGACGTCGCCGCAGTCGTGGCCTTCGTGCGAGCGCAGGCACAGGGCGTCGTCGCCACCGTGTCGCCCTCGGGATCGCCGGAGGCAGCCCTCGTCGGCCTGGCGGCACTCGACGACGGAACGCTGATCTTCGACACGCCCACCGGATCCCGCAAAGCCGAGAACCTCCGCCACGACCACCGGGTCGCCGTCGTCATCGGCACCAACGGCGTCTCGGTCCAGATCGAAGGCTTCGGGATGATCGCGCACGGCTCCCACCGAGAGCAGTACGGTGCCGCCTACCACGCGGCGTTCCCCGCATCACGTGCCCTCGAGCCCGGCTTCGCAGTCGTCGTGGTGCGACCCTCCTGGGTCCAGGTGTCCGACGCCTCCGAGCACGAACGCCCGGCAACGGTCACCGAAGCCCGCTGGTGACCGCGGAGCCGTCCGTCACCACCCGCAGCGCCTCCCGCGCCGCAGAACCCTACTCGCGCCCGGCCAGTACGGGGTGCAGGTGCTCGGAGGAGAGAGCCACAACCGCCTGACGGGCACCGGCGTCGAGGCATCCGTCCAGGTCCGATCCTGCGAGGGAGGCCGCCAGAAAGCCCGCGAAGAACGCGTCGCCGGCCCCGTTGCTGTCGACGACCGTCACCGGCCGCGCGGCCGCGCTGGCCCGCTCGCCCGATACGCTGAGCGCGATCGCACCACGCTCGCCGAGCGTGCACACCGCAAGGCGCGGACCGCGGTCGAGACAGCTCTGCATCAGCGCCCACGGGTCGTCGGTGGCGTCGTCGTTCATGAAGACGACGTCGGCCGCACGCAGGAACGGCTCGTGGAACTCCGACGATCCGCCGAAGTCGTGCAGGTCGGTCCAAACCGGGGCCCCGGCCGCACCGGCCAGGCGTCGTTCCGCGATCGCCGCACCCACCTCGCTGAGGTCGACCACCGCCACGTCCGCGGCCGCCATCGCGGCCTCGATCCGATCGATGTCGCCGACGGATGCCGCGGACGGCGTCGCGAGATAAAGGCTCACCCTCTCCCCCGCCGGCGTCATCAGGTTCGCGTGCCGCTCGGTGCGATCGGAGGCATATGCCTCGATGCGCGCACCAGCCGCGCGAAGGGCGCTCGACACCAGAGCACCCTCATCGTCGGCACCCAGCAGGGCGTGCAGGGTCACATCGAGACCGTGGTCGGCGAGGTGGAGCACCTTGCCCGCCGAGGTTCCGCCGAGGGTGTGCAGATCCCCCAGCGCGAACTGCATGTGCGGCGACGGCTCCGGCAGGCTGTCGAGGAGGATGAGGTGGTTCCACGAGGCCGGACCGCAGACGACGACCCGAGAGTCAGGCACGAGGGGCATCCGCCCAGTCAACCAGCACGCGGTCGATCGCGTCGCCCGGGTGGGTCCCCACCGCTCCGCGGCGCGAGGGCGCGGAAAGCCTGCGTGCTCGCTAGAGTTCCGCCATGGGGGAGGACGTCCCGGCACAGGAGTTCACCCGCGCCGACCGCACGCGTCATCGTGAGAAGGTCCGGCGCAACCTCGACGTGTTCGCGCGGATGCTGCGCGAAGCGCACTTCGACACCGACGACCCGTTGACGGGCCTCGAGGTGGAGCTGAACCTCGTCGACGAAGCGGGCGATCCGGCGCTGCGCAACGCCGAAGCCCTCGCGGCGATCGCAGACCCCGCGTTCCAGACCGAGCTGGGTCAGTTCAACGTGGAGATCAACGTGCCGCCCGCCCGGCTGCGCCAGAACGGCCTGCGGACGTTCGAGGAAGGGCTCAGACGCAGCCTCAACAACGCCGAGGAGCGGTCGGCGAGCGTCGGGGCGCACCTCGTGATGATCGGCATCCTGCCGACACTCGCCGAAGGACACCTGCGGCCCGACAGCATCAGCGCCAACCCGCGCTACCGCCTGCTGAGCGAGCAGATCCTCGACGCGCGCGGGGAGGACATCGCGATCTCCATCATCGGCGCCGAGCGGCTCACCACGACATCGGAGTCGATCCTTCCCGAGGCGGCCTGCACGAGCACGCAGCTGCACCTGCAGACCTCGCCGGATTCCTTCGCCGCGTATTGGAATGCGTCGCAGGCGATCGCGGGCGTGCAGCTGGCGACGTCGGCGAACTCCCCGTACCTGCTGGGCCGGGAGCTGTGGCGCGAGACCCGCATTCCGCTGTTCGAGCAGGCCACCGACACCCGCAGCGAAGAGCTCAAGGCGCAGGGGGTGCGGCCGCGCGTGTGGTTCGGCGAGCGCTGGATCACCTCGGTCTTCGATCTCTTCGAGGAGAACGTGCGCTACTTCCCCGCGCTGCTTCCGATCGTGCACGACGAGGACCCCATGGACGTGCTCGAGGGAGGCGGCATCCCCTCCCTCTCAGAGCTGAAGCTCCACAACGGCACGGTCTACCGGTGGAACCGGCCGATCTACGACGTCGCGGCCGGGGTGCCCCACCTGCGCGTGGAGAACCGTCTGCTCGCTGCCGGGCCGACCGTCGTCGACACCATGGCGAATGCGGCGTTCTACTTCGGCCTCGTTCGTGCGATCGCCGAGAACGACAGGCCGCTGTGGTCGCAGCTCTCGTTCAGCGCCGCCGAAGACAACTTCCACATCGCGGCACGCGACGGCATCGACGCCCAGCTGTACTGGCCGGGCGTCGGGCAGGTTCCCGCCACCGAGCTGGTGCTGCGGCGTCTGCTGCCGCTCGCGCACGAGGGTCTGCGGGCATGGGGCGTCGACGGGGCCGAGTGCGATCGCCTGCTGGGCATCATCGAGGGACGCTGCCTCACGGGGGTGACGGGCGCGGGCTGGTTCACCGACCGGATGCATCGCCGCACCGACATGGAGCGCTACGACGCCCTCCGCGCCACCCTGCTGGAGTATCGCGCGGCGATGCACACGAACGAGCCCGTGCACACGTGGGAGTGAGATCCCGGCCGGTGGCGATGTCGCTCAGCCGGTGAGGGCGGCGGCGCGCCAGTCCGTGAGCACTCGGGCGGCCGCCCGCGTGTGGGCCCAGGGCATCTGCGGCACCTCCAGGCGGCCTTCGGCGACGGCGAGCGACAGCGCATCCGCTTCCGCGGCCATGGGCTGCACGACCGGGAGCTGGATCGTCCGCTCTTCTCCGCCACGGCGGACGATGATCTGCGACGGACTCTCGGTGCGGCTGCCCCACACGTTCGGGAGCACCACCTCGGCGTCGGCGAACCGCAGCACGCCGACGTCGGAGAGGTCCTCGATGACCGACGTCGCAATCGCGGCGGTGAACGCACCGAATTCCAGTTCGGCGCGGGCGGTGCCGTCGACAGCGCCGGCCAGCTCCGCCTCGAACGCCCGGTACTCGGGGTCGATCGGCTGCCCCGCTGCCGCCGCGAGGTCGATCGCGAGTGCGAGGGGGTAGCAGCCGACGTCGAGGATCGCGCCTCCTCCCACGGCCGGATCGAACAGACGCCCTTCGCGCGTTCCCGCGTCGAAGCCGAAGGCGCCCTCGAACCGCTCGGGCGCCCCGAGCTCGCCGCCCGCCGCGAGATCTCGCAGCGCGTCGGCGAAGGGGCCGAACCGCGTTTTGAACGCCTCCAGGAAGGGTCGCTGCGCGCGCTGGGCCGCCGAGAGGATCCGCTCGACCTCGTCGATCGTCGGGCTGGCCGGCTTCTCGCACAGCACCGCCTTGCCCGCTTCGAGTGCACGGATGGCGAGGTCGGCGTGCGTGGTGTGGACGGTGCCCACGTACACCGCGTCGACATCGTCGCGCGCGAGGATGTCGTCGTAGGTTCCGGATGCCTCGGCGCCGTGCTCTGCCGCGAAAGCCGCGGCCCGCTCCGCCGACGAGCTGCCCACCGCGTGCAGCACGCCGCGCTCCGAGGCTCGCAGGCCGACCACGAAATCCCGGCTGATCGCTCCCGGCCCGAGCACGGCCCACCTGGTCTGCGTCATGGCCCCGATGCTATCGAGCCGGCGGCGATTCAACGCGAGACCGCACATCAGCACCGCGCACCGCCGGGTTCCGGTGCTATCACGCGTTCTCGTCCGCCGGAGGCGAACCAGCCGCGGCTCCGGACCCGTGATGAGCGGATGCTGCGAACCGCCGTCAGGCGACGGGCTCGGCCGCTTCGCGCGCGGCGACGGCGGACGAGCGGACCGCGCCGATGCTCGCGGCGATGACCAGCGCGACGCCGGCGACCTCGAGCCACGTCATATGCTGGCCGAGGAATATGAAGCCCGCGAGGGCAGCCGTGGCGGGCGCCAGGCTCATGAGGATCGCGAAGACGGCGGCCGGAAGCCGGCGCAAGGCGATGAGCTCGAACGCATAGGGAATCGTCGACGACAGGATCGCCACCGCCGCCCCGAGCGCGACGATCTCGAGGCGCAGGAGGGCGGTTCCGGCATCCGCGATCCCCAGCGGCAGGGCGATGATCGCACCGAACGCCATCGCGAGCGCGAGCCCGTCGAGCTTGGGAAAGGCGCGGCCCACCCGCGCCGACGCCAGGATGTAGAACGCCCAGCTGGCGGCCGCGCCCAGCGCGAAGAGCACGCCGATCGGGTCGAGGCGGTCCCACCCGCCCCCACCCAGTGCGACGACCCCGGCGAGCGCGAGCAGCGCCCAGAGCCAGGCCGACGCGCGGCGGGCGGCGACGATCGAGAGCACGAGCGGGCCGAGCACCTCGATCGTCACCGTCACGCCCAGCGGCAGGCGCTCGAGCGCGAGGTAGAAGAGCGCGTTCATGAGCGCCAGCACGAGGCCGAAGAGGGCCACCGCGGTCCAGTCCGTGCGCGAGTGCCCGCGCAGGCGCGGCCGGGCGATCGCCAGCAGCACGATCGCCGAGAAGACCAGGCGCAGCATCACCATGCCGAGGGGACCCACCTGCGGGAAGAGCAGCACGGCGAGCGAGGCGCCGACCTCCTGGCAGGCGAGCCCAGCCACGACCAGGAAGATGGCGGGTGTCGTGCCGGTACGCGCGTGCGCCCCCGAGGACGCGGCACCGCCCGAGCCGGCTCCCCGGTTCACTCGGAGGCCGGCGGCGTGCACACCGCCGAGACGGCGATCGCCTCGTGGTACTGCTCAGCCGTCCAGGGCAGCCCCGCCTCGGGCACCGTCTCGCCGGCGGCCGCCGGAGCCTTGGACGCGATCGCGGCGAGCTCCCAGGCGAGGTACTCACCCACCGAGCCGTCGATGAACGAGTTGTTGAGCACGACGGCCACCGTCAGCCCGGTGCCGGGGTCGGAGAACGCGGCCGTGATGTAGCCGGGCACCTTGCCGTACTGCCCGATGAGAGATCCCGCGAGCAGCGCACCGCCGTCGGCGGAGTACCACGTCGGCCCGTCGACGGTGACCGGCACCGGCGCACTGAATCGGTCGTCGTCGTGGACGAGCGCGCCCGTGGCGAGCGCCTTGACGTACCGGCCGAGCTCATCGATGTCGGTGACGACGCCGGCATCGGTGAAGCCGCTGCTCGACGACGCCTTCGTCAGGTCCACGGGATGGGCGCAGTCCAAGGCGCCCTCGGCGTCCGTGACCGATTGGCCGCCGGCGAACGCTCCGGACGACGGCAGCTCGCCCAGGGCCGTGACCTCCAGCCCGAGCGGCTTCGCGACATACCTGCGGATCAGGTCGGCAGCGGTCGAGTCGGTGGCGCGCTGCAGCGCCAGCCCGAGCAGCACGTACCCCGCATCGGAGTCGCGGTAGGCAGCGCCCGGCTCGGACGTCCGGGGCTGACCGAGCCCGAAGCTCGCGAGGTACCGGGGATCCCATACGCGCGCGGGGTTCGTGATCCACGACGACGAGAGCTGGCCCGCGTACGAGCCGATGCCCGACGTGCCGTCGCACAGCTGCAGCAGCGTGACGTCGGCGATGTCGGGCACGCCGGAGACGTAGGTGGAGATGCTGTCGTCGAGCTTCACCTTGCCCTCCGCGGCGACCTGGAAGAGCACGTCGCACGTCATGGCTCGTGTCACCTTGCCGGCGCGGAAGACCATGTCCTTGGTCACGTCTCCGCCGCCGTCGGGCCGCTGGGTGCCGAGGCCGGTGACCCAGCTGCCGCTCCACGGCGCCCACACTCCGACGATCGCCCCGGACGACCCGGTGGTGCCCATGGCGTGGGTGACGGCATCCGTCAACTGCTTCACGGTCTCGTCGGGGAACGACCCCGTGGTCTGCGCGGGGACCTCGGCGTCGACCTGTTCGCCGAAGGAGCAGCCTGCGAACAGCAGCGCAGACGCGACGGCGCCGGCGATCACCGCGATGGCGCGGCGATGTCTGGATCGGGTCCGCATGCTCACCCCCCGATGATCGTGCAATGAATTCAAACACACCACCGCCGATTGCGGCGCAGGCCGTCCGTAGGGTTGACGCATGACCAGTGCTTCTGCAACGGGCCGCGGACCCGTCTTCGACGAGGCCGCCATCGCCGGCGTGCTCGGCCATATGAACGGAGACCACGGCGCCGACAATCTGCTGATCGCGCGGGCATTCGGCGGCGAGGCGGGAGTGACGGATGCCGCGATCACGGCGGCGCGCATGATCAGGTTCGACGGCGACGGCGGCCTATGGGAGGCGACACTCGACGACGGTTCGACCGCGGAGATCACGGTTCGATGGCCCTCGGGACCGATCTCGGAGCGGCGCGAGGTGCGGCGCGAGATCGTCGCGCTCTACGACGAGGCGTGCCGGCGGACGGGTATCGAGCCGCGGCCTCACAGCTGAGCGCACTCTCTGGTTAGGTTGGCCTAATCTTCAGTTAGCATGAAGGAATGAGCGACCCGATCCCGTTCTCCGCTGCGCTCCGCGAGCGCTCCAGCAGCTCGCACTCGTCGAGCGAGCACGCCGGGTTCATGGCCGACCTCATGACGGGTGAGGGCACTCGCGACGACTATGTCGCCCTCGTCGTGCAGCACTGGTTCATCTATGAGGCGCTCGAGCGCACGGCGGGTCAGATGCGCAACGACCCGGTCGCCTCGGTGTTCATCTCCGACAAGCTCACGCGGCTTCCCGCTCTCGAGGCGGACCTCGAGTTCCTCGTCGGCCCCGACTGGCGCGGCCGCATCGCGCCGCTGCCCACCACCCGCCGCTACGTCGATCGCATCAACGAGGTCGGTGCCACGTGGGCGGGCGGCTTCGTCGCCCACCATTACACGCGGTACCTGGGCGATCTGTCGGGCGGGCAGTTCATCGGCCGGCTGATGTCCCGCCGCTTCGGCTTCGAGACGAACGGCATCGGCTTCTACATCTTCGACGACATCGCCGACCCGAAGGGCTTCAAAGAGGTCTACCGCGAGCAGCTGGACGCCGCGCCGTGGGATGCCGCGGAGCAGGAGCGCGTGATCGAAGAGGTGCTGCTCGCCTACCGTTTCAACACCGAGCTCTTCGAGGACCTCGCCGACGCGAAGGCCGCACAGGTCGCCTGAGCCGCGCCCTCCCGTCCCGTGGCGCGGGGTGCGTCAGGCCGCCGGCATCCCGCGCACCGCCGACGCCATGAACCGCCGCACGTCGGGGTCGACCTGGATGTCGCGGGGCCGCAGCGGCCGCGACAGGTAGAGCCCGTCGAGCGACGTCAGGCGCGACAGCGCGACGTAGGTCTGGCCGGGCGCGAACGCACCCGAGCCGAGGTCGATGATGGCGCGGTCGTAGGTCTTGCCCTGGGACTTGTGGATCGTCACGGCCCACGCCAGCCGCAGCGGGAACTGGGTGAACTCTGCCACGATGTCGCGGGTCAGCTGCTTCGACCCCGGGTCGTACGAGTAGCGGTACTTCTCCCACACCGAAGGCTCGACATCGAACTCCTCGCCCTCGACGTCCACCCGCACGGTCTCTCCGGCGATCCGCGTGACGGTGCCGATCGTGCCGTTCACCCAGCGTGGCGGCTCGCCGAACGAGCCGGTGTCGTTGCGCAGGAACATCACCTGCGCCCCGACCTTCAGCTTCAGCTCGATGTCGGCGGGGTAGGCGGCATCCCCTCGTCCGAAGTCGCCGTTCACCTCCGCCATCGCCGTCTGCTCGCGGCCCACCAGTTCGCTCAGGTGCCGCCGGTTGATGTTGTTGACGATGTCGTTGCGCGTGGCGAGCGTGATGATGGGGTGCTCGCCGTCGACCGGATGCGGCGGCGTCCGTGCCCCGGTGTCGTTGAGGATCTGCGCGATGTCGGAGGTCACCCGTCCGTACCGCACCGCGTTGAGCATCGCCTTGAAAGCCGGGTCCGACTGCCGGTGGATGTCGACCAGCTCGCGGATGTTGAGGTCGGCCCCGTACGTGCCCACATCGAGGATGCCGTCGGTCGCGGCCTCGCCCACCCACACCTTCGCGTCGAAGAACCAGAACGAGCGGTAGTGGTCGCGCACGTACCGCAGCTCGTCGCCGCGCGGCGGGACGGGAGCCAGCTGGTACGGGTCGCCGAACATCACGATCTGCGTGCCGCCGAACGGCTCACCCCGGCGGCCGCGCGCCTTGCGAAGCGACCGGTCGATCGCGTCCATGAGGTCGGCGTTCACCATGGAGATCTCGTCGATGACGAGCGTGTCGATGGCGTTGAGCAGCTTGCGGGTGGCGTCGGACTGGTCTTCGTCGTGGGCGCCGATGATCCCCAGCGGCAGCTTGAACAGCGAGTGGATGGTCTGACCCTCGACGTTCAGGGCCGCCACCCCCGTCGGCGCGCACACGGCGATCTGCTTGTTCGTGTTCCAGGCGAGATGCTGCAGCAGCGTCGACTTGCCGGTGCCGGCACGGCCGGTGACGAAAACGTGCTCCCGGGTGTCTTCGATCAGACGGAACAGCGCCTCCTGCTCGGCGGACAGTGACGGGATGTTCACCGATTCATGCTAACGAGCGGATGCTGCCTCCCGCGTCCGCGCGCCATGATCGGTGGACTGGTCCCGGTGACGCGCCCGTTTGAAACGGGGAGTCTCATAGGCGGCGTCCACAGCGCCTTCCCGGCAAGGCGTTTCTAGACTGGGCGCGTGGACCAGGGGGGCGTCGGCACCGGATCCGGTCGCGCGAGCGCGCCGCCGGCCGCACTCGCGACCCCCGAACCCGCCGTCGAGAAGCCGGCGTCGCAGGTGATCCAGCCGCCGCCCAAGCGGCGCCGCAGCCTCGCCCTCGACCTGACTCTGCTCGGCATCGTGGGGGTTCTGCTGATCGGCGCGGCGTTCGCAGCGTGGTCGGTGATCGAGCGCCAGTTCTACAGCCCGTCCGCCTTCGTCGAGCGCTACGTCGCGCTCCTCGCCGAGGGACGCGCCGCCGACGCCCTGGCCGTGCCGGGCGTCGCGGTCAGCTCGGTCGAGCTGGCGGAGGCCGGGTTGCCGCCCACGGCATCCGAGGCGCTCCTGCGCAGCGCCGCGCTCGCGCCGCTCAGCGACGTCCACGTCGTGTCGCAGGAGCAGGACGGCGACATCACGCGCGTCACGCTCGCGTACGAGGCCCGCGGCTACGACGGCACGACCACCTTCGCGGTGGAGCGCGACGGCTCGATCGGACCGGCCCCGACCTGGCGCTTCGCCAAGAGTCCGCTCGCAGTGATGAACCTCGCCGTCACCGGGTCGATGGTCTTCGACGTGAACGGCTTCGAGATCGACAAGCGCCAGGTATCGCCCGAAGGCGCCGAGGCCGACCCGGCCGCCCCGGTGTCGCTCCTCGTCTTCTCGCCCGGCCTGTACTCGGTCTCGGTCGACACCCCCATCTCCCGCACGCCCGGCGTGGCGGTGCTCTCCGACAGCCCTTTCCGCGCCATCCCCGTCAACGTGCAGGCCCAGCCGACGGAGGAGTTCCTGCGCGTCGTGCAGCAGAAGGTCGAGGAGTTCCTCACCTCGTGCGCGACGCAGGAGGTGCTGCAGCCCAGCGGCTGCCCCTTCGGCTTCTTCGTCCTCGACCGCATCGCGTCGCTCCCCCAGTGGTCCATCGTGCGCCAGCCGACGGTCTCGGTCGAGCCGAACGGCGCCGATTGGTCGATCCTCTCGGCCGAGGCCGTCGCCCACATCGAGGTCGACATCCGCTCGCTCTTCGACGGGCGGGTGCGGCCCGTCAGCGAGGACGTGCCCTTCATCGTCAAGGGCACCATCAGCGTCGGGGCCGATGGCACGGCGACGATCACCGTCACGGGCCCCGACACCAACTGACCAGCGGCCCAACCGCGCGCGTATCAGAGGAGATCTGCCGGATCGAGGTCGGAATCCGCGCTCCGGCCCTCAGATGTGCCGATCTCCTCTGTCATGCAGCCGTACTCAGCGGCCGCGCTGAGCTTGCTCGCTCGCCTCGGCCCTCGCGTCGCGGTCTGCGAGCGCAGCCAGGTGAGCGTTGTAGGCCTCCAGCTCGGCATCGCCGGTGCGGTCGGCGTGGCGGTCGCGGCGCTTCGTCTCGCGGTCGTCGCTGCGGCTCCACTGGATGGCGACGGTGATCGCGAGGATGAGGGTGGGGATCTCGCCGATCGACCAGGCGATGCCCCCGCCGGTGTATTGGTCGTCGAGGGGCGTGGCACCCCAGGTACGGCCCATCGACCCGAACCACTCGGCGATCATCAGGCCCTCCTGCATCATGATCGCGATGCCGAAGAACGCGTGCATCGCCATGACGCCGATGAGCAGCAGCAGACGGCCCGGGTAGGGGAGGCGGTAGGGCACCGGATCGATGCCGACCAGGCTCATCACGAACAGGTAGCCCGTGATGAGGAAGTGCGCGATCATCCACTCGTGGCCCAGGTGGTCGTACAGCGACCAGCGGAAGAAGTCGGTGTAGTAGAAGACCCACAGCGACCCGATGAAGAGCCCGGCGGCGATGAAGGGGTTCGTCAGCACGCGCGCCACCGGCGAGTGCACGGCCCACAGGATCCATTCGCGGCCGCCCCGGGTGCCGTCGTCGCGCTTGTCGATCCCTCGCGCGGCGAGAGTGATCGGTGCACCGGGCACGAGCAGCAGGGGGATCGCCATGGTCAGGAGCATGTGGCCGACCATGTGCATGCTGAACAGGTAGTCCTGGTAGACGTTGATGACGCCGCCGGTGACCCACACCAGCAGCAGCCAGCCGGCGACCCACATGATCGTGCGGTACACCGGCCAGGCGTCGCCGCGACGGCGCAGCCGCCACACACCCACCAGGTAGAAGAAGATCGCGAACCCGGCGACCGTCGCCCACAGGAGGTCGATGTTCCAGGCCGTGAACCAGCGGTCGAGCGTCAGCTCCGGCGGCAGCGGGGCGCCGGTCAGCCGCTCCGCCGGCGTCGGCGTCGCGGGGATGAGCGGCGCCACCGGCGGGGGTGTGCGCGCGAGCGCTGCCGCCGCGCCGCTCGCCACGCCCATGAGCGCGAGCTCGAAGGCGATGAGGCCCCAGAAGGCGCGCGTCGCAGCCGCCTGAAGGCGCATCTTCGCGATGAGCCGCGTGCGATACCAGGCGCCGAACAGGCCGAGCGCGATGAGCGCCAGCACCTTCACGCCGAGGATCACGCCGTACGGCGAGACGAGTGCCGACCAGTCCCGCAGGCCGATCGCGGCGCGCACCGTACCCGACACGGCGACCACGACGAACGCGGCGAGCGCGATGCTCGAGTATCGCGCGACGGTCGCCGCACTGGCCTCCCGCGACTGCAGCTGCCGCACGATCACGATGAGAAGGAGTCCGCCCAGCCACACCGCCGCGGCGAGCATGTGCAGGATCAGCGCCGTCATCGCCTCGTGGTGGAAGGCCTCCTCGCCGGAGTGCCCCTGGGTTCCCATCGGAACGAGGGATGCCGCGGCCAGCAGTGCGACGAAGAAGGCCGCGGTCCACGACCTCACGGCGAAGGTGAGCACCGTGAGCGCGGCCCCGGCGATCGTCGTGATGAGCCAGGTGCGACCCAGCTCGGTCTCGACGATGAAGCGGCCGAGCTGGGCGCCGAACTCCGGGCCGGTGCTGAGGACGGGGTTGAACGCGTCGACGAACGTGAGAAAGCCGGTGGCCGCGGCGGCCATCGTGAACAGGGCGGCAGAGATCGAAGCGGTGTCGAGGGCGGTGTCGAACTCCCGCTCGCCGGCTCGGAGCGTGAAGAGCGCCGTCACCAGGACGCCCACCATGCCGGCCGCCGACAGGTTGACGATGAGCTTCACGGTCGGCAGGCCCCAGCGCACGAGAGGCCCGGGATCGGCGATCGCCAGGGGAGCCGCCCCGCCGCCGAAGGCCAGCGCCCACACCATGACCGCGAGCGCGGCCACGACGAGGATCGCGGGCCCGGCGGCCCGCAGGGCGCGGGGGTTCACGCCCTCAAGCCTACGTTCACATGCGAAGAGGGGATGCCGCGGGTCGCGGCATCCCCCCTTCGGGAGGTCTGCGTCGGATTACTTGACGGCTGCCTTGAGCTTCGAGCCCGCGGTGACCTTGACGCGCTTGCCCGCGGGGATCTTGATCTCCTCGCCCGTCTGCGGGTTGCGGCCGGTGCGAGCCGACGTCGCGACCTGCTCGAACGCGATCCAGCCCGGGATCGAGACCTTGCTGCCGGCTGCGACGGCGTCGGAGACGGTCGAGAAGAGGGAGTCGAGCACGCCCGAGACGGCGGACTGGCTCTGGCCGGTCGCGCTCGCGATGCTCGCGACGAGCTCGGTCTTGGTGATGGTCTTGTCGGCCATTTGGTATGTCCTCCAAAGACGACGACTGCCGTCTTGTCATTGCTCGGACCGGACGGCTTCGCCCCCCGGCTGGTCCTATCGACCGGGACCGAATGTACCTGACCCGGCCGGCACATCCGCGTATTTTCGCGGTTTTCTGACGTTTAGGGCCCCGTGTCGTGTGACAGATGTGTTCTCTGTGGCCTGTGAGGTTGGATTTCGCCCACCGCGATCAGGGCCGGTGGGCGGCGATGAGGTCGTGCGCGGTGCGGGCGAAAGCCGGGCCGACGCGCTCGTGGCCGTCGAGATAGCCGCCCACCAGCGCCGCATCGCGGAGCAGGACGAGGGATGCCGCCACCTCCTCCGGGTCGCGCAGACCCGCCCCTTCGGCCAGCTGATGCAGTGTCGCCCGGAACCACTCCCGGTGGACGGCGATCAGGTCGCGCACCGGGCCGTCGTCCGGATACTCGGCCGCGGCGTTGATGAAGGGGCATCCCCGCGTGTGGCGATCCCGGATGTCCTGCTCGATCCCCGAGACGACGAGGTCGAGCAGCTCGGCGGGGTCGTCCGACGCCTGGGCGGCCTGAGCGAAGAGAGCGCGAAGGCCCTGGTCCTCGCCTGCGAGGTAGGCGAGGACGAGCCCCTCTTTGCCGGCGAACTGCTTGTACATCGTGGCGCGGGTGACGCCCGCCGCTTCGATGATCCGGTCCACACCCACGGAGTGGATGCCCTCGTTGTAGAACAGGTCCGTCGCCGCCTCCAGCAGGCGCTCGCGGGCCGATGAGGGCCGGGGGGATACCGAAGCGGTTGTCAGGGTCATGGGAATAGTCTTGCATAGATAGAACGTTCGGTCTACTATCGGTGCCACGCACCACAGACACTCCCGTCACCTCACCGCCAGACCGCTCAAGGAGCAGGAAAATGACCGCCACGTCGAAGACCCCCATCGTTCTCATCCACGGCCTGTGGATGACCCCCAAGAGCTGGGACACCTGGGCCGAGCGGTTCCGCGCCGCCGGCCACCAGGTGATCGTCCCCGGCTGGCCCGGCATCGACGAACGGTCGGTCGAAGACATCCGCCACAATCCGGAGGCGCTCAAGGGCATCGGGCTGAAGCAGATCGCCGACAACTACGAGCGGATCATCCGCGCGCTGCCTCAGAAGCCGATCATCATCGGCCACTCCTTCGGGGGAGTCCTCACGCAGATGCTCGCAGACCGCGGCCTCGGCGTCGCCTACGTCGGCGTCGCTCCGGGTCAGACCGCCGGCGTCACCGCACTGCCGCTGTCGACCCTGTGGACGGGCGCCCCGATCCTGTCGAACCCGTTCGGCATCAACGGCGCGAAGCCCCTCAGCAAGCGCCACTTCCACTTCACGTTCGGCAACGACCTCCCGCGCGAGGAGTCCGACAAGCTGTGGGAGGAGTACGCGGTGAACTCCTACAACCGCGTGTTCTTCGAGGGCGTGTCGTCGGTTCTCAACGAGAAGGGCGGCGTCACCCACGTCGACTACGGCCGCACCGACCGTGCTCCGCTCCTCGTCATCACCGGCGAGATCGATCACGTCGTGCCGCCGGCGATCGGCAAGGCCATCGTGAAGAAGTACCGCAAGACCGGCAGCCCGGCGATCGTCGAGTACAAGGAGTACCCGGGCCGCACCCACCGCCTCGTGAGCCAGGACGGCTGGGAGGAGATCGCCGACTACGCCCTCCAGTGGGCCACCACCCACCAGGTCCTCGATGCGGAGCAGGCCCCCGAGGCCGAGCCGGCGGGGGAGGCGGATGCCGCGAAGTAGGCGGACGCCGCTTCCCGGCGGCGCCGCAACTGCGGAGATCGACGCAACGTCGGGGCGCACGCGCGGGGCGGTCCGACCCCGCGTCGATCTCCGATGTTGCGGTTGCGCCAGCGGAGCGCAAAGACTGCGGTCGGAACCCCCTCCGACCGCGGTTCGTGCGCTCTCGGCGTCAGGCGTGGAGGCGCCGCAGGGCGGCCACGACGTCGTCGTGCCAGCGGCGGGCGGCGGGAAGGGCGCCCGTGAAGATGGGGGTGTCGTGGGTGACACCTTGATAGCGGACGACGCTGGCGTCCACACCGGCCTTGCGAAGCGCCGCTCCGTAGGCGTCGCCGTCGCCCCGCAGCGGGTCGAACTCGGCGGTGAGGATCACCGCGGGCGGCAGCCCGGCGTGCGAGTCGGCCCGCAGCGGCGAGGCATACGGCTCGCGGGCGTCCTGCGGCCGGGAAAGATAGGTGCGGGCGACCGACCGCAACTCGCGGGTGGCGAAGAAGCGGGGGATGCCGAGCGCGCGCATCGCCCCGAGATCGAGGTGCGCGCCGGTCAGGTCGACGACGGGCACCTCGAGCACCTGCAGGGCGAGCGGATGCCGGGCCCGATCGCGATTGACGAGCGTGAGGGCTGCGGCGAGGCTGCCGCCGGCCGAGATTCCCAGTACGCCGACCCGGCTCGGGTCGACCCCGACCTCAGCTGAGGACGCGAAGAGCCAGTCCAGCGCGGCATAGGCCTGCTCGATCTGCACGGGGAAGCGGTGCTCCGGCGCCAGGGCGTAATCGACGGCGGCGATCGCCACATGGGCGTCCACGCAGCGGCGGCGGTAGGCGGCATCCGTCGTCGGATAGTCGATGCCGCCGATGCGGAAGGCCCCGCCGAAGAACGCCAGGACGGCGGGCACGGGCGCGTCGCCCACGACGGGGGGATGGTAGATCCGCACGCGGACGGACGGATGCCCCGGCACGTCGACCTGATGCTCGGTGATGCGCACCTCCGGACCGGGCGTGCCGACGGTGCTGAGCTCGGTGCGATCCCACGCGAGGGCGGCTCGGCGGTGACGGGCGCGTGCCCGCGCGTGCGGACCGAGCGACGACTGCTTCGCGCGCGCGGCGGAGGTCTTCGCCGTCATGCCGCCTGCGGGGGCGGAAGCGGGGAGCGCGCTCCCGCGGCTGAACGGCCACAGGGCGGTGAGCCTGATGCGCACCCTGCTCAGCGCCTGGTCGAACAGGTATCTGCGGTGCACGCGCAGGCGCTCTTCGAAGAACGGATCCAGCGGCATGCCTCCATCCTCGCGCGCACGGCCGTCGACATGCCCGGCGCTTGACAAAGCCCGGAATGCCGACGCGCGAGGGCCCTGTCCGATCCCCCCGGCAGGCGAATACTGTGATGCCATGGCCGTGGTCAGCACCATCGCCGGCGTCCTCCTGATCGCCATCGCCCTGAACGACGTGTTCCACACCCTGCTGCGGCCCGCGTCCACGGGACGGCTGACGACGCTGGTGTTCCGGGGCACCTGGTCCCTGTCGCGCCGTCAGCGTCCGCTTCCCGTCGGGGGACCACTCACGATCCTCGCGACGATCGGCGTGTGGCTGCTCCTGGTCACTTTCGGCTGGGCGCTGATCTACCTGCCGCACCTTCCGGACGGCTTCGCGTACAGCGGCGTCGACCCGGCCGACTACAACACCTTCCTCGAGGCTCTCACGTACTCCCTCGTCGCTCTCACGACCCTCGGGCTGGGCGACATGGTGCCCGCGGAGCCGCTGATACGCCTGCTGTCCCCTCTCGAGGCCCTGACGGGTTTCGCCCTGCTGTCGGCGTCGGTGTCGTGGTTCGTGCAGCTCTATCCCGCGCTCGCGCGTCGGCGCGCGCTCGCCGTCGAGCTGACGGGCCTGCACGCAGCGGGACTCAGTGCCCTGCCGCCGACGGTCTCACCGGAATTCGCGGCATCCGTCATCGCGTCCGTCACGCGCGCAGTCTCGGAGCTGACAGCCGACCTCGTCCAGAACACCGAGATCTTCTACTTCACCGAGCGCGACGAGCGCCTCTCGGCGGCGCGGGCGAGCGGTTACGCGATGGAGCTCCGCGACGCGGCGCTCCGCTCGAGCCATCCCGACGTGCACGCCGCGGGCATGCTGCTGTCGCACGTGCTCGACGAGCTCGCTCGCGTTCTGACAGACCAGTATCCGCACGTCAGCGGCGAGTCGACCGACGACGTGCTGCGCGCCGCGGCCGGCAGCCATGGGCATCCGCTGTCCTGACCGAGAACGGGACGGATGCTGCGCCCCAGGGCATGCGAAAGGCCCGAAGTTCCGAGGAACTCCGGGCCTTCTGGACGGGCTCGGCGGTCACCGAGCCTGTCGAAGTGTTACCAGCTCGACTTGGTCACGCCGGGCAGCTCGCCACGGTGGGCCATGTCGCGGAAGCGGACACGCGAGATGCCGAACTTCGTGAGGACACCGCGGGGGCGACCGTCGATGACGTCGCGCGAGCGCAGGCGGACCGGCGACGCGTTGCGGGGCAGCTTCTGCAGACCCACGCGAGCGGCTTCGCGCTCCTCGTCGCTGGACGTCGGCGAAACGAGCGCCTTCTTCAGCTCGGCGCGCTTGGCGGCGTAGCGGTCGACGACCTCCTGGCGCTGCTTGTTGCGCGCGATCTTGCTCTTCTTAGCCATGGATCAACGCTCCTCTCGGAAATCGACGTGCTTGCGGATGACCGGGTCGTACTTCTTGAGCACGATGCGGTCGGGGTTGTTGCGGCGGTTCTTGCGCGTGACGTAGGTGTAACCCGTGCCCGCGGTCGAACGCAGCTTGATGATCGGACGGACGTCCTGTGCCTTCTTGGCCATTAGAGCTTCACACCCTTCGCCTGGAGGTCACGCACGACCGCCTCGATGCCGCGAGCGTCGATGACCTTGATGCCC
This sequence comes from Microbacterium sp. E-13, assembly GCF_049912955.1. Lineage (GTDB taxonomy): Bacteria > Actinomycetota > Actinomycetes > Actinomycetales > Microbacteriaceae > Microbacterium. The sequence continues at coordinate 4,023,661 of NZ_CP183973.1, forward strand.
TTGGCCGAAACGTTCAGCTTGATGTTGCGACCCAGCGACGGAACGAAGTAGGTCTTCTTCTGCACGTTCGGGTCGAAGCGGCGCTTCGTCCGGCGGTGCGAGTGCGAGATGTTGTGACCGAAGCCGGGAACTGCTCCAGTCACCTGGCACACTGCTGCCATAGTGATGTCTCCTTAGTACCGTGGAGCCGGACGGCCCCACCCAAGATCCCTTGTCTGCACCCCGCGCCCGACCCGGCCGGTGAAGGCCCGCGATCTGGAGTGGGATACGTACTGCGTGCTGGAGTGCGCGCAGACAAAGAGACAGTCTAGCACGGAGGGCGTGTCGCACTTGCCGAGCGCATCCCACGAGCGCGCCTCGAGCGGGCGCCCGCACCGGCCCTCACCCACGCGGACAGCTCGTAGTCGGCCTCCTCGCGCAGGGCGAATCACCGGCACCGGCGACCTCCATCGCACCATATGCTCGGCCGCCCGCCGCTAGTTGGCTAGTTCAAACCGCTCCGTCGTCATCCTCATCGAGTTCGAGTCGGCCGCTGAACGTGCTCCGGGTGTGTTCGCGGTTCGAATGACGGTGCCCGCCCGAGTCGGGGACGAGCTGTGGATGGCGTGGGACGACCTGACGACCGACGTACGCAAATGGGTCACGTTGGGGATCTCGGTTCCCCTGCTGGAGACCTACGACACCACAGCTCTCGTGAACCCACCTGGTCCCCACGGCATCAGATGGCTGTCAGTGGACGGACGCACCCCAGGCTGAGGAGGGGTGCCCCTCACGTGACCGCTCCGGCTTCTCGCGCGCCGCGCCCCCACCGGAACGCCGACACCGTCGGGTCGCCGGGAATCCAGTACCGCCACGGGAACTCCGCCGTGCCGGCCACCCCTGCGACGCCCACACGTGGCCCGGTCGCCACCTCCGCCAGTGGGTCGACCAGCAGTTCGAGCCGCGCCACCGCCCCGTGGCGGGGTTCTCCGGTGATGGCGTCGATGCCGTCGTGCACCGGATGCCGCAGCCCCACGGCGTCGCCGAACCTGCCCGGTCCGCGGGCGAGGTCGCGCGGCGTCCTGGCCGCGGGCCGGCGCCGGGTCGCGGCATCCGCCCCCTCCAGCACCTGACCCGCGCGCAGCAGAATACCGCCGGCGACACCCTCCGGACCGCACACGACATTCACGCAGGAGTGGATGCCGTGGCTCAGGTACACGTAGAGGTGCCCGGGCTCGCCCCACATGGTGGCGTTGCGCGCCGTCGGGCCGCTGCGAGCGTGCGAGCCGGGATCGGGGATCGGTCCGGTGCCGAGGCCGTGGTAGGCCTCGACCTCGGTGAGCCGCACGATCACCTTCTCGCCTTCGACCACCGTGGTGAGCCGCGCACCGAGCAGGATCGGGGCGACGTCGGCGGGAAGACCGCGGAGGTCGGCGCGGGTCGCCGCCCGCCATCCGTCCCGCGTCATGCGCAGAGTCTACGTGCGCCCTCCGGCACGGGATCGGAGGTTGCGCGCGCCCGCCGCAGGCCTCCGCGGGCGCGTTCCGGCACGACGCAACGCGTCCCGGGACGCCGTGCCGAGCGGCATCCCGGGACGCGCCCCGGCGCGCACGGAGTCGAGGCCGGGGGCCTCACCGCGCCGGAGCCTGAGGCGGGTCGTGAGTCGTGCTCAGACGACCCTCGCGCGCTTGGGGGCCGGACGGGCGTGGGCCACCGTGAGGAGGATGGCGACGCCCACGCCTGCTGCCGCCAGCCACATCAGGCCCACAGGGCCGGCGCCGGAGCCGAGCCACGCGTAACCCACGACGGCGGCGCCGAGCGCGAGGCCGCCGACGGCCGACAGCGCTCCCAGCACGAGGTCGCCCTGGGCGAGACGACGCACCAGGTCCGCCAGGGCGCCGAGCTCGACGGCGATGCCGAGCACCATGATGAGCGGCGCCCACCACAGCACGGCGGGGGTCGCGGCACCCGCGACGATGAGTGCGGCCGCGGTCCGCGGCATCCGAGCCTTCAGGACGACGCCTGCGGCCAGGAGGAACGAGACGACGATGGCCTGGATGGAGCCCTCGAGATACGGCATGCCGGGCTCCAGCAGCTGGCCGAGGCCCATGGTGAAGATAACGGCCGCGAGCACGGCGGCGCCGAGCGCCCACCACCAGCGGGCAGCGAATCGGGTGACGGAGTTCATTGTCCTTGCCTTCTTGTCAGCCGGCTGACTCCGTGTCGCCGCGCGTTGCTTGTGCACCCAGAGCACGTCGGCGGGAATGCCGAGCGTGGCCCGTCGTGCGATCGAGAGCGAGACCGCGATGCGCGGCGCTCCGACCTCACGGGCGTGGGCCTGCTGCTCCCACAGGTCTGAGCGGATCTCTGCGCGTCGACGCTCGGCCGCCGGCGCGCTCACCCAACCCGTGTAGAGCTCGACCCATCCCCGGACGAGCTCGGCGGCGACACCCGTCGCCGTCGGCTCTCCGGTGTGCTCCCGGACCGGCTGCCCGGTCACGGTGTTCCCCACGCCGCTCGCCCGGACGCCTGGGGCGCCCGGGAGGAGGACTGGCGATGCTCGGCGAGCGCCACCGAGGCGGCGGCGCCGTCGATCTTGTACAGCCGGCGACGGGGCCGGCCCTCGGCGGCAGCCTCGTCGGCGTCCTCCCAGGTGCTCGTGAGGAGCCCGGCGGCCTCGAGCCGTCCCAGCGCCTTGTAGAGCGTGCCGTGGGATGTGAGCCTCCCGGTGTCGTCGCCCTGGGCCATGACCCGCGCGATCCCGAAGCCGTGGAAGGTGTCTTCTCCGCTTCGCTGCAGCTGCAGCGCGGCGTCGATGATCGCCACTTCGATCGGCAGGAGGGCGCCCGGTTTCCGTCGCATGGCTCATTTATAGGCAGATATCTTCCCATTGTCAATAGGAAGATATGAAACCGTGGCACGCTACTCTTCGCCCATGGGGAAGTGGTTCGTGCTCATCCTGCTGAGCGTCTCGCAGTTCATCATGGTGCTCGACAGCACGGTCATGAACGTCTCGATCTCGACCGTTGCCGACGACCTGGGCACCGACATCTCGGGCATGCAGGCGGCCATCACGTTCTACGCGCTCACGATGGCGGCGTTCATGCTCACGGGTGGCAAGCTCGGGGACCGCTGGGGTCGAAGCCTCGCGTTCCGGATCGGCTCGGTCGTCTACGGCATCGGGTCGCTGACGACGGCGCTCAGCCCGAACCTGACGGTGCTCATGCTCGGCTGGTCGCTCGTCGAGGGTCTCGGCGCGGTGCTCGTCATCCCGGCGATCGCCGCCCTCGCCGCCATCAACTACGAGGGCCGCACACGCGTGGTCGCCTTCGCTGTGCTGGGTGCCGTCACCGGCGGCGCGGCGGCCGCCGGCCCCCTCATCGGCGGACTCGTCACGACCTACTCGTCGTGGCGCTATGTCTTCGTGGCCGAAGCCGTCGTCATGACGATCGTGCTGCTGGTGTCGGGGCGCATCAAGGACGTCCCCGGCGACCGCACGCTGCGCATCGACCTGCTGAGCGTCGTGCTGTCGGCGCTGGGCCTGGGCCTGCTGGTCTACGGCATCCTGCAGTCGAAGACGTGGGGCTGGATCGTGCCGCTCGACCCGCCCGTGATCAACGGCCAGCCGTTCGCACCACTCGGGGTCTCGCCGGTGGCCTATCTGATCCTGCTGTCCATCGTCGTGCTGTGGCTGTTCGTCCGGCGCCAGCAGCACCTCGAGCGCACCGGCGGAGTGCCACTGCTCAAGGTGAGCCTGCTGCGCATCCCGGCGCTGCGGAGCGGCCTGACGATGTTCATGGCCCAGTACTTCGCGATCGCGGCGCTCTTCTTCGTCGTGCCGGTCTACCTGCAGACCATCCTCGGCTTCAACGCGCTGGAAACGGGACTGAAGATCCTGCCGCTGTCGGTGGGGCTCATCCTCTTCTCCATCCTCGGCTCCCGCCTGTCGACGGTCCGCTCGGCCCAGAACATCGGCCGAATCGGACAGCTGACGCTCGGCCTCGGCGTGCTGGTGGTTTTCCTCGCCGTGCAGCCCGAGCTCGCCGACTGGACCTTCGCGGCCGGCATGTTCGTCGTCGGCGCCGGCTTCGGCCTGCTCGCGTCGCAGCTGGGCAACGTCAACATGTCGGCGGTGTCGCAGTCCGACACGTCCGAGGTCGGCGGCCTTCAGGGCACCTTCCAGAACCTCGGCTCGTCCTTCGGCACCGCCATCGTCGGGTCGGTGTTCATCCTGCTTCTGACCTCGGGCTTCACCGGCGCCGTCCAGCAGAGCGAGACGCTGCCCGACGACATCCGCGACCAGGTCGTCGCGGTCGCGTCGAAGGGCGCCCCGATCATCTCGCAGCAGCAGGCAGAGGACCTGTTGACGGATGCCGGAGCCGACCCCGACTCCGCCACCGAGATCGCCCAGCTCTACGCCGACACCCAGGTCGCCTCGCTGCGCCAGTCGCTGTTCCTCGTGTTCGCCCTCACCGTGCTCGGGCTGATGCTCTCGACCGGCCTCCCGTCGCGCATCCCCGAGCCGGCCGAACGGCGCGAAGGCGCAGCATCCGGCCCTCCGCCTCCGGTGTAGCGAGCGGTCCCGATGACCGGCGTCAGCGCGGAGGCACCTGGCACCACGAGATCGAGGCCCCGTCGAGCGCAACCACGGCATCGCCGTCGGAGGCGTCGAGGATCCGGGTCTCGGGGTGTTCGGGAAGGGGTAGCTGGTACGTGTCGTACGGGTTCGTCACGGCATCCGGTGCCACCATCACGGCGACGTAGCGGGCGCTGGGCGAGACGCATACCTGGATGACGGCGTCCGTGTCGGCGATCTCGGTGAGCTCTGTCGTTCCCCCGTCGACGCCCACCCGCGCGACCGCGGAGCGTCCGGTGGGCATGCCGCCGGCGTCGAGCACCGCGGCGGTGCGGATCGTCGAGCCGTCCGGGAGCGGCGTGACCGACGTCGTGCCGCCGAGGTCGACCGCGGGAGCGATGAGGGGATCCTCGCTCGCGTCCGTCAGGTCGATCACCGACGCCGCGTCGATCCGGTCGACGACGGCCTGGCTCGATCCGCGAGCGATGCCCTCGATCTTCAGCGCTGCTCCGAGCGCGGTCGGGGCAGCGGCCGCGGCATCCGATCCCGTCAGCAGCAGCGAGCCGTCGAACGAGAGCAGGAGGATGCTGTCGGTGTCGGGCACGAACCGCCACTCCGCCACGCGGGAGTCTGATCCCTCGATCTCGATGGGGACGGGATCGGCGTCCGGATCGGCGAGCGACGCCGTGTACAGCAGGCTCTCGCGCCCGGAGTCGGCGTCGATCTCGGCATCCGAGAAGGTGTACCCGATGCGCTCGCCCCGGTCGGCGCTCTGCAGATTCGACACGAAGCCGTCGCCGGGGAGCTTGAGCTCGTGCGGGTCCTCGCCATCGAGGTCGGTGACGATGAGCCCGGCCGCATCGTCGTCGGTGCGCACCGAGACGACGAGGTGCTCACTGGTCGCGCGGAAGTCCTCGATGTGGGCGTGACGGAACACCGGAACCGCGTGCTGCCCGGTGAGGTCGCTGCGGTAGATCATGTCCTCACCGCCGGCCTGATCGGGGGCGTTCCGCTGCAGCAGGAACACCTCCGCGGGCGGAGTGCGGAACGTCTCGGTGAACGTCGCCGTCGGGCCCCCGCCGAGCGACGCGACGTCGTCGACGACGACCGTGTACTCGGTGTCGTCCCACAGCGGCAGCGTGAAGCGGACCCCCAGGCTGCGGCCGGACGTGTCGACGGCGAAGGGCGTCTCGGGCGTCACCGTCACCTGCGACGCGTCGACGTCGGCCAGCGACTGCGTGGTCGTCACGATCAGACGGGATCCGGATGCCGCGGCCGCCGCCGCAGGATCCACCGAGACGTCGGTGACACGGGGTCCCTGTGCCACGCTCGCCGCGGCGCCGCCGAGGCCCAGCACGGCGAGGAGTCCGACGACGAGCGCGAAGGCGCCCGCGAACGCACGTCCCCGGCGGCGCCGGGACCGCGCGCGGCGCGTGGCCGTACCCGGGGAGCGGGCGCCGTCAGTACTCATACGGGTCCTGCGGCTCGGCGATCTCGTCGACGGACGACGCGTCCACGACCAGCCGGCCCTCCGACGAGGAGCGCACCGTGCCGGTGATCGTCACCCACTGCCCCGTGTCGGGCGTGGAAGCGCCGCCGACGATGGGAAGGCTCGCCGGCTGCGCGTCGATGACACAGTGCGTGATGACCAGGCGCGTGAGGTCGAACGCGCCGTCGTCGCCGGGTGTCACGAAGCCGGTGAGCTCGACCGTGTCGCCGTCGAAGGCGTCGGGGTTCGTCGCCGTCGCGAAGACGGTGGCCCAGTCGCCCACCCCGAACGACGCGGTGTCGCCCGTCGAGGCGAGCTGGATCGTGTCGGCGCCGCCGAAGAGCGGCGTCGCACCGACATCGCGTGACATTGCGAGCTCGGCACTGAGCGAGGCGGGCGGCAGCACCAGCGTCAGCACGACGACACCGGATGCCGCGACCCCGCCGATCATCGTCGCCGCCACCGCCACCGGGTGCGGCGTGTGGTGCACGTACGGGTCGTCCTCGACCGCAGGTCGCCTCGCGTCGTGATCGTGATCGTGGTCGTGGCCGTGGTCGGCCTCGGCGCCGAGCGGCAGCGCGAACGACGCCACCGCGCCGACGAGCACCAGCACCGCCATCGACACCGCGAACCAGGCCGAGTCCGGGTTGATGTACAGCCCGAGCCGTCCGGTCACCGCGAGCGAGATCGTGACGACGGCGAGGATCGCGGCGAGCCCGACGCCCAGCCACCTCGTGCCGACGAATCCGGCGTTACGCAAGGAGGTTCACCGCCGTTCCGATCGCGAAGGCGGAGAGCAGCACCACGACCACGATGCCGCCGAGCGTGCGCCACGTGAAGGTCGTGCGCATGAGCGCCAGCATCTTCACGTCGACGAGGGGACCGACCAGCAGGAACGCGACGATCGAGCCCGGCGTGAAGGTCGAGGCGAACGACAGCGCGAAGAACGCGTCGACGTTGGAGCAGATCGACACGACCATGGCCAGCGCCATCATCGCGACGATCGAAAGGGCGGGGTTCGACCCGATCGCCAGCAGGGCGTCGCGCGGGATCAGCACCTGCACCGCCCCCGCGAGGGCCGAGCCGATCACGAGCGCCGGCATCACCGCGCGCAGTTCGATGACGAACTGCGCGATGGTGCGGCGGCCCTTGCCGCCGGGTTCGTGCACGACGAGCTCACAGGTCTCGCGGAAGCGATCGGTGAGCAGCGCATCGGGGGACGGATGCCGCGAATAGAGCCATCCGATGAGGTTGGCGATCGCGTAGCCGCCGAGGATGCGGGCGATGAGGATGCCGTCGCTGAAGCCGAACGCCTGGTGCGTCGTGATGATCACGATGGGGTTCACGATCGGCGCCGCGATGAGGAACGTCAGCGTCTCGGGCACCGAGAATCCGCGCATGAGCAGCCCGCGCGCGAACGGGACGTTGCCGCACTCGCAGACCGGCACGATCATGCCGAGGAGCGACAGCACGGCGCGGCGGGCCCACGCGGGCCGCGGCATCCATCTCTCGATGACCCCCGGGGGCACCCACACCTGCACGACGATCGACAGCACGACGCCGAGGGCAACGAACGGCAGCGACTCGATGAGCACGCTGATCGCGAGGGTCAGTCCGTCCTGCGCGCGTGTGGACAGGGACGCCGGGAACAGCGTCGGCGCGAGCCAGTCGATGAGGAAGAGCCCTGCCACGACGGCGACCCCGATGCCGATCCAGAGGGCCGCCCGGGCCACCGGCGACGGTTCGAGGCGGGCGGTCCGCGGCGTGTGGCGATCGGGTGCGGTGCCGGGGGATCGCTGCGACTGCCGGGGCCCGGGGTCAGTGCGGGTCACGGCCGGCGTCCCGGAGCTTCGCGCAGTTCGCGCACAGCCCGAAGATGTCGACGACGTGCTCGGCGTCGCGGAATCCGTGGCGCTCGGCGGTGCGCTTCGCCCACTGCTCGACGTCCGTCGCCTCGATCTCGACGGTCAGTCCGCAGGAGCGGCAGATCAGATGGTGGTGGTGCCCGGTGCTCGTGCACGCGCGGTACAGCGCCTCGCCCTCGGGGCTCTGCAGCGAGTCGGCCTCGCCCTGGGCGGCGAGCCCGGCGAGCGCGCGGTACACGGTGGCCAGCCCGATGCCGGTGTTCTCGTCGCGGAGGGTGGCATGCAGCGACTGCGCACTGACGAACCCGCGGGCGTCCGAAAGCGCTTCGCGCACGCGTTCGCGCTGCCACGTATTGCGCTGGGCCATCAGCCGAGTCTACCGAGGGGTCCTGAGCGACACCCGGGTGACGCTGTCGCGGCGGGCGCCGACCACCCGGCACACCACGTAGATGACGAACGAGATCGTGGTGATGTACGGGCTCACCGGCAGCGTGCCCATGATGGCGAGCAGGATGCCGCCCACGGCCGACACGAAGCCGAAGAGCGCCGAGAGCAACGGCACCGACAGCGGCCCCGAGGCGATGCGCATGGCCGCCGCCGCCGGCGTGACGAGCAGCGCCATGACCAGCAGCGCGCCGATGATGTGCACGGCGACCGCGACGATCAGCCCGAGCAGCAGCATGAACCCGAGCGACACCGCCGTGGTCGGCACCCCCCGCGCGGCCGCGGACTGCGGGTCGAGCGAGTCGAAGCGCAGTGGCCGCCAGATGAGCAGCAGGCCCAGCAGCACGACTGCGCCGATGCCGATGAGCCATCCGAGCTGCTCCGTCTGCACCGACACGATCTGGCCGGTGAGGAGACTGAACCGGTTCGCGCTGCGGCCGTTGTAGAGCGAGAGGAACAGGATGCCGAGACCCAGTCCGAACGGCATAAGCACGCCGATGATGGAGTTGCGGTCGCGGGCCTTCGCGCCGAGCAGGCCGATGATGGCGGCGGCGATGATCGACCCGACGATCGACCCGGTGACGACGTCCCACCCGATGAGGAGCGCGGCCGCCGCGCCCGCGAACGACAGCTCGCTGATGCCGTGCACCGCGAAGGCCATGTCGCGCTGCATGACGAACACGCCCACGAGCCCGCCGACGAGACCGAGCACGGCGCCGGCGCACACGGAGTTCGACACGAGGGCGAGGATCTCGCCGTAGTAGGGCAGCCCGCCGAACATCGCGTCCGCGATGTCGTTCCAGTTCATTCGTGTGCCCCGTGGTCGTGATGGTGATGGGATGCCTCGGCATCCGGTGCGCCGACGACCACCAGCCGGTCGCCCGCACGCAGCACGAAGACGTGGGCGCCGTACAGCGCGGTCAGCACGTCGGAGCGGAGCACTTCCTGGGGCGTGCCGAGCGTGAAGCGCCCGTTGGCGATGTAGAGGATGCGGTCGACCTTGCCGAGCAGCGGGTTGATGTCGTGCGTGACGAGCAGGACCGCGGCATCCTTCTCCCGGCGATGCCGGTCGATCAGGCCGATGACCGCTTGCTGGTTCGCGAGGTCGAGGCTGGTCAGCGGCTCGTCGCACAGCAGCAGGCGCGGATCGTCGGCGAGCGCCTGACCCGCTCGCAGCCGCTGCTGCTCTCCGCCGGAGAGCAGTCCGATCGGCCGGTCGGCGAAGTCGCGCGCGCCCACCGCGTCGATGAGGGCGTCCACACGGGCACGGTCTCCGCGCCGCGGGACGGGGAAGCCGAATCGGTGGCCGTCGACGCCCAGGGTCACGAGGTCGCGCCCGCGCAGCGAGGTGTCGCGAGGAAGCGGGCGCGCCTGCGGGATGTACCCGATGCTGCGACTGCCGCGCCGCCGCGCCTTCTCCGGTCGTTGTGCTTCGACAGGCTCCGCAACCGGGTGGGAGGCCACCGTGATCTGGCCGCGCGAGAGCGGCTCGAGGCCGAGGATCGCCCGCAGGAGCGTCGTCTTGCCCGAACCGCTGGGCCCCAGCACCGCGACGAGCTCGCCGGCGTGCACGTCGAGGTCGAGACCCGCCCACAGCTCGCGGTCGCCGCGCTGGAGGGCGGCGTCCCGGATGCTCAGCACCACGGGACGCGAAGAGGCGCGCGATACCGGCGTCACGCCTGAAGCGCCTCGTTCAGCGCCTCGATGTTCGCCCGCATCCACGAGATGTAAGTCTCTCCCGCGGGGAGCGTTTCCGAAAACGCGATCACCGGAATCCCCAGTCCTTCGGCCTCGTCGACGATCGCCTGCGTCTCGGCGCCGCCCGTCTGCGCGTTCGTGATGACCACGCTCACGTCTCCGCCTTCGATCAGGTGGAGCGCTTCGAGAAGCGTCGCGGGCGCGACATCCTGTCCCTCCTCGACCGCCTCGCTGAACGCCTCGGGCGTCGCGTTCGCGATCCCGGCCGCCGCGATGAGGTAGGCCGGCACGGGCTCGGTGACGAACGCCTTCTCGCCCCCGTGCTCGGCGCCGATCTCGGCGAGGGACGCCTCGAGGCCCTCGACCTCGGCGCGGAACGCCGCCGCGTTGGCGGTGAAGGTCTCGGCATCGCCCGGGCTGAGGGCGCCGAGCTCGTCGGCGATGGCGCTCGCGACGTGCGCGATGGTGTGCGGGTCGTACCAGACGTGCTCGTTCAAGCCCTCGACGTGGTCGTGGTCGTCGTGAGTCTGGTCGTCGTGGTCGTGACCGGCGTCGCCCGGCCAGTCGTCCGAGTACTCGACCGCCGTGACGACGTGAGCCTCGCTGCCGCTGGACTCGATGAGCGCATCGACGAACGCGTCGTAGCCGCCGCCGTTCTCGACGATGAGGTCGGCCTTCGAGACCACCAGCTGGTCGCGGGCGCTCGGCTCGAACGAGTGCGGGTCCTGCGACTCGTTACCGACGATGGAGGTGACCTCCACCAGGTCGCCGCCGACCTCGGCGGCGATCTGCCCGTAGACGTCGGTCGACGCGACGACCGACAGGCGCCCGCCGTCCGAGGCCTCGTCGCCGGCCGCGGCGGTCGCGCATCCCGTGACGGCGAGAACCGTTGCTGCCGCCAGACCGAGCACCGGCAGGGAACGTCGCATCGAAAGCATTACCCGACTCTAACGCTAATGAGAATCGTTCTCAAACCGGCTCCGGATGTTCTCGTTGGGCCGATGAACTTCCGGTTCACACAGCGGGTCACACAGCGGGGCCCCCGAACCGGTTCCTCAATTGAGGAGCGTTGCGGAGATGCGGAGCCCCCGGTCTCGCTCGCTCCGCAACTCGGCTCCGATCCTCAATTGAGGAGCGGATCCTCAGATGAGGAGCGGATGCTGCGGCCCGGCGTCCGTGGTGACGGTGAAGCGGAAACCTCGGTCGAGGATCCTCTACATCAGTCCAGCAGCAGGGCCGGCTCTTCGAGGATCGACGCGACGTCGGCGATGAAGCGCGACATGCCGTCGCCGTCCACCACGCGGTGGTCGAACGAGCCCGCGACCGTCGTCACCCAGCGGGGGCGCACCTCGCCGTCGACGACCCACGGCTTCTGGCGGATCGTGCCGAGGGCCACGATGCCGGCCTCGCCCGGGTTGATGATCGGGGTTCCCGCGTCCATCCCGAAGACACCGATGTTGGTGATGGTGATGGTGCCGCCCTGCTGGTCGGCCGGCGTCGTCTTGCCCTCGCGGGCCGTGAGGGTGAGCTTCTCGAGGGCGCGTGCGAGCTCGCGCATCGACAGGTCCTGCGCGTCCTTGATGTTCGGCACCAGCAGGCCGCGGGGGGTGGCCGCGGCGATTCCCAGGTTCACGTAACGGCGCACGCGGATCTCGGCGCCGCCCTCCGCATCGACCCACGCGGCGTTGACCATCGGTGTGCGCCGGGCGGCCCAGATGACGGCGCGCGCCATGATCAGCAGCGGCGACACCTTGATGTCGGCGAAGTCGGGCGAGGTCTTCAGGCGCTTGACGAGCTCCATCGTCCGGCTCGCGTCGACATCGGTCCACACCGAGACGTGGGGGGCCGAGTACGCCGACTGCACCATGGCCGACGACGTCGCCTTGCGCACGCCCTTGACGGCGATGGTCTCCTCACGGCCCGCGGCGTCGGGTGCCGGCGTCGACGGAGCGACGGCAGCCGGTCCCGAGGCGGGGCGCGCCGGCGGAGCGGGCACCGGGATCGTCTCCTCGCGCACGTCGCCCCACTCGGGCGTCTGGATGTTGCGGAACACGCTCGCCTGCGACGCGTGCCGCACGACGTCGTCGCGCGTCACCTCGCCGGCGGGGCCGGTCGGGGCGACGGCGGCGAGCTCCACACCGAGGTCGCGGGCAAGCTTGCGGATGGGCGGCTTCGCGATGACGCCGACGGATGCCGCGACCCGCTGCTTCGCGCCCTCGTCGGGCTGGTGGGCCTGCCGCGACGCGCGACGGCGGGACTGGACATGCCCACCCGTGCCGTAGCCCACCAGCACCGCGCCCTCGCCCTCGCCGGCCGCCTCGGCCGGCTCGCCGTGCTCGGACTGCCCGACGGTCGCGGGAGGGGCAGCATCCGTCTCCGAAGCGATGGTGATGATCGCGGTGCCGACGTCGACCGTCTCGCCCTCTGCCGCGAGCAGCTCGCCGACCGTGCCGGCGAACGGCGACGGCAGTTCGACGAGCGACTTCGCGGTCTCGATCTCGACGAGCACGTCGTTGACGGCGACGGCGTCACCGGGCCCGACGCGCCACTGGACGATCTCGGCTTCGGTGAGTCCCTCGCCGACGTCGGGGAGAAGGAACGTCTGAGTGCTCATGCGGTGTCCTTACGTCCTTGCGGATGGCGCCTGTGCCGGGGGGTCAGTAGGCGAGGGAACGGTCGACGGCCTCGAGGATGCGGTCGGCGTCGGGAAGGTAGACGCCCTCGAGCTTGGCCGCCGGGAAGGGCGCGTCGAATCCCGACACGCGCAGCACGGGCGCCTCGAGCGCGTAGAACGCCCGCTCCATGACGGTGGCCGCGACCTCCGAGCCGAGCGAGGTGAAGCCCGGCGCCTCCTGCGCATAGACCATGCGGCCCGTGCGGCGCACGGAGTCGAGGATGGGGCCGTAGTCGATCGGCGACAGTGAGCGCAGGTCGACGACCTCGATGCTGGTGCCCTCCGACTCGGCGAGCGCGGCGGCCTGCAGCATCGTCGTCACCATGGCGCCGTGGCCCACGAGGGTCACGTCGGTGCCGCGGCGCACGACGCGCGAGGCGTGCAGCGGCAGCGCTCGCGCCGTCGTGTCGACCTCGCCCTTCTGCCAGTACTTCGCCTTCGGCTCGAGGAAGATCACCGGGTCGGGTGAGGCGATGGCATCCTGGATCATCCAGTAGCCGTCGTTCGCCGTCGACGGGCTCACGACGCGCAGGCCCGGCGTATGGGTGAAGTACGCCTCGGGGCTCTCCTGGTGGTGCTCGACGGCGCCGATGTGCCCGCCGTACGGGATGCGGATGACGACCGGCATCTGCAGCGCACCCTCGTGCCGGTTCGTCATCTTTGCGAGCTGGGTCGTGATCTGGTCGAAGGCGGGGAAGACGAACCCGTCGAACTGGATCTCGACGACGGGGCGGAAGCCCGCCATCGCCAGCCCGATCGCCGTGCCGACGAGTCCCGACTCGGCGAGCGGGGTGTCGAGCACGCGCTGATCGCCGAACTCGGCCTGCAGGCCCTCGGTCACGCGGAATACGCCGCCGAGCTTGCCGATGTCCTCGCCCATGACCAGCACGCGGTCGCTGCCCGCGAGAGCGGCGCGCAGACCCGCGTTGATCGCCTTGCTGATCGGCATGGTCTGCACGGATGCCGTCGGCACGGATGCCGTGGGCTCGGGGTGTTGCGTCGGGCTCGTGTCGCGCTCGCTCAGCGACGGAGACTCAAGGGTCACGATGCGCCTCCCTCGAAGGATGCCTCGTAGTCGGCGAGCCAGGCCCGCTGCTCGTCGATGAGCGGATGCTGCTCGGAGTACACGTGCGCGAACATCTCGTCGCGATCCAGTCCGCCGAGCGCGTTCGTGCGGGTGCGCACATCGTCGGCGAGGGCCCGCGACTCGGCATCCACGTCGGCGAAGAACGCCTCCGAGGCGCCGCGCGCGAGGAGGAACGCCCTCATGCGGGCGATGGGGTCGCGGCGGCGCCACGACTCCTCCTCGTCGGAGGTGCGGTACTTCGTCGGGTCGTCGCTCGTGGTGTGCGCACCCAGGCGGTAGGTCATGGCCTCGATCGCCCGGGGACCCTCGCCGGCGCGAGCCTCGTCGAGCGCCGCGCGGGTGACGGCCCAGCTGGCCAGCACGTCGTTGCCGTCGACGAAGGTGCTCGGCATGCCGTAGCCCTCGCCGCGCTTGTACAGCGGGGAGCGCGACTGCGTCGCGACCGGCACGGAGATCGCCCACTGGTTGTTCTGCAGGAAGAACACCTCGGGGGTGCGGTAGCTGGCGGCGAACACCATCGCCTCGTGCACGTCGCCCTGGCTGGAGGCGCCGTCGCCGTAGTAGACGATGACCGCCTCGTCGCGCTCGGCGTCACCGGTGCCGCAGCGGCCGTCGAAGACGAGTCCCATGCCGAAGCCGGTCGCGTGGAGCGTCTGCGACCCGAGCACCAGCGTGTAGATGTGCGTATTGCCGTTCTTCGGGTCGGTCGGGTCCCATCCGCCGTGCGACAGGCCGCGCATGACGCGGATGATGTCGACGGGGTCGACGCCGCGGATCTTCGTCACGACGTGCTCGCGGTACGACGGGAAGATGTGGTCCTGCGTGCGGGCGGCGCGGGCGGAGCCGACCTGCGCGGCCTCCTGGCCGTAGCTCGGCGGCCACAGGGCGAGCTGGCCCTGCCGCTGGAGGTTCGTCGCCTGCACGTCGAACGCGCGGATCACCGCCATGTCGCGGTAGAACGTCTCGAGGTCGGCGTCGCTCAGCGCGTCGACCGCGGCCCGGTAGGGCTCCGCCGCCGACGAGGGCGCGAAGGTGCCATCCGCCTCGAGGAAGCGGACGAGTGAGCGGTCTTCGGGAGGCATGGGCTGCGAAGGTGCCGTGGCGCCGGTCGTCACCGAGTCTTCAGGCGGGGTCACCGTTCTACGCTAGCCCGCACTCCCGTGTGGCCTTCGGGGAGGTTTTTGACAACGGATGCTGCGATCCCTAGGACCTTATCGACAGATTCCTCTTCGCCGACCGAGATGCGGATGCCGTCGCCGGCGAACGGCCGGACGATCAGGCCCGCCTCTTCGAAGGCCGTGGCGAACGCCGCCGTCTCGTCGCCGGCCGGGAGCCACACGAAGTTGCCCTGCGCGACGGGGACGTTCCAGCCGGCGTCCCGGAGGCCCTCGGCCAGCCGGTCGCGCCGGTCGGCGATGACCCGCACGCGCTCGAGCAGCTCGTCCTCGGCGTCGAGGCTCGCGAGAGCCGCCTCCTCGCCGTGCGACGTCACAGACAGGGGGATGGCGGTGCTGCGCGCGGCGTCCAGCACGCGGGGGTGACCGATCGCGTACCCGACCCGGAGGGCGGCGAGCCCGTACGCCTTCGAGAAGGTGCGGAGCACGACGACGTTGGGGTGGTCCTGCCCGCCGAGCACGCGCAGCCCGTCGACCGACTCGGGGTCGGTGACGAACTCGGCGTACGCCTCGTCGAGGATGACGAGCACGTCGCCGGGCACCTTCTCGACGAACGCGTCGAACTCGGCCTGCGTGACGATCGGGCCGGTGGGGTTGTTGGGGCTGCAGACGATGATGGCGCGGGTGCGGTCGGTGATCGCGGCAGCCATCGCATCGAGGTCGTGACGGGCGCCCGGGGCGAGCGGCACCTGCACGGCCGTGGCTCCGGCGACGACCGCGAGCCAGGGGTAGGCCTCGAAAGACCGCCAGGCGTAGATCACCTCGTCGCCCGGACCAGACGTGGCGAGCACGAGCTGGGCGAGGATCGAGACGCTGCCGGCGCCGATGTGCACGGAATCGATGTCGACGCCGAACCGGGCGGCCAGGCGCTCGCGCAGGCGGGCGGCCGTGGCATCCGGATATCTGTTCAGCGCCGTCGCGTTGCGCACGCGCTCCACCACGCCGGGCAGCGGATCGAAGGGATTCTCGTTGCTCGACAGCTTGAACGCGTCGGCACCGGCCTGCCGCCCCTGCTTGTACGGCGGCAGCGCGGCGACCTCGGGGCGCACGCGGACGGGGATCTGGGGAGCGTCGGTCACGCGCCCAGTCTACGAACGAGCGCGTGCCTGGGAGTGGGACGGATGCCGCATCCCGGTCCGCCGGCTCACCATTGGCCCGCGCGAGGAGCCGTGGAAGACTGGGCGGACTATGGGCTTCCTCATCCGCGTCGTCGTCAACGCGTTCGCGATCTGGGTGGTCACCCTGATCCCGGCGCTCCAGGTCACCGTGATCCCGTTCCCGCCGGGCGAGACGCTGCAGCTCGTCCTGACGCTGCTGATCGTCGCGGCGATCTTCGCGCTCGTGAACACGTTCATCGGCACGGTCATCAAAGTGCTGGCGTTCCCGCTCTACATCCTCACGCTGGGTCTCATCGGCCTCCTCATCAACGCGTTCCTGCTCTGGCTCACCGCGTGGATCACCAGTTTCTGGAACTGGGGCCTGCGCGTCGAGGACTTCTGGTGGGGCGTCGTCGCGGCAGTGCTCATCACCCTGATCAACTGGGTGTTCGGCATCATCCTGCGTCCCCGCGACGACTGACTGCGTCCCCGCGAGCACGGATTCAACCGTCGCCACGGGTCGCCGCATACTCGGTGATCTCGACCGCCTCGGCTTCTCCGAGCGTGTCGAACACCGCCCGCAATCCGTCGACGCGGGGGTCGCTCGACGCGTCGACGAGCGCCGCCGTCTCGGCATAGGCGGCCAGTCGGTGCGCCGGCAGCCGCGCGTCCTCGAGGTCGGACGCGGGGTCGGAGACGCGCTCCGCGACGAAGCTGCCGGCTGCCCCGACCGCCTCCTCGTGTCCGCCGCCCGCGAGACCCGCGACCGGATCGTCGGTGTGGCGGAGGCTCACGCTCAGCGTGCCGGAACCGACGTCGGCGTCGACCGGAGAGCCGATCGAGACGAGCGTCCGGGTGTCGTAATCGCCCTGGAGCGCCAGATGGGCGCCGATCATCGCGCCCTGCGAGAACCCGAACACGTGCACCGCGTCGCCGGACTGCACTCCCGCCGCGGCGAGCGCCGCCTCGGTCGCGGCGTAGGAGTCCGATGTCTCACCGGAGTACAGCTGCAGGTTCGACTCGTCGTCCCAGGGGTCGTCGCCGCCCAGCGCGAACGACTGCATGCCGGCGATGTACACGGCGTACTGCCGCGATCCGTCGGGCATCGTGTACCGCTCGACACGTACGCGCGAGTCGCCGCCTCCCGGTATCCGCTCGGTGACCCCCGCAAGGCTCTGCGGGGCCGCGCTGCCCGGTGCCGCCGGCGTCACGGGCGTGACGGTGACCGGCCCGGACGACCCCGAGAGCCGCGCGTCCCGGGCGAGACGGCCGGTGCCTGCGAGGCCGACGACCGTCGCCGCCCCCAGCGTCAGGACGCCCGCCCCGGCACCGCCGACGATCGCGCCCGGATCGCCGAACCCGTCGCCGATGACCGTGCCCCACTGCGTCGCCTGCCGCACGAGCTCCGACGGCCACATGACGGCGTGCCCGAACTCGGCGCCCAGCGCCATCCGCCACGCGTCGGGATGCTCCTCGGCCATCGCGGTCAGCCGCGCGTCGAGGCGTGCGGCGCGGTCACCGTCGCCCGCCAGCACGGCCGCGCGGTGCTCGGCCTGCAGGTCGACCATCTCGTACGCGCGCGCGGCGTCGCGCAGCGCCCGCGCGATCGCGTCACCCTCTGCACGGGCCTCGTCGAGCTTGGTGGCGAGAACGGATGCCGACGCCCCCGCGTCTCCGCCGCAGCCGGTCAGCCCGGCCAGCGCGGCTTGCAGCCCTCGGAGGCGCTCCCCGATCTCGGCGAGCTCGTCCCGCACGGCGTCGAACCGCAGCGCCGTCGCCGACAGCGTCGCGGTGTCCACCGCGACCGCGCCACCCGCGCGGATCTGAAGACCGTCGTCGACACGCGGCCAGTTGGCGGCGAGGAGGGCGATGCTGCCCTCGGCGGGACCGGATCGCCCGGGCTCCGTCACGCTACCGGGATCCGCGTTGATGCGAGGGGGACCTCCCTCTGTCATCGCGATGCCCCCGCGAAGAGACGGGTGAACGAGTCGGCGAACGCTGCGCGGTCCCGTGCGCGAGCGACCTCGAGCCGTGCCGTCTCGGCGACGCAGCGGAGTCCTGAGACGTCACCCGCCCACCTCGTCGTCCGGTCATGGAACGCCGTGGCAGCCTTCGCCTGCCAGTGGACCGCGTCGGCCAGGCCGCGGGCGCGGGCGGCAGCATCCGTGATCCGATCGATGAGCCGCGCGAGATCGTGGGCGATGCCGGCCAGCTGGTGTGCGGCCGAGTCGGCGGCCGAAGGAACGAGTGTCACGCGTCGATCGTCGCCGAGCCACACCGCCACTCCCCGCGACTGCCGGGAATACGTGCAGAACCCGCGCGGGACCGCGGCTGGGGAGGAGGGGCGCGTGCGCACAGGCAAGGGGAGCGGCATCCGTACCCGGAAGACGCCAGGAGGAGTTCCTTAACGTCAGGTGCCGGCTCGGTCCACAATGGAGATCATGACCGCGAGCGACGTGGCGCCCTTCCGCGTCGTCTTCGTCTGCACCGGCAACATCTGCCGGTCGCCGATGGCCGACGTCGTCTTCCGCGGGTTCGCGGATGCCGCGGGCCTGGGCAACCGCGTCGCCTCGACGAGCGCCGGAACCGGCGACTGGCACGTGGGCGAGCAGGCCGACCAGCGCACCATCGAGGCGCTCGAGCGTGCCGGCTACGACGGCACCCAGCACCGGGCACGTCAGTTCACGCACGCCGACTTCGCCCGCAGCGACCTGGTCGTGGCGCTCGACCGCAGCCACGAGCGCATCCTCCGGGGATGGGCGCGCACCGAGGGCGACGCCGACAAGATCGCGCTCCTGATGTCGTTCGATCCCGCGGCCCGGAGCCTGGACGTCCCCGACCCCTACTATGCCGGCCCCGGAATGTTCGACGAAGTGCTCGGTATGATCGAGAGCGCGAGCCGGGCGCTCTTCCGGCAACTCGAACCCGCCATCCGCCCGGTGTCGTGACGCCGGATCGACGGTCGTCATGATGCGACCGACGGGAGCCAAATGTCTTCTCTTCCCCCGCAGCCCCTGAGCCCTCTCGACGGCCGCTACCGCCCCGCCGTCGGCGAGCTCGGCGAGTACCTCTCGGAGGCCGGCCTCAACCGCGCCCGCGTCGAGGTCGAGGTCGAGTGGCTCATCGCCCTCACCGACCGTTCGCTGTTCGGCACGTCGCCGCTGGCCGCCGCCGACAAGGAACGCCTGCGCGCGCTCTACCTCGAGTTCGGCCAGGCCGAGATCGACTGGCTCGCCCAGAAGGAGGCGGTGACCCGTCACGACGTCAAGGCCGTCGAGTACCTGGTGCGCGACCGCCTCTCGACGCTCGGGCTCGACGCCATCGCGGAACTCACCCACTTCGCGTGCACGAGCGAGGACATCAACTCCACTTCCTACGCCCTCACGGTGCAGCGTGCGGTGCAGCGGGTGTGGCTGCCGAAGCTGCGTGCCGTGATCGCCGCCCTCACGCAGCTCGCCGTCGACCACCGCGACGCTGCGATGCTCTCGCGCACCCACGGGCAGCCCGCGACCCCTTCGACGATGGGCAAGGAGCTCGGCGTCTTCGCCTGGCGGCTGAACCGCGTCGCCGATCAGATCGAAGGCGGCGAGTACCTCGCCAAGTTCTCGGGTGCCACCGGAACGTGGTCGGCCCACCTGTCGGCCGCTCCCGACGAGGACTGGATCGAGGTCTCACGTGCGTTCATCGAGGGCCTCGGTCTCGACTTCAACGTGCTGACGACCCAGATCGAGTCGCACGACTGGCAGGTCGAGCTGTACGACCGCGTGCGGCACGCCGGCGGCATCCTCCACAATCTCGCCACCGACATCTGGACGTACATCTCGATCGGGTACTTCACCCAGATCCCGGTGGCGGGTGCGACCGGCTCGTCGACGATGCCGCACAAGATCAACCCGATCCGGTTCGAGAACGCCGAGGCGAACCTCGAGATCGCGGGGGGACTGTTCTCGACCCTCTCGCAGACCCTGGTCACGAGCCGCCTGCAGCGCGACCTCACCGACTCCACGACGCAGCGCAACATCGGCGTGGCGTTCGGGCACTCGCTGCTCGCACTCGACAACCTGCAGCGCGGACTCACGGAGATCTCCCTCGCCGAGGACGTCCTCCTGGCCGACCTCGACCAGAACTGGGAGGTGCTCGCCGAGGCGATCCAGACCGTCGTGCGGGCCGAGATCGCCGCCGGCCGCTCGCAGATCAGCGACCCGTACGCGCTGCTCAAGGACCTCACCCGCGGCCGACGCGTCGGCGCCCCCGAGCTCGCGGAGTTCGTGCGGGGCCTCGACATCGGCGAGGACGCCAAGCAGCGCCTCCTCGCCCTGACCCCCGCGACCTACGACGGCCTCGCGTCGAAGCTCGTCGACGAGCTCGGCTGACCTCCGGACGCTCGACGAGCCGGTTCGAGTCCGGCGAGCCTCAGGCCTTCGGATCGCCGGGTGCCGCAGCATCCGGATTCGCGCCCGGCTCGGGCTTGGCGGGCTTCGCGGGCTCGGCCTTGTCGGCGGACTCGTCGAGGAGCACGGGCCGGTCGACCTGCTTCGTGATCTGGGCCGGGTCGACGGCGAGGAGCAGCAGCGAGACGATGAGAAGCACCGCGATGAAGCTGACTCCGGCGATGACGAGGGCGGTGACGACCGCACGCTCGGCCTCGCCTGACGCGCGCTGCTGGAAGAAGCCCATCGACACCAGGGTCACGACGCCCGCGAACAAGGCCGCGCCGAACGCGAGGCCGAGCAGCTGCAGGGGCCTCAGGAGGTCGCGGCGGGTGGGGCTTTCGTGGCTCACGCGGAGTCCTTCTGCGGGGTGGGGTCGGCGGGCGCGGATGCTGCCGCCGGAGTGTTGTCCGGGTCGGCCGGCTCGTCCGGCCTCGGCGAGAAGCCGGCGATGGCGAGGTACACCGCGATGATCGCGGCGTAGCCTCCGAACAGGCCCACGCCGATCGTGATGCCCGTGAGCGTGAACGTCGCGCGCGCCTCTTCGATGGTGTAGTCGAGCGCGTAGGCGGGCTGGACGAACAGCAGCGCGATGCCCAGCAGCACCGTGATCGCGCCGACGACGACCGCATCGCGACTCTCCGAGCGCGGTCCGAGTGCGGCGGGCGGTCGCGCGTCGGGGACGCCCGGCACGATCTCGCGCCTCTCGCGCCGCCCGGCGAGGCCCCGCCATCCGGCGATCGTCTCCACCACGCCGGACAGCAGCGCCCACGCGATGACGATGGCGAAGTACCCGGCGACGGTGCGGAGCGGGTAGAGGCCGCTCGCCATGCCGGCGACGACGGTGAGGCCGCCGAGGGCAGCCGCGGGCCAGCGACGACCGGCGGGGTAGACGAGCCAGACGGCGAGCAGCAGGACCATCCCCGTCGCGATCGCGAAGCCGCTGAAGACGGCGCTGCCCACGCCGGCCGAGTGATCGGGCGAGAAGGTGATCATGAGCGCCGCGAGGGTCGCGAAGGCGGCGCGTGCGAGCTGCACGTGGCGCACGGCGAACGTGCGGGAAGCGGCTGGGGTCACGGTGATCCTGCGGAGGGCGGGTTCTCCCGCGGGAGAACGGATGCCTCCAGTCTACGTGCGTTGCGGCTGGGAGCTTCCGGGCTCCGTTCCCCCGGCGCCCCATATGGCACGATACCCCCGCCAGATCAGGAGATCTCGCGAGGACAGGACGATCGGCTGCGGTTCGTCCTGCATAGGCCGGATCTCCTGATCTCGTCGAGCAGGGTGCCCCGGGGATGCCTCAGTCGAGGGTGTCGAGGATGGCCGTCAGGAGCTCGAAAGTCGTCAGCGGCGAGATGATCGCGAAGCGCAGCACCGGCTCGCCGGCGTGGGAGCTCGGCACCACGAACGCGTGCTGCTCCTCGAGCAGGCGATCCGACCATGCCTCGTAGTCGCCCAGCGTCCACCCCTCACGCCGGAACACGACGACCGACAGCTGCGGATCGCGCACGAGCGACAGGCCGTCGCGCGCCTCGATCTCATCGGCGATACGGCGGGCGAGATCGATGCCGTACTCGATGGCGGCGCGGTACTGGTCGGTGCCGTGGGTCGCGAGCGAGAACCACAGCGGCAGGCCGCGGGCTCGGCGGGTGAGCTGGATCGCGAGGTCGGACGGGTTCCAGTCCGGCTTGCCGGTGATCGTGTCGAGGTATTCGGCCTTCTGCGTGTGCGCCGACAGCGCCAGGGCGGGCTCGCGGTAGATGAGCGCGCAGGCGTCGAAGGGCGCGAACAGCCATTTATGCGGGTCGACGATGAGCGAGTCGGCGAGCTCGACTCCCGCGAACGCCGGGCGCGTGCGCTCGACGAGCATCGCGGCCAGACCGTACGCCCCGTCGACGTGGAACCACACCCCCCGCTCGCGGGCGACGGCGCCGACGCTCGCGATGTCGTCGACGATGCCGAAGTTGGTGGTGCCGCCCGTGGCGACGACGGCGAGCACGGCGTCGCCGTGCGCGTCGAGCACCCGGGCGACGGCGTCGCCATGCAGGCGCCCGTTCGCGTCGACCTCAGCGGTCGCCACATCGACGTCCATCACGGCCGCCGCCGAGGCGATGGAGGAATGGGCCTCGGCGCTGCACACCACCACCCAGCGTGACGGGGGCGTGCGTCCCGCCTCCGCTGCGCGCCGGCGCGCAGCATCCCGTGCCGTCACGAGCGCCGAGAGGTTGCCGATCGTGCCGCCCTGCACGAACACGCCGCCGGCGCCCGCCGGAAGCCCGAACTCGCGTGCCAGCCAGTGCAGCACCTCGTTCTCGGCGTAGACGGCGCCCGCGCCCTCCATCCACGAGCCGCCGTAGATCGCGGATGCCGACACCACCAGGTCGAACGCGAGCGAGGCCTTGCTGGGCGCCGACGGGATGAACGACAGATAGCCGGGGTGGTCGGTCGACACGCAGGCGGGTGCGAGCACGTTCTCGAAGAGCGCGATGGCACGGCGGGAGCCGATGCCCTCCGGGCTGATCGACCCGGAGGCGAGGCGCTCGAGGTCGCGCGGGGTCAGCGGCTTGTCGAGCGGCACGTTCTCGTACAGCGCACGCCGCCGCGCGTACTCGAGCACGTCTTCGACGGTGTGGCGCGTGTCGCTCGAGATGGCGTGCATCTCGTCGGGGGCGGCGGGCGAGGTCATGGACGCTCCTCCAAGTCGGGTCACCTCACGCTAGAGGCGCGGACGCCGCCGTTCAAGGATCGGACCGGGCGACCCGTGCGGATCGGCGCGGGTCATCGAGCAGGAATGGAGAAGCACGGCTGCGAGGGCGTCAGTAGCGTGGGAGCACGGGCCGCCGGGGCCCGAGAACGTGAGGAGGAGCGTCATGGCGAAGACGGCATCGGACGGGCTGTCGCAGGAGGAGCGCGAGGCGGTCAAGCAGCGCGCGAAGGAGCTGCGCGACCAGGCGAAGGCGGGCAAGAGCCGCGAGGCGGGCACCGCCCAGGTGCTCGAGGCGATCGGCAAGCTCGACGGCACCGACAGGCAGATCGCCGAGGGTCTGCACAAGGTGGTGTCAGCGGCCGCGCCCGGCCTCGTGCCCAAGACGTATTACGGGTTCCCCGCCTACGCGAACGCGAACGGCAAGGTCGTCGTGTTCACCCAGCCGGCCTCGAAGTTCAAGACGCGCTACGCGACCATCCAGTTCGACGAGTCCGCTCATCTGGACGACGGCGACTTCTGGCCCACCGGGTTCGCTGTGCTGCGGTGGACGCCCGCGATCGAGAAGAAGATCACCGAGCTGGTCGCGGCCGCCGTCGCCTGAGTACTCAGATCTCGGTTGCGTCGGGGCCGAGGAAGTCGAGCGCCGCATCCCGGAACGCCCGGGAGCCCGGAGTGTTGAAGTGGTGGCGGCCCGGGATCTCTACGAAGGTGCCGTTCGGCGCCGTTGCAGCCAGGACGCGGGAGCGCTCGAGGATCGCGTCCTCCGAGCCCGTCGCGAACAGCACCGGCTGCACGGGCGGGCGGTCCGGATCCGGGTCGGCATCGCCGAAGCGCATCCCCTCGGCGAGCGCGATGAGTGCGCGCAGGTCGTTCTCCTGCACGCGCTCTGCGAGGGTCACGTAGTTGTGCGTCACCCGGTCTTCGACGGGTATGCCTTTCTCGGCATATGCGCGCGCCTGCTCGATGCGCAGGCGGCCGAGCGGGCGACCGTCCGGGATGCCGCCCAGCACGGCACGACCCACATGCTCGGGCGCGTCGACCGCCAGCTGCCAGCCCACTCGGGCTCCCAGCGAGTAGCCGACGTAGCGGACTGCGTCGAGCAGGTAGGTGTCGAGCACGGCGATGAGGTCGGCGACGAAAGCGCCCATCGAGTACGCGCGGGCGTCGTGAGGCTTGTCGCTCGCGCCGTGGCCGCGCTGATCGACGCCGATCACGCGGTAGCCGGCGCCCGTGAGCATGCGCACCCAGCCGGTCTCGACCCAGTTGTCGCGACAGCTCGACGCGAACCCGTGCACGCAGAGCACCGTGTCGGCGTCGGGCTCGCCCCACGAGTACGTCGCCAGCTGGTACCCCTCCGCCGACATGACGTAGCTGGGCGGCGGCATCTCGGTGCGCAGGAGTGGGGTGGTGGCATCCATACCCGCCATTGTGCTCTCGTCCGCTCCGCGGGGACGCGGGGGCCACCGGTACGCCCGAAACCGGGGAGGTTACCTCGCAGAATGTCGTCGCGCAAGCGCCTGATCGTTCGCGGCGCTTCGGCCTAGCTTCGCCCCATGAGCACCGACGACAACCGGGACCGCACGACGGTACCGCCGAGATCCGACGCAGACCTGGAACGCGATCGCACGCGGCCGCTCGACGTCGACGGCGACGGCATACGCGACGACCGCGAGGTGACGCGTGACGTCTACCCCGCCGCGCGCGGGGACGCCGTGGCACGTGACCGCGACGCGGATGGCGTGCCCGACAACCGGGAGGCCCCCCTGCACCAGGTGGTCGCCCAGCGGGAGCGCGAGCGCTTCGGCGGCATGAAGTTCGGATCCGCATTCTTCGGGTGGCTCACGGCCCTCGGCGCGCTGGTCGTGCTGACCGCCGTGGTCGCGGCCATCGGCGCGGCTATCGGACTGACCTCGCCGGCCGCCGTCGACGACGCGGCCGAGGCCGCGACCCAGAACATGGGCGCCGCAACGATCATCGGCGCGATCGCCATCGCACTGGTGCTCTTCATCGCCTACTTCGCCGGCGGGTACGTCGCCGGCCGCATGGCGCGGTTCAGCGGCGCGAAGCAGGGTCTCGCCGTGTGGCTGTGGGCCGTGGCGATCGCGATCCTCGTGGCGGTCATCACGGCGGTCGCGGGAAGCCAGTGGGACATTCTGGCGAACGTCGACATCTTCCCGCGGATCCCCGTGACCGCCGACACGGCCTCCCTCACGGGCATCCTCACCGCTGTCGGCGCTGCGGTGATCACGCTCGTCGCGGCCGTCCTCGGCGGCATGACCGGCATGCGCTACCACCGCCGCGTCGACCGCGTGGGTCTCGCCGCCGCGGGCTACTGAGCGCCTCTCACCATCGATGAAAGGAGATCCATTATGGGTCTGGACGACGACATCAAACACAACCTGGAAGAAGCGAAGGGCAAGACGAAGGAGGCGGTCGGAGACGCGACCGACAACGAGCGCCTTGAGACCGAAGGCAAGGCCGACCAGGCCAGCGCCAAGATCAAGAAGGTCGGCGACGACGTGAAGGACGTGTTCACCGACGACAGGTGATCTGACCGCGACGATGCCCCGGGATCCCGTGGACCCGGGGCATCGTCGTGCCCGCCCCTCGTCGGGCCCTGCGATTCGCTCAGCGGCGGGTCCGGCGCCGATCGCGGAGCGGGATGCCGGCGAACCGGCGGTGACGCCTCGGCGCATCCTTCTCGACCGACGGCAGGACGATGGGCTGCGTAACGACCGCGTCGACGACCATCGAGCCGTCGGTGGGGCCGATGACCGCGATCGGCGTCGTCGGCGTGGCGAGCATCGGCGTGATCGGCGCCTCCGAGAGCTCTCGGTGCGCCCGGACGTAGGCGGGCACAAGGACGACGACCGCGCCGAGCCAGGCCAGCGGGTTGCTCGCGGCCACGCCGATGAACCCGAAGATGCCGCCCAGCACGACGGCGGCGCCCACGCGCATGAAGAGCTCGATGACTCCCGTGACCGTGGGGATGAGCGCGTGTCCCAGGCCCTGCAGCGCTCCGCGGAGGACGAACAGGATCCCGAGAATCCAGTACGACGCGCCGTTGATGGCCAGCATCTGCGCCGCGAGCGCGACGACCTCGGGCGACCCGTCGCCGACGAACAGCTCGACGATCGCCGAGCCGAAGGCGATGAGGAGGATCCCGAGCGCGATCGCGGAGACCACCGCGACCCACGTCGCCTGGACCACGCCGCGGCGGATGCGGTCCGGCCGTCCGCCGCCCAGATTCTGGGCGACGAACATCGACACGGCGAGTCCCAGCGACTGCAGGAGGGTGAGGGCGAGAGCGTCCACGCGCGCTGCAGCGGTGTACGCCGCGACCGCTTCCGCTCCGAGGCGGTTGAGCGCGACCTGCACTGCCAGCGTTCCGATCGCGATGATCGACGCCTGGAAGCCCATCGGCACACCGAGGCGCAGATGACGAGCGAGGTCGGTTCGGGTGACGCGCCAGTCACCGCGGCGCACGTGGAGCGCCGGCATCCGTCGACGCACGAACTCCAGGCACAACAGCACGGAGATCGCCTGCGAGACCACGGTCGCGAGGGCCGCGCCGCCCACGCCCCAGCCGAACGGGCCCACCATGAGGACGACGAGCACGACATTGAGCGCGCAGGCGAGGGTGAGGAAGACCAGCGGCGTCCGCGAGTCGCCGATCGCCCGGATGATCGCGGACAGGTAGTTGAAGAACATCATCGCGCCGGCGCCGAGGAAGCTGATCTGCGCGAAGACGACGGCGTCCTCCATCAGCTCGGCGGGCGTCTGCAGCAGTTCGAGCAGCGGTTCGGCCAGGAGCGGGGCGCCGACGGTGAGCAGCACGGTGCACACGCCCGTGAGGATCGTTCCCGCCGCGACCGACCGCCGCACCGCGGCATGGTCGCGGGCGCCGAACGCCTGCGCCGTCGGGATCGCGAACCCCGAGGTGAGGCCCCACGCGAACCCGAGCAGCAGGAAGAGCATGCTGCCGGTCGCGCCCACGGCGGCGAGCGCGTCGACGCCCAGATGGCGGCCGACGACGATGGCGTCGACGAACTGATAGAGCTGCTGGACGACGCTGCCGACGAGGAGCGGCACGGCGAACACGACGATGACGCGCCACGGGCGGCCCGTCGTCAGGGCGGTGGTCATGAAGGCGACTCTCGAGCGAGAAGACGGAGGGGACGGATGCTGCGACCACGTGGCGATGTCGTGGACGAGCAGCAGGCGATCAGACTATCGAATCGATTCGGGGTTGCGATACCCATTCACCGATGAATTTGGGGTTTTTCACAACATTTTCATTCTTGTGCGGCGGTGGGATCCGTCACCCGGTCCACGTGAGCGAGGATCGCTGAGGCGACGGCGCGCGGTGCCGAGTGCTGCGCGACGTGGTGCTGGCCCGGGATGAGAGCGAGGGATGCTGCGCGCCCCCCGCCCGCCCGGTCGCGGAGCAGACGGCACCACTCCATCCCGGCGATCGGATCGCGCGAACCCCGGATCAGCACCAGGGGGCGGGTGAGTTCTGCGACCCGGTCCTCGATCGGATATGACAGCATGTGGCGCAGCTGCGTGAGGTACCAGGGGACCCCGCACCGCAGGTAGTCGGAGAAGACGATCGCGTTCACCAGGGGGGGCTCACCGAGCGTGTCGCGCGCCAGCGCGATCGTCTGCGCGAGCATCGTGCGGTGCCGGGCATCGGCGACCGGGCCCATGGCGACTACGTGGGTCACCAGCTCCGGTCGCGCCACAGCGAGCTCGACGACCCACTGCGAGCCCATGGAGTGACCCACGAGCACCACGGCACCCGCATCCAGCGATGCGACGACGGTCGCCAGGGCGGCGGCCATCGTCGGCACATCGACGTCACGATCCGGCTTGGGCAGGCCGCCGAAACCGGGCAGGTCGATCGAGAACACCGTCCGGTCCTCGGCGAGAACGTCGTGCAGACGCGAGAGGTATCGGTGCGAGGCGCCGATCCCATGCACCAGGACGACGGCGGGCCGATCCGTGCCGCTTCGTGAGGCGATGACGCGGAAGGCGAGGCCGTCCACGTACAGTCGCCACCGCTCGCGCGGTGCATCCCCGGTCATCGCCTGCCCGCCAGCACCATTGCGCCACCCTAGCCTGTGGCCCCGGCCGCACACGCGCCCTTGCGCGGTCCGACGGAGGGGCGGTACCGTTCCGGCACGATCGGCGCACGCCGCATCATCCGGTGCGGCTGTGACCGGCGCGGGAGCGACATGGGCTCGTCCAGTGACCGCGACGCGGGCCGCTCGGCGGCGGCCGACCTCCGCTGGGCCGCCGCGCTCGAGCTGCTCAGCCGCGCCGACGCGCGAGGAGAGCTCGCGGCATCCGATCTCGACCTTCTCGGGAAGGTGACACTGCTCCGTGGCGAGCCGCGGGCATCGGTCGACGCGCTGACGCGCGCCTACTCGGCGCACCTCGCGACAGCGGACGCGGCGGGCGCCGTGGGCTCCGCCGGCTGGCTGGCACTCGAGATGATCGAGCTGGGCGACTTCACCAACAGCGTGGCGTGGGCTGCACGCGCGATGCGGATCGTGAACGGGATGCCGCGGCCCGGCGCGCTGGCCGGGTTCGCGCGACTGGCGCCTGCCGTCGGGCAGCTCGGCAGCGGGAATCCCGCAGACGCGGCGCAGCGATTCCGCGAGATCCTCGCGATCGCGGATGCGCACGATGACCGGGAACTCGCGGCGAACGCGAGGCTCGGGCTCGGCAAGTCGCTGATCGAGATCGGCGAGATCGGGGACGGTTTCGCCTGCTTCGACTGGTGCATGACGGCGATCGCCGCCGGCGACATCACACCCGTGGTCACGGGCACCCTCGCGTGCGCCATGATCTCCGACGCCCTCCTCGCGTTCGACCTGGAGCGCGCCACAGCGTGGACGGCCGTGCTCGACCGATGGTGCAGCGCGCAGCCGGAACTCATCACCTTCAGCGGGCAGTGCCAGGCGCTGAAGGCCGCGCTCCTGCTGATCCGCGGGGCCTGGGGGGAGGCATCCACCGCAGCAGAACTCGCCCTGTCGCGCTTCCGGGCGGGCGATTATCGCGCGGTCTGGGGCGCGCCATACCAGCTCGCCGAACTGGGCCGGCTACGGGGCGCCTTCCATTCGGCCGAGGAGTCGTACCGGCGCGCGGCGGAATCAGGGTGGGAGGCGGAGCCGGGAGTCTCTCTGCTCCATCTCGCTGCGGGGAGAACGCAGCGCGCTCAGGAGGAGATCCGGCGCAGCGTGGCCGGCGCCGATCCGTTCACGCGGTGCTTCCTCTTGCCGGCGCTGATCGAGATCGAGGTCGCCGCGGGTGATGCGGCAGCGGCTCGCCGGGGACTCGATGAACTCTCGGCGGGTCGCCGTGCCGCTCGCACCCCGATGCTCGACGCGATCGTCGAGGCCGCCGAGGCCCGGGTGTTGATCGCCGAGGGGCAGTCCGACGCGGCCGTGACACCGGGGCGGTCCGCCGTGGACCTCTGGACGCGGCTGGATGCTCGATACGAGGCGGCGCGGTGCCGCGTGCTCGTCGGGCGCGCGCTGCATTCCACGGGCGAGGGGGCCGAGGCGGCGGCCCAGTTCGATACGGCGCGCGCCGTTTTCCGCTCGCTCGGCGCGGACCCCGCCCTCGCCGAGTTGGACGCCGTGACGGCCGGTCGCCGTTCCGCCGCCCTGACGCCGCGTGAACTCGAGGTGCTGCGGCTGGTGTCGACGGGGCTCACCAACCGCGCGGTGGGTGCGAAGCTGTCGCTCAGCGAGAAGACGGTCGCACGTCACCTCGCGAACATCTTCGGCAAGCTCGGACTCTCGACGCGTGCGGCCGCGACCGCCTACGCGTATGAGAACGGGCTCGTCTGATCGGGGCCGGCCGCCGGCAGGTGCCGCGCGTCTACACAGGATGACCCATACGCGCGCGCCGGCGAAGTTGGTCATTTCTGCCGACGCGGACCAGGGATGCCGACGCCTACCGTCGGAGTCATGGACATCCCGCTGATCGCAGGCACGGTCGCGACCGTCGTGTTCGCGGTCAGCAACCTGCCCATGGTGCGCAAGGCGCTGCGCACCCGGGATGTCTCGTCGTACAGCCTGTCGAGCATCGGGATGATCAACGGCGCGAACGCCGTCTACTCGCTCTACGTCTTCAGCCTGCCGGTCGGTCCGATCTGGGCGCTGCACACCTTTTACCTGGTGTCGTGCGCCATCATGCTCGTGCTCTGCGTGAGCCAGCGCCGGAGCGCGGCGCGGCGCTCCCGGCTCGGTGATCAGCCCGATCGCGAAGAGCCTGGGACCGGCTCTCCGCGCCCCCGGGTCGCGGCATCCCCATCGGCCAACTGACGGCGCATCGAACCCCATCGCGCAATCGCGTGCGCTCTGTCATGCTTTTGTCCCACCGGACATGGGAGCCGCCGTGAAGCCGTCATCAAAGGTTTCTCCGCAGAGCGAACCCGCGCCCCGGTACCAGCGCACGCTCGCAGGTGTGCTGGGCGGTCTGGTCGGACTCGTGTCACTCAGCGTGATCGCGGGACTCCTGCTGGTCGCTCCCATCACTCCCGTGCTGGCGATCACGGGACACGCGGCACGGACGGCCGTCTCGCTGTTCGAGGGGCTGCCGAGCTATCTCGAGATCGATCGGCTCATGCTGCCCACGACGATCTACGCGCGCGACCCGTCGAGCGGGCAGGATGTCGAGCTCACGTCGTTCTACGACCAGAACCGGGTTCCCGTCAGATTCGACGAGATCGCACCCGTCATGTACGACGCGATCCTGGCGTCGGAGGATCCCCGCTTCTACGAGCACGGCGGCATCGACATCCTCGGCACGACCCGCGCCTTGATCAAGAACGCCCAGGGCAGCGCGATCCAGGGCGGCTCCTCGATCAGCCAGCAGTACGTGAAGAACGTGCTCGTTCAGCGCTGCGAGCGCGACGCCGCACCGACGGAGACGAAGTCGCGCTTCGAGGTGCTGCAGGAATGCTGGGTTCAAGCCACCCAGGCGGACGGGGTGCCGGGCTACGAGCGCAAGCTCCAGGAGATCCGCTACGCCGTGCAGCTCGAGCAGCAGTACTCCAAGAACGACATCCTGCTCGGCTACCTCAACATCGCCAACTTCGGCGGCACGACCTATGGCGTCGAGGCCGCGGCCCGCTATTACTTCAGCACCACGTCTGCGCGACTCACGCTGGGCCAGGCGGCCACCCTCGCCGGCATCGTGCAGAACCCCAACACGTTCCGCATCGACCGGCCCGGCGGCTCGATCTTCGGCGACGACGGCAGCACCTTCAACAAGGCGGGCGACGGATCGGTCGACGACGTCACCCCCGGCACGCTCGCAGGCCTGGACTCGCTGCTCGCCGACGGCAAGATCACCCCGGAGCAGTACCTGGCCGCCGGGGACGCCTACAGCGCGACCAAGGGACGCCAGCTCTACGTGCTCGACCGGATGCGCGAAGACGGACGGATCACCGACGACCAGTACGTCGCAGCGGCGGCGGAGCCGATCGTTCCTGCGATACAGCCGGCGCTCACGGGCTGCGCGGCGACGGGCGCACCCTTCTTCTGCCAGTACGTCGTGAACACCGTGCGGTCGGACCCCGCGTACGCGGCCGCCTTCGGTGACAGTGCGCAGCAGCGACAGCGGTCGCTGACGCGCGAGGGCCTGAACATCTACACCACGCTGGACTGGCGCCTGCAGAACGCGTCGCAGGGGGCGATGCAGTTCTACGCGCCGGCGACCGTCTCGGGCATGAACTTCGGGTCGGCCTCGGTCAGCATCGAGACCAGCACGGGACGCGTCCTCGCGATCAGCCAGAACAACCGGTTCACGGAGGACGCGGACCTCGCCGCGAGCGATCCCGTCTACACCTCCCTCGTGTACGCGGGAGACTCGGTGCACGGCGTCTCGGACGGCTTCCCGACCGGGTCGACTTTCAAGCTGTTCACCCTCATCGACTGGCTCGAGACGGGCCATTCGCTGTTCGAGACCGTCGACGGCACCCTGCGCGCCATCCCGCGGCTCCGCGACCACTGCGAAGGCACATGGGTGAATCGCGAGAACCACGTCGTGCGCAACTTCGGGGGCGTCAAGGGCTACGTAGGGACGCCGATGCAGTTCACGGCGCAATCACTGAATAGCGGATTCCTCGGTATGGCCGAGAAGCTCGACCTCTGCGACATCGAGAACGTCGCGGCGCGCATGGGCGTGACCCGCGGCACCGGCGCGCCGATCGACATCGATGGGGCGGCCGCGATCATCGGCACCAACAACATCGCGCCGGTCACCTTGGCCGCGGCGTTCGCCACCGTCGCCAACAACGGCGTCTACTGCGTGCCGCGCACGATCGAGCGCGTGGTCAACGCGGACGGCCAGGAGCTCCCGGTTCCCGGCGACCGGTGCTCTCGTGCCATCAGTCCCGAGGTTGCAGCCGCGGCGGCGTTCGCGCTCCAGGGCGTCATGGTGCCCGGCGGCACCGGCGCGGCCGGCAACCCGAACGACGGCACGCCGATGCTCGGCAAGACGGGTACCCACGAGCAGATCCAGACCTGGCTGGTCGAATCCAGCACGCGGGTGACGACGGCCGTGTGGGCGGGCAACGCCATCGGCGAGGGCGATGTGTTCCGCGCCTCGTACAACGGCCGGATCCTGTCGACGCTCCGTCTCCCGATCGCGCGCGACATCCAGGCCACCGCGAACCAGCTCTACCCGGGCGGGCCCTTCCCCGCACCGCCGGGGAATCTCGTGGGGCGCGGCAGCGACAAACCGAAGCGCTGAGCGGATGCGCCGTTGCTGGCCGTTGCGGGCTGGGCGAATGATTTGGGGGGTGAATCTGTTGCTGCGCGTAGAGATCTCTCTGAAGACGCGCGACAAAGAGACGCCGGGCCTGTAAGACAGTGCCGAGGCTGTCGAGCGGTCGGCGCTTGACCCTCAAGGGGATGCGGCGCATAGAGGCTGTGCCAGGCTGAGCGCGTGCTCGGGAATCTCAACGGATGGCACGTGATCATCCTCTCCTTCGTCTGGATCATCCCTTTCGTCATCACGACTGTGAGTATCGCCCGCAATCGGACCGCCACAGGAACCGCAAAGGCGATCTGGGTGCTCATCGCTCTGCTGTTCCCGTGGCTCGGGCTGGCGGAAATTCAACGACGAGGCTCATGGCGGGTGGACCCAGCGTGAGGACGCTCCATAGATGATCGGTGACCTCCTGGAGGCAGCCGTCGAATTCATCGGCGGGATGGTTCGCCTGTTCCGCACCAATTGGTTCAGCAGAAGGCGTTGAGGCGTGATGGGTCTGTGGGACGCTGCGGTGCTTGGCGACAATGAGGTCCGCCTCGCCAGCGCGCGGAGAGTCCTTCTCATAGGCGCCCTCGCGGTGCAGGAGCACCACCATGTCGGCGTCCTAAGCACGAAAGGTGAATCTACGAATCATGAAAGCTGTAACCCCGCTGGCGTCCCTGAGAGAAGGTCGACTGGGACGGGTGCTTCGCCCGCTCGCGGTGGTCGCTGCCGTACTCGCGTTGAACGTATCGACGGTGAGCCCGGCAAGCGCAGCGAGTATCTGGACGGGAAAGACTGAGGACCCGAGTGCATCCGACACTTCTGTCACCGTCGTGATGGAGTGGAACTGTGGCGAACTCACCGAGGCTGACCGGCGGAAGGCGATCGCCGGGCGAATCCAGATGTGTGGCATCAACGAGCCCATCACCGGCACTGCGGCTCTGGCGGGCGGCGTCACGCCTACAGCCATCAACAACAACAACTGCGGCACGGCCGTCATCAACGTCGGTCAGTCGGGTGGGCGCGCGAACATCCACTACGCACTGCACTCCAGTCAGGGCTTCATCACGGGTCGCGGACTGCACGTGTGGTGGGGTCCAACGTTTGCCGGCAGTAAGTACGACTTCGGCCCGTTCTGGGGGACGAGCTTTTACGGCAGTCAACTCAACGTCGGCTACGCCATGAACGGGAAAAAGTTCGGAGCCACAATGTCGGGGTGGGTGACGATTGCCGGGTGGACGCTCAGTTGCAATGTCTACGTCTCGGAGCCAGTCCACAAGCTCTAGTTGTTTTCGGCGGGCAGAACGTCTGTCCAGCGGAGAGCGGGTGCCGTCGCTGTGGCGAAGGCACCCGCTCACCATTGTCAGTCCGCCTGACTAGCCAACTCGAGCCATCGGTCTAGGAATGGTCCCACGTCCGAGACGCGCTCGGGCGGCGTATCCGGTGCGGCCTCGGATGTGGAAGCAACGACCACGGCTACCCCGTCGCGCAAGACGGTCGTCACGTGAGGGAGCCCATAAGACTGCCGGACTCTTGCGCGGAGCCGGCCAATCTCTCCTTCGGGCGCCGTCGCGACAACCGTATGAGGACGCGTTCCCGTGCTCTGAGCGTCCCCAGTGTGCCAGTAGCCGACCCATCCGTAAACCGGACCAGGGTCGCCGAGAGGCAGGTTTACGAAGATCGCGGGATCATTGCATTCCTTCAACGCGTATGCGACCACGTCGCGACTGTGCGCAGCGGAAAAGATCTCCGATAGGAGGGTTTGGGTCTTCTGCGGCTCGCTGGCGGCGGTCATACGGCCACGGTAGACCCTTCGCTAATCGGATCATGCGTTGGATCCGCACGCCGAGTGTTCAGTGGTGTGCCCACCGGTTTGCTCCGCCTGAAGCTGTGCCTCAGAGGCGGTGCTGAACCCGCCTGCGGTCCAGGATCGGTAGCAGCGCTGCGGCCGCCAGGCTGAGCACTCCGAGCGCGAACAGTGCGACGTCGCCGGGTCTGCTCGTGGGGGCGAGCGCGTGCTCGTCGACCTCGATCCCGTAGGCGTAGACCGCGAACGCCCACCAGATGAGGAGGACCACGCCGACGAGCACGAGGCCCCAGATCGTTGCCAGCACGCCTCTGGACGCCTTCGCTTCCATATGTCCTTCTCCCAGTTCCAATCGCACGGTGCGGGTTGGTGATCCACCAGCCGTAGGTGTCCTGCCAACGCTCGCGGTTCCCAGGATTCTCCACAGATCGAACTGAAGGTCCTCAACAGGCAGTGCGCAATTGCTCCAAGCACTTGGTTTGAGCGTCCCGCTGATACCCGCGCCGGGTTCGTCGCGTTGCGGTCCTCATCACCGTCTAATTCATCCCCTTGGGCCATGCAGGCCCGTCGCTCATCACCCGAGGACGAGGATGAGCACCGCGAGGAGCCGGGAACTACGACACTTACCCGAAGTCGCCCGGGGCCATGTCGGTGAAGCGCGAGAAGTGGCCCTGGAACGCGACGGTGATGGTGTCGGTGGGGCCGTTGCGGTGCTTGGCGACGATGAGGTCGGCCTCGCCGGCGCGGGGCGAGTCCTTCTCGTAGGCGGCCTCGCGGTGCAGGAGCACCACCATGTCGGCGTCCTGCTCGATCGAGCCCGACTCACGGAGGTCGGAGAGGGCAGGCTTCTTGTCGGCGCGCTGCTCGGCACCACGGTTCAGCTGCGACAGCGCGATGACCGGAACGCCCAGCTCCTTGGCGAGCAGCTTGAGGGCGCGCGAGAACTCCGAGACCTCCTGCTGGCGCGACTCTACGCGCTTTCCCGACGTCATGAGCTGGAGGTAGTCGATGACGACGAGCTTGAGGCCCGCGCGCTGCTTGAGCCGCCGGCACTTCGCCCGGATCTCGACGAGGGTCATGTTCGGGCTGTCGTCGATGTACAGGGGCGCGTCGTTGATTCGGCCGCGCGTGGCGGCGACGGTCGTCCAGTCGCGGGAGTCGAGCGTGCCCTTGCGCATGGATTGGAGCGGGATCGCGCCTTCGGCGCTCAGCAGCCGCATCGCGATCTCGCTGCGCCCCATCTCGAGCGAGAAGAAGATCGTGGGCATGTCGTGCTTGAGCGCGGCCGAGCGCGCGAAGTCCAGCGCGAGCGTCGACTTACCCATCGCGGGTCGCGCGGCGATGATGATCATCTGCCCGGGATGCAGGCCGTTGGTGAGCTGGTCGAGACCCGAGAAGCCGGTGGGGATGCCGGTCATCTGGCCGTCGCGACCGCGTGCGGCCTCGATCTCTTCCACCGCGGCATCTACCGCGATCGTGAGGGGAACGTAGTCTTCGGCCTGCTCGGCCCCGGTGACCGAGTAGATCTCGGCCTGCGCGTTGTTGACCAGGTCGAGCGCCTCACCCTGACCCGAGTAGCCCATCTGCACGATGCGCGTGCCGGCGTCGACCAGCCGACGCAGAAGCGCGCGCTCGGAGACGATCGACGCGTAATAGCCGGCGTTCGCGGCGGTGGGCACGATCGACGTGAGGGTGTGCAGGTAGTCGGCACCACCGGCACGCTGCAGTTCACCCGTCTTGATGAGCTCGTCGGTGACGGCGACGACGTCGGTCGGCTCACCGTGCGAGTAGAGGGTGAGGATCGCCTCGAAGATCAGCTCGTGCTTCGGCACGTAGAAGTCGGTGCCACGCAGCGTCTCGATGACGTCGGCCACGGCATCCTTCGACAGCAGCATTCCACCGAGCGCGCTCTGTTCGGCAAGCAGGTCATGCGGGGGAGTGCGCTCGAAATCGCGCGGCGCCCCCATGCGCTCCTCGGAGATGTCTGCGATCGACATAGGCTGCGAGTCCTCCTTACCGTTCGTTCCATCGTCCGAGATCTTGAGGCAGCAGCGGAAAGGGCTCGCCGTTCATGAGTGCACGACCAACAGCGGGATGACGCGGCATCCCGCTTCTTCGACGCTCTCGTCCAGCGGTCCCGATCCCTGGTGCACTCCCGCATCCAGCACAGAAGCGCACGCCCCCCAGTGGGTCGCCCTCAACGCTATGGACGGCCACCGACACCCGCAACAGCGCCTGTGGATAACTCTGTGGAGAGCCTGCGCGAAACGCCGTCGCGGCTGTGAACAACCTCTGTGGACAACTCGGGTCCATCCTGGGGGAATCGTCGCGGAAACCGCCTCTGATCAGGCATCCGAAACTGCACAGGCTGTGGAGAGCGATGTGGTTGAAGTCACGGTTGAAGGTTTCGCCTGCGCTGCCCCTCCTGTGCACAATTCCGGACACGCAAACCCCTGCGCGCCGGCGAGAAGGAACAGTAAAACCTGAGGAATCGGGTCTGGACACGGCCTTCGGTGCGGTAGTACCCTCGCAACTCCAGGCACCCTCACGCACGATCCGCTCGGAACGTGCGACTCTTTCGTCGTGTGGAGGTGAACGTGGAGATCGCAACCTCGCAGCTGCCGAGGATCGTGCGACTGGCCCTCATCGGAGCCGGTACCGCGTTGGCCTGGATCGTCGTCTCCCTGGTGCTCGGCCTCGGCCCTGCACAGGCGCACGCCGACGACAACGACGGAGGACTGCTCGGGGGTGCTCTCGGGACCGTGACGGCAACCGTCGACGAGGCTGCCACGACGGTCACTGAGGCCGTCACGAGCGTCGCCGCCGAGGTCACCGAGGTCGTCGACACTTCGGTCGCAGCGGCGCCGGAACCCGTCCAGCAACCGGTGAGCCAAGTGGTCCAAGCTGTCGGCGACGTCGCAGTGAGCGTGACCCAGCCGGTCTCGGAGGTCGTCTCCGGCGGAACCGTGAGCGGTATCACTCATCCCGTCGTCGACGTCGTCACCGAGGTGCCGGTCGTCGGTGGAATCGTCACCGACGTCGGCCTCGACGACGCCGTCGACGATCTGGGCAGCACCGTCGACGACACGATCGGGGGCGCGGTGGACACCGTCGGCGACACCGGCGCGACCATCGGTCAACCGCCGACCGGCGCACCCGGCGACGGCCCGCTCCTTCCCGGCCTTCCCGGCCGCCCCGACGGCGTCGGCGCTCCTGACGGCGTCAGTACCCCGGGCGGTCTCGAGCCCTCCGGTGAGTCGGTCACGGGCAGCGCGACGGTCGCCGTCACCGAGACGGATGCTGCCGCCACCCTCTTCGCCCTTTCCATGGGCCTGCGCGACGCATGGGTCGAGGCATCCGAATCCGTCGTTTCTTCCGTCGCCGTCGTCGTCGCCTCGTCCGCCACCCTTGTCGTGAGCGGGCTCGTCACGGTCGCAGGCGGACTCTGCCTGCCCTTGTCTTCTGCGGGACCCGGTGGTGCGGGTCCCGGCGTCTGGGCGCTCGCTGCCCTCCTCCCGCTCGCCGCACACCGTGCCTGGGTGCGCCGAGCAGGTCCCGAGGGCGAGCACGCGCCGCCGGCGCCCGTCGGCTCCACCGACGTCTCCCCCGACTGATCGGGCGCTCCGCCGCGCCGCGCATTCTTGCGGCTGCGGCAGAGATCCGGCGCGTCATCGCGCCGAGCGGCGCGTCACTCTCGCGCTGAACCGATCAATCCACAAAAGGGGAACACCATGCGCACTTTCTGCAAGCGCGCCCTCCTGGGCACGCTTCTCGCCGGCGGCATCACGCTGCTCGGCGCAACGGTCGCCAACGCGGCCGAGACGACCGGTGACGATGGACTGCTCTCGGGCAGCCAGGCCGTCGTCGACGTCACCCTCCCGGTCACGGTCTCCGGCACGTCGGTGTCGGTCATCGGCGACTCGTCGAGCAGCGGCTCGACGAGCGAGGCCCCCGCGCCATCCTCGGCTTCCGGCACGGCGAGCACCACCGGCTCCGATTCCGCCGGTTCGGGCACCCAGGGGATCGTGTCGGTGAACGTGCCGGTCACGGTCACGGGCAACTCCGTATCGGTCGTCGGCGACAGCGAATCGACGGATGCCGCCGCCGGCGCGCCCGCTGGCTCGACTGAGCCCGCCGCGGCGGAGACGGCAGGCGACGGCAGTCTGATGTCGGGCACGCAGGGCGTCGTGTCGGTGAACGCACCGGTCACGGCGTCGGGAAACGCCGTCTCTGTCATCGGCGACAGCTCCAGCGACGGCCAGACAACGGGGACCGGCACCTCGAGCGGCGGCACCACCACCGACGGCGCCACCACCGGCGGCTCGGACTCCACCCTCGGCGGCAGCCAGGTCATCGCGTCCGTCACCGCACCCGTCACCGCCGGCGGCAACGCTATCTCTGTCGTCGGCGACAGCTCGTCCGAAGGGACGGTCGCCTCGCCGGGCACGGGCACGGGAAGTGGCAGCTCGAACGGCGCCACCACCGACGGCTCGGACTCCGTCCTCGGCGGAACCCAGGTCATCGCGCCCGTCACCGCACCCGTCACCGCCGGTGGCAACGCCGTCTCCGTGGTCGGCGACAGCTCGTCCGAAGGGACGGTCGCCTCGCCGGGCACCGGCACGGGAAGCGGCAGCGGCGGCACGACCAGCGGGTCGGACTCCACCCTCGGCGGAACCGAGGTCATCGCACCCGTCACCGCCCCGGTCACGGCCTCGGGCAACTCCGTCTCGGTCATCGGCGACAGCTCCAGCGACGGCGCGACGACGGGGACCGGCACCTCGAGCGGCGGCGCCACCACCGACGGCGCCACAACCAGCGGTTCGGACTCCGCCTTTGGCGGCAGCCAGGTCATCGCGCCCGTCACCGCACCCGTCACCGCCGGTGGCAACGCCCTCTCCGTGGTCGGCGACGGCTCGTCCGAAGGGACGGTCGCCTCGCCGGGCACCGGCACGGGAAGCGGCAGCGGCGGCACGACCAGCGGGTCGGACTCCACCCTCGGCGGAACCCAGGTCACCGCGCCCGTCACCGCCCCGATCACCGTCGGCGGCAACGCCGTCTCGGTCATCGGCGGCAGCACCACGATCGACGTCGTGGTGCCGACGGACCCCACCGACCCGACGGACCCCACCGACCCGACGGACCCGACGGACCCCACGGACCCCACGGACCCCACGGACCCCACGGACCCGACCGATCCGACCGATCCGACGGACCCGACCGACCCGACCGATCCGACCGACCCGACCGACCCGACCGACCCGACCGATCCGACCGACCCGACCGTTCCGAGCAATCCGGGGACCGACGAGACGCCCGGTGACGACGGCACCGATGGGATCACGGGCTCAACCGCAGCGGCCGGTTCGACCGCACGATCGGCCGGCACGGTCGCCCAGCTCGCCGCGACGGGAGGAACGGGCATGCTGCCCGTCCTGCTGCTGGCGCTCTCGCTGCTGGCAGCGGGTGCGTCGGCCCGCGCGCGGCGCCGCTCCGCGTGAATCGACGGGGCGAGGCGACGTTCCCCAGACGTTCCTCGTCCTGACGCGGAGCACGCGGGAGGGCCGTCCCCAGCGGCCCTCCCGCCCTAGCCCTTCGACCGCGGCGGTGCGTCACTGCCTGGACCGCGCCGCCGCGGTCGGAGCCACATCCGTTCCGTTCCGTCACCCGAGACGCGTGGTGCATCCTGCAGACGGTGCGAGGGCTCACCGGAAACGGCGGATGCCGCAGACTCAGTGCTTCTCAGAAGCACCGGTCTGCGGCATCCGTTCTGCCGTCTCCCGAGGGATTACTTGGCGGCGACCACCTGCAGGGTGATCACGGCGGTGAGGTCGTCGCGGAGGCGGATCGTCGCCTCGTGCTCGCCCACCGACTTGATCGGGGAGGTGATGTGGATCTTGCGCTTGTCGAGCTCACCGAGACCGGCGGCCTTGACCGCGTCGGCGACGTCGGAGGTCTTGACCGCACCGAACAGGCGACCCTCGGCCCCGGCCTTGACGGCGAGGCGCACCTTGTTGTTCTCGAGGTTGTTCTTCAGCG
Organism: Microbacterium sp. E-13; assembly: GCF_049912955.1. Taxonomy (GTDB): domain Bacteria; phylum Actinomycetota; class Actinomycetes; order Actinomycetales; family Microbacteriaceae; genus Microbacterium. Next base: position 4,064,496 of record NZ_CP183973.1, read on the forward strand.
CCACGGCCTCTTCGTGGTCGTGGATCGCGCGCGCCTCGCGGGCGGCGCGGATCGACGCCACCTGCTTCTCGCCACCGCGGGTCCATGCGACCGCGAAGCCCTGGGGGATGAGGTAGTTGCGGGCGTACCCGTTCTTGACCTCGACCACGTCACCGGCGCTACCGAGCCCGGTGACCTCGTTCGTGAGAATCAGCTTTGCCATCGGTGCTCCTTAGCGGCCAGCGCCGGCGTAAGGCAGGAGCGCCATTTCGCGGGCGTTCTTGATCGCCTTGGCGATGAGACGCTGCTCCTGCACCGAGACACCGGTGATACGACGGGCACGGATCTTGCCGCGCTCCGAGATGAACTTGCGGAGGGTGGCGACGTCCTTGTAGTCGATGACGCCGACACGGATCGCCTTCGCGGGAGCGGCGTTCTTCGCGCCCTTCCGCGGCTTCCGGCGGTCGCCGGTTGCCTTTCCAGCCATGGTGTTTCCTTTACTGAGAATGTGTTTTCGACGGATGCCGCAACCCGGTGCGTCTCGTCTCGCTTCGCTCGCTCAACGACCCGGGGGCATCCAGATCAGAACGGGGTGTCGTCGCCGTAGGCGCCAGGGGCAGCCCACGCGTCGCCGCCACCGGCACCGCCGGCGTTCTGCGAACCGGGGGTCGACCACGGCTCGTCGGCGACCTGGGCCGGACGGGACTGTCCGCCACCGCCGCCGAAGCTTCCGCCGCCGCCGGAGCCGCCCGCAGCGCGGGTGACCTGGGCGGTCGCGTAGCGCAGCGACGGGCCGATCTCGTCGACCTCCAGCTCGATCGCGGTGCGGTTGTTGCCCTCGCGGTCCTGGTAGCTGCGCTGCTTGAGGCGGCCGGTCGCGATGACCCGCATGCCCTTGGTCAGCGAGCCGGCCACGTGCTCGGCGAACTCGCGCCACACGCTCGCGCGGAGGAACAGCGCTTCGCCGTCCTTCCACTCGTTGGCCTGACGGTCGAAGTTGCGCGGCGTCGACGCGATCGTGAAGTTCGCGACGGGGAGGCCGTTCTGCGTGTAGCGCAGTTCGGGATCAGCCGTGAGGTTGCCCACGACGGTGATGATCGTCTCGCCGGCCATCGCCCTTAAGCCTTGGTCTCGACAGGCTCGACCCGGCGCGCGCCCTTCGAGGACTTGCGGGCGGCGCGCTCGTCGGCGCGGGCCTTCTCCGAGGCGACCATCGCGATGGCCTCTTCGGCGCGCAGGACCTTGGTGCGCATGATCTGCTCGCTCAGGTTGAGCTGGCGGTCGAGCTCCTGCGTGGTCGCGGCGGTTGCCGTGAAGTTGACGACGGCGTAGATGCCCTCGGTCTTCTTCTGGATCTCGTACGCGAGACGGCGCTTGCCCCAGATGTCGATGTTCTCGATGGTGCCGCCGTCGGTCGTGATGACCTTCAGGAACTTGTCGAGGTTCGCGCCGACCTGGCGCTCGTCGATCTCGGGGTTCAGGATGACCATGAGTTCGTACTGGTGCGTCACTAACCCACCTCCTTCGGACTAGAACGGCTGCCGGGCGTTTCCCGGCAGCAGGAGGGTGTGTTGCACGTCATCCGGCGTGCGCGCGAGTGCGCGCGTGCGGACAACCCTCCTATGGTACCGGATGCCGCATCCTTCGCCCAATCGGCGGCGGGCGCCCCCGCCTCGCGCCCCGCGGACGACGCGCAGGTACCGTGGTCGCGTGAGCGTTCCCGCCGCCGTTCCCGGTTCCGCGCCCTCGTACCCCTTCGACGCGCACCCCCTCGTCGAGCCGGTTCCCCCTGGAGTCGCGCGTGCGTTCGTGCAGGAGCTGCGCCGCACGGGCCGGCTCGGGAAGTCGCCGGTCGGCGGGCCGCTGATCATCGTGGTGGTCGCCATCGTGCTGCTCGTCATGTTCGGCTCGATCGCCGTGACGATGATCTCGAGCCTCGTGAGCGCGGTGGCCTCGGGTCTGGAGGGCGGGGGTGGAGTCGCCCTGGTCTTCGCGTCCCTGCCGCTCATCGTCGTGGGCCTCGTCGCGGCGTTGGTCATCACGTTCTTCGTGCGTCACGCGGGCGCGAGCAGCGAACGCATGTACCGTCTCGATCGGTTCGCCCGCGCCAACGCGATGGAGTACGTCCCCACGTTCGGCAACCCCGGCCTGCCCGGCATGATCTTCTCGATCGGCAGCTCGCGTCACTCCACAGACCTCGTGCGCGCCGACCGCCCCCGTTTCGTCGAGTTCGCGAACTATCGCTATACGACCGGCTCCGGCAAGAACAAGACGACCCACCAGTGGGGATACGTCGCCGTGAAGCTCGACACCCCGCTCCCGCACATCGTGCTCGATGCGACGAGCAACAACGGTCTGTTCGGCTCGAACCTGCCGCTGTCGTTCGACAAGGATCAGCGCCTGAGCCTCGAGGGCGACTTCGACCGCTTCTTCTCCCTGTACTGCCCCGCGGACTACGAGCGCGACGCGCTCTACCTCTTCACGCCCGACATCATGGCGCGCTTCATCGACAACGCCGCGGCCCTCGACGTCGAGATCGTCGACGACTGGCTCTTCCTGTACGCCAAGCGCGACTTCTCGACGCTCGACCCGCAGACGTGGGCGTGGCTGTTCTCGGTCGTCGGTGCGCTGCTCGACAAGCTCGCGCAGTGGGCGCGCTGGCGCGACGAGCGGCTGGCCGCTGCTGCCGCTGCGTCGATTCCGGATGCTTCCTCCTCCGTCGCCGCACCGGGCACAGCTGTGGCGGACCCGGGGGGCGCAGCATCCGTCCCCTTCGCTCCGCCGCTCGACTCCCTGCGTCCGCCGCCCGGCGTCGCCCCGGAGGGTCGGCGCCTGCAGCGCGGGGTGCCGTGGGTGCCGATCATCGTCGGCGGGATCATGGTGCTGTTCTGGATCTTCACCCAGATCGGGCCGGCCTTCCTGCGCTGAGGCGTGGCCGAGGCGAGCGGCCGTGGCAGGCGCGGCGAAGATCACACGATCTCGCCGAGATCACACGCTGTTCGCGACGCGAGCGTGTGATCTCGGCGAGATCACATGAAGTCGGCGCGCGGCGAGATCACATGACGTCGGCGGTCACACTTCTCGGGTCGCCTGCCACGCGGCGCGACGCGCAGCCTGCTCCTCGGGGTCCGGAACGGGAAGCGATGCCAGCAGGCGCTTCGTGTAGTCGTCCCGCGGATCGGTCAGCACCTGCACGGTGGTGCCCTGCGCGCGGATCTCGCCATGCCGCAGCACGACGACGCGATCGGCCACCTGGTCGATGACGGCGAGGTCGTGGCTGATGAACAGCGACGCGAACCCGAACTCCCGCTGCAGCTCGGCGAAGAGCTCGAGAACGCGGGCCTGCACGGAGACGTCGAGCGCGCTCGTCGGCTCATCGGCGATGAGCAGCTTCGGGTTGAGGATCAGCGCCCGCGCGAGCGACGCACGCTGGCGCTGGCCGCCCGACAGCTCGTGCGGGTAGCGATCCCCGTACGAGGTCGGCAGGTGAACGGCGTCCAGGAGCTCGTCGACGCGTGCTCGCGCGTTCTGCATCGACGAATCACGCCCGTGCACCACGAGCGGCTCGGCGATGCACTCGGCGATCGTCAGCAGGGGATTGAAGCTGGTAGCCGGGTCCTGGAAGACGAACCCGACATCGGGTCGCAGCTTCGCGAGATGCCGCGTCTTCGCACCCTTGAGCTCCTGCCCCAGCACGGTGAGCGAGCCCCCGAGCACCTCGGTGAGACCCACCATGGCCCGGCCGATCGTCGTCTTGCCGGAGCCCGACTCGCCGACGAGACCGAGCACTTCGCCCGGCGCTATCCAGAAGTCGACGCCTTTCACGGCGATGACGCCGGGCGAGCCGAACCGGCCCGGATAGCCGATCTGGACCTTGCTCGCGACGACGAGGCTTCCCGCCGGCGGCTCGGTCGGAGCCGGCGCGGCGGGATCCTGCGTCGCGCTCTTTCCGCGGCCCACGTGCGGCACGGCGGCCAGGAGGGCCTTCGTGTAGTCCTCGCGCGGGTCGGCGAAGAGCGTGCGCACCGGTGCCTGCTCGACGATTTCGCCGCGGTACATCACGACGACGCGATCGGCGAGGTCCGCGACCACACCCATGTTGTGCGTGATGAGCACGATCGTCGCCCCGAACTCGTCGCGGCACGCCCGCAGCAGCTCGAGGATCTCGGCCTGCACCGTGACATCGAGGGCCGTCGTCGGCTCGTCGGCGATGATGAGCTTCGCGTCGAGCACGAGCGCCATCGCGATCACGACGCGTTGCTTCTGGCCTCCCGAGAACTGGTGCGGGTAGTCGTCGACGCGTTTCTCGGGATCCGGGATGCCGACCTTCCGGAGGATCTCGACCGCCTTGACCTTCGCCTCGGCCTTCGACAGCCTCTCGTGCGCCCGGAGCCCTTCCGCGATCTGGAACCCGATCGTGAAGACGGGATTGAGGGCGGTCGAGGGCTCCTGGAACACCATCGCGGCGTCGCGCCCGCGCATCTCCTGCAGCTGGTCGTGCGACGCGTGCACCACATCGGTCTCGCCGCCGTCGCGGCCGCGGATGATCACCGCGCCCGACAGCGTCGCCGTCTCGGGAAGGAGTCCCAGAAGCGTGTTCGCGGTGACCGTCTTGCCCGACCCCGACTCGCCGACGATGGCGAGCACCTCGCCCGCCCGCGCCTCGAGACTGATGCCCGTCACAGCCTTCACCGGCTCCGCGTCGGTCGCGAAGGTGACGTGCAGATCGCGAACGAACGCGACGGCGGAATCCCGCTCGCTCTGCGTGGCCTGGGGATTCATGCGGCACCTCCCGCGCGGCGACGACGGCGCAGCCGCGGGTCGCTGAGGTCGTTGAGGCTCTCGCCCACGAGCGTGATGCCGAGGACGACGAGGACGATGGCAAGGCCGGGAGGGATCGAGGTCCACCAGATGCCGCTGGACGCGTCGGCGACGGAACGGTTGAGATCGTAGCCCCATTCGGCAGCGGCCGTGGCGTCGATGCCGAACCCCAGGAAGCCGAGGCCGGCGAGGGTGAGGAGGGCCTCCGACGCATTGAGCGTCACGATCACCGGGATCGACCGCAGCGAGTTGCGGAGCACGTGACGCGTGAGGATCCGGTGCGTCGGAACCCCGATGACGCGCGCCGACTCCACGAACGGCTCGGCCTTGATGCGCACGACGTCCGCCCGGATGACGCGGAAGTACTGCGGCACGAAGACGACGGTGATCGCTATCGCCGCGGAGAGGATGCCGCTCCACAGCGTCGACCTGCCGCCCGAGATGACGATCGAGATGACGATGGCGAGCAGCAGTGAGGGGAAGGAGTAGATCGCGTCCGCGATGACGACGAAGATGCGATCCAGCCATCCGCCGAAGTAGCCGCTGAGGAGGCCGATCGCGATCCCGAGGAAGATCGAGAAGGCGATCGCGCACACGATCGCGAGGATCGCGGTCTGGGCGCCCCAGATGGTGCGCGAGAACACGTCGAAGCCGCCGACCGTGGTGCCCCAGATGTTCAGGGGGTTCGGTGGCTGCTGCGTGCCGAACTTCACGCCGTCGACGCTGCGCTGCGCCCAGCTGTAGGGCGCGATCCACGGCGCGAGCGCCGCGACGAGCACGAAGAGGGCGAGGATCAGGAGTCCCGCGACGAGCATGAAGCGCTGGAGGCCCATGCTCTGACGGAGCTGGGAGACGACGGGGATGCGGTCGAGCAGGGGCGTCTTGCGGCTCGTGAGCGGCGGTGCCGTGGCGGACGAGCCCGGGGTCGCGGCATCCGTCACCGGAACGGTGGGTTCGCTCGACATCAGTACCTCACTCGAGGGTCGATGAGCACGGCGACGATGTCGACGATGAAGTTCGTCACCGCGACGATCACGGCGATCATGATGACGATGCCCTGAACGGCGACGAAGTCCCGCGACAGGATGTACTGGGCGAGGTGGAAGCCGATGCCCTTCCACTCGAACGACGTCTCCGTGAGCACCGCTCCGGCCAGGAGCAGGCCGATCTGCAGGCCGATGACCGTGACGATCGGGATGAGCGCCGGCCGGTACGCGTGCTTGGTGAGCAGCCGGTACTCGCCGACACCGCGCGAGCGGGCGGAGGTGACGTACTGGGCGCCGAGCGTGCCGATGACGTTCGTGCGGACGAGACGGAGGAACACGCCGGCGGTCAGCAGGCCGAGCGCGAGGGCCGGGAGGATGGCGTGCCATAGGACGTCGCCCACGGCGTCGGGGTTGCCGAGGCGTATGGCATCGATGAGGTAGATGCCGGTCGGGTTCTCGACGGTCTGCAGCAGCAGCTCGGTGCGGGTCGATGCGCGGCCGGCCACGGGGAGCCAGCCGAGCCAGGCCGCGAAGACGAGCTTGAGCAGGATCGCCACGAAGAAGATCGGGGTCGCGTAGGTGAGGATCGCCCCGATGCGCAGCACGGCGTCGGGCCAGCGGTCACGGAGGCGCGCGGCGACCAGACCGAGCGGGATGCCCACGAGGAAGGCGATGATGAGCGCGTAGATCGCCAGCTCCAGGGTGGCGGCGCCGAACTGCAGCAGGATCTGGCTCACCTCTTGGTTGTCGGTGAGGGTCGTGCCGAAGTCTCCGCGGAAGACGCCGAGGATGTATTCCACGTACTGCACGAAGAGGGGGCGATCGTAGCCCGCCTCATGGATGCGCTCTGCGAGCTGGGCGGGCGGAAGACGCCCGCCCAGCGCGGCGGTGATCGGATCGCCGGTGATCCGGGTGAGGAAGAAGACGACGGTCACCAGGATGATGACCGTGGGGAAGATGAGGAAGAAGCGGATCAGGATGTAGCGCCAGAGTCCGCTGCCCTTTGCGGAGACGAGCGGATCGGCAGCGATCGCTTCTTCGGCCGCGAGAACCATGCGTGAGCCTTAAGGGTATGGCGCGGGCCGGCGGCCGAGCCCCGGGCGGATGCATCATCCACCCGAGCACTCGGCCTGCCGGCCCGCGCTGGGTACTACTGCTTGTTCAGCGGCGCGTAGCGGAACTTGAACGATCCGTCGAGCGTCGCGCCGTCGACGTCGGAGCCGACGATCGCGATCTGCGTGCCCTGGAGGAGGGGCAGCGTCGAGATGTCGTTGGCGACGAGCTGCTGGATCTTGTTCAGCTCCTCCTCGCGCTTGCCCTTGTCGGTCTCGGACGCCTGGGTGGCGAGCAACTCCTGCACCTCGGGGTTGTCGTAGTGGTTCGCGAGGAAGTTGTCCTTCACGAAGAACGGCACGAGGAAGTTCGAGGCGTCGGAGTAGTCGGGGAACCAGCCCAGCTGGTACGCGGGGTACGCGTCGGCCGTGCGGTCCTTCTGATACTGCACCCACTCGGTCTGCTGCAGGTTGACCGTGAACAGACCTCCCTCTTCGAGCTGCGTCTTGACCGCGGCGTACTCGTCGGCCGACGAGGGCCCGTAGTGGTCGCCGTTGTACTGGAGGTTGAGCTGCACCGGCGTGGTCACGCCGGCGGCCTCGAGCGTGGCCTTCGCCTTGTCGACGTCGGGCGCTCCGGCGCCGTCGCCGTAGAGCTCCTTGAAGGGCTCGGCCGCACCGGTGAGGCCCTGGGGCACGAACGAGTACAGCGGGCTGTACGTGCCCTTGTAGACGTCGTTCGAGAGTTCGTCGCGGTCGATGAGCGACGCCGCCGCCTGGCGGACGGCGAGCGCCTTCGCAGGGTCGGCTTCACCGGTCGTCGCGCCGTAGGGCATGGTGTTGAAGTTGAACACGATGTAGCGGGTCTCTCCGCCGGGGCCATCCACGACCTTGACCTTGTCGTTCTTCGACAGGTCCTCGATGTCGGTCGCCGAGAGGCTGCGGTAGGCCACGTCGATGTCGCCGTTGCCGATGTCGAGCTTGAGGTTCGAGGGGTCGGCGTAGTACTTGACCGAGATGCCCGAGTTCTCCGGGGCCCCCAGGGCGCCCTGGTAGTCGTCGTACGGCGAGTACGAGATGAGCTCGTTGACCTTGTACGAGTCGATGACGTACTGGCCAGCGAAGGCCTTGCCCTCGACGATGTCGTTGTCGGGCGTGACGGAGTCGGCTGAGAAGACGTCCTCGTCGACGATGGGAGCGGCGGGGCTCGAGAGGATCTGCTCCCACGTCTGGTCGTTCTCGCTCTTGAGCGTGAAGACGACGGTGGTGTCGTCGGGCGCCTCGACGCTCTCCATGCCGCTGAGGAGCGACGCGGGACCGTTCGGGTCGGCGATGGCGACCTGGCGATCGAACGAGAACTTGACGTCCGAGGCGGTGAGGTCGTTGCCGTTGGCGAACTTGAGGCCCTCCTTCAGCTTCACCGTGTACTCGGTGGGTGAGGTGAACTCGCCGGACTCGGCGATGTCGGGCGTGACGTCGGCCGTGCCGTACTGGCTGTTGAAGAGGAAGGGGTAGATCTGGTTCATCACCGCGAACGAGCCGTTGTCGTACGACCCGGCGGGGTCGATCGAGGTGATCTTGTCGGTCGTGCCGACGATGAGGGGCTCGCCCGACGCGTCGCCGCCGTCGGTGCTCCCGCCGCCGCCCCCGCCGGCGCAGCCGGCGAGGAGGAGTGCCGAGGCGCCGAAGGCCCCGATGGCGAGGCCGATCCGGCCGCGCGTGCTGTGGTGCAGTGACATAGGTGCTACCTCTGCGTAGTGGTGTCAGCCGCGTCAGGGTGGTCGCGGCTCGGAGGCTATCTTCACCCCGGGCGCTCGCGACGGCAATCCAGTGAACGTTTCGTAACCGAACCGAAACCCACCCTTCTTGACACCGCGTGCCACCTCACCCGCTCGGCCCGAGCCCGAAGTGCACCAGTTCCTCCTCGTCGAGCATTCGGGACCGGATGATGAACCGCTTGCCGGTCGGCCCCTCGACACTGAAGCCGGCACCGCGGCCGGGCACCACGTCGATCGTCAGATGCGTGTACTTCCAGTACTCGAACTGGGCCTCCGAGATGAAGACCTCGATCGGGTCGTCCAGCCCCACCTCGAGCGCACCGAGCCGCACGTCCGACGGCCCGATGAGGAACATGCCGACGGGGTAGCACATCGGCGCGCTTCCGTCGCAGCATCCGCCCGACTGATGGAACATCAGCCTCCCGTGCTGATCGGTGAGCTGCCGCAGGAGGGAGGCCGCGACATCCGTCACGGCCACCCTGCTGAAGTACTTCGTGTCTGACATGACGGATCAGAAGAAGCCCATGGAGCCCTCGGCGTACGACACCAGCAGGTTCTTCGTCTGCTGGTAGTGGTCGAGCATCTTCAAGTGGTTCTCGCGGCCGATGCCCGACTGCTTGTATCCGCCGAAGGCGGCGTGCGCGGGGTACTGGTGGTAGGTGTTCGTCCACACGCGGCCCGCCTCGATCGCGCGCCCGGCGCGGTAGGCGGTGTCGCCCGACCGGCTCCAGACGCCCGCGCCCAGGCCGTACAGCGTGTCGTTCGCGATCGACACGGCGTCGTCGAAGTCGTCGAACGACGTGACCGAGACGACCGGCCCGAAGATCTCCTCCTGGAAGATGCGCATGTCGTTCGTGCCCTCGAACACCGTCGGCGCGACGTAGAAGCCCTCCGACAGATCGCCGCCGAGGTCGACCCGCTCACCGCCGGTGAGCAGTTTCGCTCCGCCCGCCTTGCCGATCTCGATGTACGACAGGATCTTCTCGAGCTGGTCGTTGGATGCCTGTGCCCCGATCATCGTCGCCGGGTCGAGGGGGTTCCCCTGCACGATCTTGCCGACGCGCTCGAGGCCGTCGCCGAGGAACCGGTCGTAGATCGACCGCTGGATGAGCGCTCGCGACGGGCACGTGCACACCTCGCCCTGGTTGAGCGCGAAGAACGTGAAGCCCTCGAGCGCCTTGTCGTAGTAGGCGTCGCCGGTGTCGCGAGCGACATCCTCGAAGAAGACGTTCGCGCTCTTGCCGCCCAGCTCGAGCGTCACCGGGATGAGGTTCTGCGACGCGTACTGCATGATGAGGCGGCCCGTGGTGGTCTCGCCGGTGAACGCCACCTTGCGGATGCGCTTGTGCTGCGCGAGCGGGGCCCCTGCCTCGATGCCGAACCCGTTGACGATGTTCACGACGCCCGCCGGCAGCAGGTCGCCGATGATGTCGAAGAGGAACAGGATCGATGCCGGCGTCTGCTCGGCCGGCTTCAGCACGACGCAGTTGCCCGCGGCGAGCGCCGGCGCCAGCTTCCACGTGGCCATGAGGATCGGGAAGTTCCACGGGATGATCTGGCCGACCACACCCAGCGGCTCATGGAAGTGGTACGCGACGGTGTCTTCGTCGAGTTGGCTCAGCGAGCCTTCCTGCGCGCGCAGGACGCCCGCGAAGTAGCGGAAGTGATCGACGGCCAGCGGGATGTCGGCGGCCAGCGTCTCGCGCACGGGCTTGCCGTTCTCCCACGTCTCGGCGACGGCGATCTTCTCCAGGTTCTGCTCGATGCGGTCGGCGATCGTGTTGAGGATCACCGCGCGCTCGGCCGGGGTGGTGCGCTTCCAGGACTCGAACGCCTTCCACGCGACATCCACCGCCCGGTCGATGTCCTCTGCGGTGCCGCGCCCGACCTCCGTGAACGGCTTGCCGTTGACGGGACTGATGTTCTCGAAGTACTGCCCCTTGATCGGCTCCACCCACTCGCCGCCGATGTAGTGGCCGTAGCGGGGACGGTAGTCGGCGATCGAGCCGCGCTGCCCGGGGGCGGCGTAGACGCTCGAGACACCCTCTTCGACAATGGTCATGCTGGTCTCCTTCGACGCTGTCCGCGACGGTCGTCGTCGCGATGCGTCGAAGGTAGGCGGCGCAACGTTGCATGATGTTGCGCCGTCGGCGGCCGCGGTCAGCCGCCGGCTTCGAGCCTCTCGATCCGCGCGACGAGCCCGGCGCGCCGCGGGGAACGGGCGGGCAGCATCGACAGGCACAGCCGGAGCAGCTCCGCGTCGTCGGCGGCGGCATCCGTGTCGGCGAACGAGAGGAGCACGTCGACGGATGCCTCGGCCATGAGTGCCTCGCGGAGCGCTGTCCGCACGGTGTCGCGGAGCTCCTCGACGCCCGGTGCGACCGAGTCGGGCAGCACGTCTCCCCGGTAGCTCGCGAGCGCGACACGGTGGGCCCCGCGATCCAGGAGCGAGAGCACCTGCTGCGCGTCGGTCTCGATCTCCACGCCGAGGCGGTAGGGGCGGGACTCCGGCACGAGGGCGGGCGCCGTCTTCTCGAGTGCCTTGCGCAGTCGCACCATCTCGGCGCGGAGGGTGACGGCGGTCGCCTCCCCCGCGGCCTCGCCGTAGACGAGGTCGCCCAGGCGTTCCGCCGAAAGGCCCTGGCGGTGCACGGCCAGCATCAGCAGCAGCTCCGCGTGCCGCGGGCCGAGTTCGGACGCCGTCTCGACGCCCTCGCCGCTGACCTCGAGGAGGGCCCGGTCGCGCCCGAGCACTCTGAGGACCGCCCGCGTGGGCTCGACCCGCCGGGTCGAGCGCCGCCCACCCCGTTCCGGTTCCTGAGCCTGTCGAAGGGCCGCGCGCTCGCGGAGCCGGGCGACCAGCAGCTCTCCCTCGATGGCCCGTGCCGTGGCATCCACCAGCAACTGGGCCTGCGGGGTGACGGCCTCCAGGCCGCCGGTGACGTCGATGACACCCAGGATGCGGCGTGTCTCGGGATCGTGCACGGGCGCGGCGCTGCACGACCACGGCTGCACCAGGCGGTTGAAGTGCTCCGCGCCGCTGATCTGCACGGACCGGTCGAGAGTCAGTGCCGTGCCCGGCGCAGAGGTGCCGACCGCGCCTTCCGACCAGTTCGCGCCTTCGATGAAGCCCATCTCGCCGGTGAGGCTGCGCACGTTGCGGTCGCCCTCAACCCACAGCAATCGGCCGGCCGCGTCTCCGACCGCCACCACGACGCCCGACTCCGAAGGATCGCCGGGCAGCAGGAGGCCTCGCACCATGTCGATCACGGCGGCGAGAGGGTGTGCGCGACGATACTCCTCGAGCTCCCGGGCCGAGAGGTCGAGCGGCGGCAGCGCCTCGGCGCCGACGAGGCTCTCGAGCGATCGCCGCCACGACTCCCGCACCAGGGTGCGCACGTCGCGCAGCCTCTCATCCGCGGAGTTGCCGGCGACGAGCTCCTCGTGGGCGCGCTCGATCAGCAGGCGCGAGGTCTCGGGCGACACCTCGCGTCGCGGCGACCACGGTGACGGCATGGTGCTCCGATCGACGTCGGCGGGAGCGTGGGACCAGTGTAGGCGGGGCTGCGGACGACGGATGCTGCGGCTCAGCCGCGAGCGGTGACGACGAGGTTCTCGCGAGCCCAGATCCCGAGCTGCTGCAGCACCGGCATGAGCTTCTCGCCCTGCGGGGTGAGCGCGTAGCTGACGGCGACCGGGGGTCCGGGGTCCACGCTCCGTGTGACCAGATGCGCGTCGCCGAGCTCCGACAGTCGATCCGAGAGGACGGCGTCGCTGATGCCGGTGACCGTGCGCTTCAGCGCCACGAACGACAGGGGGCGGCTGCTCAGAGCATCCAGGATCATGCCGTTCCAGCGTTTGCCGAGCACCGAGAAGGCGAGCGAGATCGCCGCGTCGCATGCGGGTCCTCCGCGTTCGTCCTCGGCCATCCCCTCATCGTACCCGTGCTAGTGTCGGCGTAGTCGCTCTGGTTTACATAGTGACTATGTGATTAAGAACAGGAGCACTCATGACCCTCTTCCGCCTGGACGCCAGCATTCTCCCCGCCACCTCCGCCAGCCGCGAGCTCGGCGACCTGGTCGAGGCCGAGTGGACCGCCGCACACCCGACATCATCGGTGCTGCGCCGCGACCTGTCGGCCGACCCGACCCCTGCCACCGCGTGGCGCGACGCCGTGCAGGGCGGATTCACGCCCGAGTCCGACCGCACCGACGCGCAGCGTGAGGCGATCGCCCTCGCCCGCACCTACGCCGACGAGCTGCGCGGCGCCGAGGCGCTCCTGTTCACGGTGCCCCTCTACAACTACGGCGTCTCGCAGCACTTCAAGACCTGGTTCGACCTCGCCTACACCGTGCCGGGCATCGACCCGCAGGGGAGCGATCTGCGCGGCAAGCCCGCCACGCTGGTGACCGTGCTCGGCGGCAACTACGCCGAGGGCACGCCCAAGGAGGGCTGGGACCACTCCACCGCCTGGCTGCGCCGCGTGCTCGAAGACGTGTGGGGCCTCGACCTTCGCATCGTGCACCGCCCCTTCACCCTCGTGGGCGTGAACCCGGCGCTCGACGCTTTCGCCGAGCCGGCCGCCGAGCTCAAGAGCGCCGCCGAGACGGCGGCCGTGCGGTCGGGTCGCGAGCTCGCCGGGCTTCGGGGCACGAAGGTCGCCTGACCCCCGAGTCGCCGCGGCGTCCCGCGGCGTCCATCCGCGTCCGTCCGAGTCCGTCCGAGTCCGCAATTCAGGCGAAACGCCGATTGCGGGCTCGGACGGGCTGCCGCGGTCGGCGTGTCTCCTGAAACATGCGCCGGCGCTCAGCCGCGGGCGGCCCACCATTCCCGGAGCCGCCTCTCGGCTTCATCCTCGCCGAGCACGCCTTCGTCCAGGCGCAGGTCGAGAAGGAACCGGTAGGCCTCGCCGACCTCGCGGCCGGGCTTCAGGCCGAGCACCTGCTGGATGCGGTTGCCGTCCAGCTCCGGGCGTATCGCGTCGAGCTGCTCCTGCGCCGCGAGCTCGGAGATGCGGTGCTCGATGTCGTCGTACGCGCGAGCGAGGCGGGAGGCTTTCCGGACGTTGCGGGTCGTGACGTCGGCGCGCGTCAGGATGTGCAGGCGCTCCAGCTCGGCGTCGGCATCCCTGACATAGCGGCGCACCGCCGAGTCGGTCCAGGCGCCCTCGGAGTAGCCGAAGAAGCGCAGGTGCAGCTCGATCAGGCGGGTCACGCTCGCGATGGTCGCGGAATCGAAGCGCAGCTCCTGCAGGCGCTTGCGCGCCATCCGCGCACCCTTGAGGTCGTGGTGGTAGAAGGTGACGCCGCCCCCGGGTTCGAGGCGCCTCGTCGCCGGCTTTCCGATGTCGTGCAGCAGGGCGGCGAGCCGCAGCGGCACGTCGGGCGCAGCATCCGGATTCCGCGCCTTCTCGAGATCGATGGCCTGACGCAGCACGGTCAGCGAGTGCTCGTAGACGTCCTTGTGGTGATGGTGCTCGTCGACCTCGAGCTGGAGAGCGGGGATCTCGGGCAGGAACTCGTCGATGAGCCGGGACTCGACGAGAAGACGGATGCCGCGCACGGGTTCGTCCGTCGCGAGCAGCTTGACGAGCTCGCCCTGGATGCGTTCCGGGCTCACGATCTCGAGCGTGCGCCGGAGTTCCGCCATCGCCGCCTCGGTGGCCGGGTCGACGGCGAACCCGAGCTGCGCGGCGAAGCGGGCCGCGCGCAGCATGCGCAGCGGATCGTCGCCGAAGCTGACGGCGGGGTCGGACGGGGTGCGGAGCGTGCCGCGCACCAGGTCTTCGACGCCGCCGGTCGGGTCCACGAGGGTGCGGCCCGGAACGCGCAGCGCCATCGCGTTCACGGTGAAGTCGCGCCGCACGAGGTCGCCCTCGATCGTGTCGCCGAACTCGACCGTCGGCTTGCGCGTCACGCCGTCGTAGCTGTCGGCGCGGTACGTCGTGATCTCCACCTGCTCGCCGTGCACGCGGGCGCCGATGGTGCCGAACGCGCGTCCGATGTCCCACTGCGCGGTCGAGACGGGCTTCACGATCCGCAGGATGTCGTCGGGCCGGGCATCCGTCGTGAAATCGAGGTCGTTCGTGGGCCGGCCGAGCAGCGCATCGCGCACCGGACCGCCCACGATCGCCAGGTCGAAGCCCGCATCCGCGAACGCGCGAGCGAGCGTGGTGACGACGGGAGACTCGGCGAGCGCGCCGAGGCGCGCGATGCCCTCGGCCATGTTGAGCATGGCCTCCAGCCTACCGACGGCTCCCCGCCCGACTTCGAATCGCTCACTTTGCCGCGTCGGGCGCGCGAGAACGGCGAAGCGCGCTAGTCGAATCCCGGAGTGCTCTCGACGACGTCACGCGAACCGCAGGAAGCCGGTGAACAGCAGCTCGCGCACGCGGGGCATCAGGTCGGCACGGAGGGCGCCGGCATCGACGCCGAGGAGTTCGGCGATGGCGTCGACGAGCACGCCGACCGGCAGGTCGCCGTCGCACGCGCCGACGAGTGCGGCGAGTCCCGGGTCGACGCCGAGCGCGCGCCCGAAGCCGCCGCCCTGGCGCAGCTCGATGACGGTGGGGTCCTCCGCGCCCGGCAGGTGGTGGCGCGCCTCCGTGACATCCGGGGCGACCACGAGGACGGATGCCGCGAGCCCCGCGTCGTCCATCCGGACGAGCCGGTCATGCGCCTCGAGAGCGGCCGCGAGGTGCGTGCCGATCCCGTCGCCGGCGAGGGCGGTGTGGAGCCGCTCGTAGCGGGCGAGGGTCGGCGCCCCCTCGGCGGGCCGGCGCAGCAGCAGATATCCGAAGCCGACCTCGGTGACCCCTCGATCGGCGAAGTCGTCGAGCCAGGCGTCGACCAGGCGCGCGAAGCCGGGCGTCCCCGGCAGCGTTCCGCCGTCACGCACCCACAGCTCGGCATACGACAGCGGGTCGAGGCTCTCACGCTCCACGACCCAGGCGTCGAGGGGCACGGGCGATCCCTCGATCCAGCCGCGCACGCGGTCGAGTCCCGCCGCACCCTCGCGCGTCTCCCAGTTGCCGAGCAGCTGCGCGACGCCGCCCGGCGTCAGGTGGGCTCCGACCCCGCCCACGAAGGCGGCCACGACGTCGTCGCCCACCATCCCGCCGTCGCGGTACTCGTAGGCCGGCACGTCGGCCACGCGCGGCGTGATCACGAACGGCGGGTTCGACACGATGCGGTCGAACTGCTCGCCGGCGACGGGCTCGAAGAGGCTCCCGAGCCGCGTCTCGATGGCCTCGACGCCGTTGAGCAGCGCGTTCAGCCGCGTGAAACCGAGCGCCCGTGGCGAGATGTCGGTGGCGACGACCTGCCGCACGTGAGCGCGGGCGCGGAGCGCCTGGATGCCGCAGCCCGCGCCGACATCGAGCCCGCGCGCTGCCGCCGTCGGCAGCTGCAGGCCGGCGAGTGTCAGCGACGCGCCGCCGACGCCGAGCACGTGATCCTCGGGGAGCGGTCCGCCCAGGGCGGCCTCGTCGAGGTCGCTCGCGATCCACCACTGGCCGGACCCCGACGCATCGGCGTACGACTGCGGCCGCACCAGCGCCAGGGGACGCACCTCGTCGCCGGCGACGGTGACGAGCCCGAGCCGGGCGAGCCCCTCGACGCCCGCGCGCACGACCGCTTCGTCGACGGATGCCGCGGCCTGCGGCATCCCTAGCACCAGCAGTCTGCCCAGCACGGCGAGGGCGTCGGTGCGGCCACCGAGGGCGCGCGCGGCAGGGGATCTCAGCCCGCGCGCGATCGCGTCGTCCGCCGCGGCACCCCAGGAGTCGCGGAGGGCTTCCGCGGTGAACCCCGCGTCACGGAGATCGGCGGCGAGGGCGCGGCACACGGTCGGTTCCGGTTCGGGGAGCACGCTCCATTCAACCGCGCGGCACGCGCTCTCGGAACGCTCGCGGGGCGGCATCCGGGCGGCTCGGAGGCACGGACCGTAGAATCGCACTCGATCGTGCGGTCAGGACATCGCACAGGAGCGAACCCCCGACAGGATGATCGTGACCCCACCGCGAGCAGTGCGGCGTCCGGCGCGCCGCGCACGGCGCCTGGCGTCCGCGGCGATCGCGACGCTGGCGGTGCTGGGCGGCCTGCTGTTGCCGACCTCGGCAACCGCGGCCGACACCGAGCCAACGCCGACCCCGTCCGCCACCTCGAGCGTTCCCCCGGGCACATCGGTCTTCACGCTCGCCCCGCTCGGCAACGGCATCCTGCGACCCGGGGTCGCGCTGAACGTCGCGCTCTCGCAGCAGAACGGCACGGATGCCGAGCTCCCTGCCACGACGGTGACGCTGTCGCTCGCCCGCACGCCGATCGCCGACCGAGAAGAGCTGGGCGAGTGGCTGGCCGGGGAGGACCCGGGCACTGCATTGCAGCCGGTCGGCGGGGCCGCGTTCGACCCGGTGCCCGCCGGCGGCTTCCAGGTGCGGAACAGCACGGTCGCCGGCGACGACCCGGCGCTCCAGGGGCTCACGCCCGGCGTGTACCCGCTCGCGGCGTCGTATGAGGGCGCCAACGGCACCGTGACGTCGCGGAGCACCGTGATCGTGCCGCCGGAAGCGCAGACCGAAGTCGGCATCGGCGTCATCGTGCCGATCATCGCCGCCGCGAGGAGCGACGGCCTCCTGACCGCCGACGAGCTCGCCGAGCTGACGGCGCCCGACGGCGACCTCACCAGGCAGCTCGACAGTGTCACCGACACCCCCGCGATCCTCGCCGTCGATCCGGCGATCCCCGCCGCCATCCGGGTGCTGGGCATCTCCGCGCCGGAGTCCGCCGTCGAATGGCTGACGCGGCTGGAGACCATGCAGAACTCGCGCTTCGCGCTGCAGTTCGGCGACGCGGACGTCACGCCCCAGCTGCAGGCCGGTCTGCCTCAGCCTCTCGGGCCGACGTCGCTGTCGGCATATATGTCGGCGACGAACTTCGCCGAACCCACCCCCACCCCGACGCCGACTCCTGCGCCCTCGGAGACTCCGGCGCCGACACCGACTCCCACCGCCGACAGCTCGCTGCCGACCACGGAGGAACTCGTCGACATCGGCCCGCTCGAGCGGAGCAGCGTCTTCTGGCCCGCCGACGGCACCGCCGACGCGCAGATCGTGACGCAGCTGAGCGGCGTCCCGACCGATACGACGCCGATGACGGTCGTGCCCTCGGCGACGACGGCACTCGGCGCCGACGGAGGCACGGTCGCCGCGCGCGGACGTGTCGGCGACGCCGAGGTGCTCGTGTACGACAGCGACATCTCCACGGCTCTCGGCGAAGCGTCGCAGAGCGACCAGCCCTGGCTGCGCGGCGCACCCCTGACCACCGCCACCGCCTACCTGGCATTCGCCACCGAGGAGGCCGAGGGACCCCTGCTCGTGACCGTCGGCCGCGGCGGAGGACGACCCCGCGTCAACCTCGGCCCCGCGATCTCGGCTGCGTTCACGGCGCCGTCCGTCAGCCCCCGCACCCTCCCGGCGGTCGCTGGAAGCGAGACGCGCGACGTCGAGCTCGTTGGCACCGACTCGTCGGGCGAGCGTGCGGCCGCAGCATCCGCCCTCGTAGCCGACGAGGGAGAGCTCGGCCGGTTCGCGACGATCCTCGACCAGCCGTCGTTGCTCACGGGCCCGGAGCGCGCGGGAATCCTGCAGCTGCTCGGCGTCGCGTGGATCGGCGACGAGACGTGGGCCGCCGCACTCGCGGACCACCGCGCCGAGACGGCTGCGACGCTCGACTCGGTCGCGCTGCTGCCCACGAGCCCGAGCGACCTCTACGGCTCGAGCGCCGCACTGCGGTTCTGGGTGCGCAACGACCTGCCGTATCCGGTCAACCTGGTGCTCTACACGACTCGCAACAACCTCCGCCTCGACGTGCAGGGCGAGACGCCGGTGGTCGCGACGCCGCAGAGCAACACGCGGGTCGAGGTGCCCGTGCAGGCGCGGGTCGGTCGCGGTGAGGTCACGCTCACCCTGCAGCTGCGCAGCCCCGCCTTCGTCGCGGTGGGCGAGCCCGAGTCCGTCGAGGTCACCGTGTGGGCCGACTGGGAAGCCGTCGGCATCGCGGCCCTCGCGGTGCTCGTGGGGGTTCTCCTCGTGTTCGGGGTGGTTCGCACGGTGCTGCGCGTGCGCCGTCGACGCAAGGGGATGGATGCCGCTCCCACGGGCCGCGACGACGCGGGCGCCGACGAGGCGAGCGGCGATGAACCCGTGGGCGCCGGTGAGGCTCCGGACGATGGGGCCGAGCGGTGAGCGGGATCGGGCGCGCGAGCGTGCTCATCGGCGCCGGGACCATCGTCTCGCGCCTCACCGGATTCCTCCGGGCCGTCGTGCTCGTCTCGGCCATCGGGGCGACGACGGCGGGCGGCAACGCCTTCGCGATCGCCAACCAGCTGCCGAACAACATCTACGCGATCATCTCGACGGGCCTCCTCAGCGCCGTGGTCGTTCCGCAGATCGTGAAGGCGGCGGCGCACGACGACGGCGGGCGCGCCTTCGTGTCGAAGCTCTTCACGCTCGGCACCGTCGTCCTGCTCGGTGCGACGGCGCTGGCCATGGTGGCGGCGCCCTGGCTCGTCGCGCTGTACGCGCCCGGGTTCTCTCCGCAGCAGCAGGCCCTGGCGACGGCTTTCGCCTACTGGTGCCTGCCGCAGATCCTCTTCTACGGGCTGTTCGCCCTCGTCGGCGAGTCGCTGAACGCCCGGCGCGTCTACGGGCCATACACCTGGGCGCCGATCGTCAACAACCTGGTGTCGATCGCCGGCTTCCTCGCCTTCATCTGGCTCTTCGGTCCGGCGGGCTCGTCCACGCAGTGGACGCCCGCGATGGTCGCGGTGCTCGCCGGGACGGCCACGCTCGGCATCGTCGTCCAGACGGCGATCCTGTTCGCCTTCTGGCGGAGGACCGGTCTGCACATCCGCCCCGACTTCGCGTGGCGCGGAGTCGGCCTGGGGCACATCGGCCGCCTCGCGGGGTGGACGTTCCTGATGGTGGTGGCCGGCCAGCTCGCCGGGCTGGTCCAGTCGCAGGTGATGTCGCGTGCCCCTGAGGGCGATCCCGGCGTCTTCGTCGCCCAGAACGCGTGGCTGCTGTTCATGCTGCCGTACTCGATCATCGTGCTGTCGATCGGAACCCCGTATTTCACCCAGCTGAGCGAGCACGCCGCGGCAGGCCGCGACGACGAGGTTCGCGGTGACGTGGGGCGCAGCATCCGCACGCTCGGCCTGTTCGTGGTCGCCGCCACTGCGGCGCTGGCCGTCGCGGCCGTGCCGGCGTCGCGCATCTTCACCGACAGTCCCGACGAGGCCGTGGCGGCCGCCGGGGTCCTGCTCTGCTACCTGGTGAGCCTCGTGCCGCTCGCCGTCCTGTTCGTCGTCCAGCGCACGTTCTACGCCTACGACGACACCCGCACCCCGTTCTTCTTCACGATCCTGCAGTGCGCTCTCGTCGTGCTCACCGCGTGGGGCGCGCTGTGGGCGTTCTCGGCAGGGGTGCTGCCCGCGGGCCGGCTCACCGCGGCGGTCGCGCTCGGGCAGTCGCTCTCGAGCGTCGTGCAGGTGATCGTCGCGACGTGGCTGCTGCACCGGCGCATGGGGGCGCTGCGCGTCGGATCATGGATGCTGTCGCTCGCCCGGTTCGTGCTGGCGGCGATGCCGGCGGCCGGCGCAGGGTGGCTGACGTTCCAGCTGCTCGGCGGCGTCGCCGGCTGGACCGTCTCCGACAAACTGCTGGGTGCGGTGGGAGCGGCGATCATCGGGGTCGTGTCGATCGCCGTCTACGTCGTGTTCCTGGCGCTCCTGCGAGCGCCCGAGCTGTCGGTCGCGACCGGACTCGTCCGCCGCCTCCTCCCCGGACGGCGATGACCGCACGCGCCATCCCGGCTCGTACGAGCCTGCCGCGGCGCGCGCAAGGGGGCAGGGCGGCGGAATGCCGCGCGGTTACCATGTGTTGAGGCATCCGGAGCCGTCGCGTGGATCGCGAGACCACCGGGAGGCTTCACGAGGAAAGGTGCGCACGTGCGTCAGGTCATCATCATCGGTTCCGGTCCTGCGGGCTACACGGCGGCGATCTACGCCGCCCGTGCGAACCTCAACCCGCTCGTCGTGGCGAGCTCCGTCGAGGCGGGCGGCGAGCTGATGAACACCACCGAGGTCGAGAACTTCCCGGGCTTCCCCGAGGCGATCATGGGTCCCGACCTCATGGCCAAGATGCAGGAGCAGGCCGAGCGCTTCGGCGCCGAGGTGCTCTACGACGACGTGGTCGAGCTCGATGTCGACGGCGCCGTCAAGAAGGTCATCCTCGGCAGCGGCGCGACCCATGAGGCCGAATCGATCATCTTCGCCACAGGTTCCGCGCCACGCAAGATCGGGATCGAGGGCGAGTCCCGCCTCTCCGGCCGCGGTGTGTCGTACTGCGCGACGTGCGACGGCTTCTTCTTCCGTGAGCGCGTGATCGCGGTGGTCGGCGGCGGCGACTCCGCCATGGAGGAGGCGACCTTCCTCACCAAGTTCGCTTCGAAGGTCTACGTCATCCACCGCCGCGACGAGCTGCGCGCGTCGAAAATCATGCAGGAGCGGGCTTTCAAGAACGAGAAGATCGAGTTCATCTGGAACGCAGAGGTCGCCGACATCCTCGGTGACGACGCGGTCACCGGCATCGTGCTGAGAGACACGGCCGACGGGTCGATTCGCGAGCTTCCGCTCGACGGTGTGTTCGTGGCGATCGGCTACGACCCCCGCACCCACCTCGTGCACGGCAAGCTCGACCTGACCGCCGAGGGGACGGTGCGGGTCGATGGCCGTTCGTCGCGCACGTCGGTGCCCGGCGTGTTCGCCGCCGGCGACGTCATCGACCCGACGTACCGTCAGGCCGTGACGGCGGCCGGGAGCGGCACCGTGGCGGCGCTCGACCTCGAGCACTACCTCGCCGGACTCGGCGAGGCGGGCGAGCCCGATGTCGTGGGCGACCAGATCGCCGGGCTTCCCGAGGTGACCCCGGTCTGAGCGGGCGTGCCCGGCCGAGACGCCCGGGGAACAATACGGCGACCGGCCCTGTTCTACCTGATCGACCGACTTCCATCGAAGGAGACAACCAGATGACCGCCAAGGTGACGACCTCCGCCACGTTCGAGCAGGACGTGCTTCAGGCTGAGGGTCCCGTGCTCGTGGACTTCTGGGCGGAATGGTGCGGCCCGTGTCGCATGGTCTCGCCCGTCCTCGACCAGATCCAGTCGGAGCACCCCGATAAGATCACCATCCTCAAGCTCAACGTGGATGAGAACCCCGACCTCGCCATGAAGTACCAGATCACCTCCATCCCGGCGATGAAGGTCTTCAACAACGGCGCAGTCGAGACGACGATCATCGGCGCCAAGCCCAAGTTTGCGCTCGAGCAGGACCTCGCGGCGTACATCGGCTGAGTGACCTCGACCTCTGCGGAACCCGTCGGCACAGCCGGCGGGTTTCGTGCTTTCTACCGGGTGGTCGGACGTATGCCGTGAACGGCATCTACCTCCGGGAGAAGTTTCTTCGCGGCGGTGTCGATTTGGGCGAACGTTGTTCGACGTAGTGGATGAAGGGCCCGAACCGTGGCCCGCAGGTCGGGCCGAGGCCCGGACGAAAGGGAGATCATGCGCTACATGCTCATCATGCAGGTCGACGCCGAGGCGGCCGCCGCGTTCGAGCCCACGCCCGAGCAGATGGCCGAGATGTTCGCCACCATGGGCGCGTACAACGAGGAGCTGCAGAAGGCGGGTGTGTTCCTCAGCGCCGAGGGGCTTTCGGACGCGTCCGAGGGCTTCCGGTTGGACTTCAACACCGTTCCGCCCGCGGTCACCGACGGACCGTTCGCGGAGGCTCGCGAGGTGTTCACCGGATTCTGGATCCTGGAGGTCGCCTCGCGCGAGGAGGCCGAGCACTGGGCACGGAAGTGCCCGCTGGGCCCTGGCACCGTGCTCGAGGTGCGACGCGTAAACGAGTGGAGCGATTTCGATCAGAACGACGAGTGGGTGAGCAAGGCACAGGAATGGCGGGCCGCCAACGCCTGAGTGCCGGTGAAGTCAGCTCGCTTCGGCACGCACCGTCGGGTCCCACCGGCGGTGCGTGTTCGCTTCGCCGAGCAACCCCCACACTGCGCGCGTGAGCGGCGGATAGTCGAGGGCGATCTGCCGGAGCACGCGGTAGTGCCGGCTGGCGTTGGGCCGGGACCCGCCATTGGCGGCGATGTTCTCGGCGCGCAGCATGAAGACGACCAGTTCGTCGATGCTGGGCAGGTCGTCCATGAAGTCCCACGGGTCTTCACCGGCTCGCAGCCGCTCGGTGATCAGCACCGACAGTTCGTCCGCGGCTTCCGCGCGAAGGAGTTCCAGGCTCGCGCGCCGGCGCGGTGTCTGATCGTCGTTCGCCACCTGACAAGGGTACGTCTCGATTCCGACCGCGCCGAATTCGCGCGCCTACGCTGATCTCTATGAGCACCGACGACGCACACGCCCGCCGTGCGGTCGAGGCGGTCTGGCGTGAGGAGTCCGCGCGCATCGTCTCGGCGCTCACCCGGCACACCGGCGACTTCGCGTGGGCGGAGGACCTGGCCCAGGAGGCGCTCGTCGAGGCCCTCGCGTCATGGCCGGCGAGCGGCATCCCCGACAACCCCGGTGCGTGGCTCATGTCGGTGGCCAAGCGCCGGGCGATCGACGGCTGGCGCAGGCGGGAGCGCTTCGCGCAACGCGAACCACTCTTCGTGTCCGAGGCGCTGGCGATGGAATCGGTCGACACCGTGCCCGACGACGCCGACCCGGATCGCATCGACGACGACGTGCTCCGGCTGGTGTTCATTGCCTGCCACCCGGTTCTCCCGCCGCAGGCGCGACTCGCGCTCACCCTGCGGACCGTCGCGGGTCTCACCAGCGAGCAGATCGCCCGTGCGCTGCTGATGACCGTGCCCACGGTGCAGCAGCGGATCGTCCGCGCGAAGCGTCAGCTCGCCACCGAGGGAGTGCCGTTCGAGGTGCCCGATCGCGGGGAGCGGGCGGCACGCCTCGCCAGCGTGCTGCAGGTGATCTACCTGCTGTTCACCGAAGGCTATTCGTCAGCAGAGGGGGAGGGGGTTGTGCGACCCGACGTGGCTCGCGAGGCGGTGCGACTCGGCCGTCAGCTCGTCGCCCTCATGCCGCAGGAGCCCGAGATCTGGGCGCTGATCGCCCTCATGGAGTTTCAGTCGTCGCGTTTCGCCACACGGATCGACGCCGACGAACTGCCCGTGACGCTCGAGGATCAGGATCGCCGACGATGGGACCGGTCTTGCATCGCCAGAGGCAGGGCGGCGATGAGGAGAGTGGATGCCGCCTCCCGCGGCCTCGGCTACTACGGCCTCCAGGCCGCCATCGCGGAGTGTCACGCCGTCGCGCCCGCGTTCGGTGAAACCGACTGGGACCGGATCCTCCGCCTGTACGACGCTCTCGCGCAGCTCGCGCCCTCCGCCGTGGTCAGGCTGAACCGAGCCGTCGCGCTCTCCATGGTCGAAGGTCCCGAGTCGGCGCTGTCGGCAGTCGAAGCTCTGACACCCGAGCTGCCGGGCTTCCGTCCGCTTCCCGCCGTGCGCGGCGAGCTTCTCGAACGCATGGGAAGAACGGATGCCGCAACCGCCGCCTTCCGTGAAGCCGCTGCGCTGCCCGGCAATGACGCGGAGACGCAGCTTCTCCTCAGACGGGCCGCGCGGCTGAGCGCGTCACGGTGAGGGACGAGGAACGGGACCCCGCCGGTCAGTTCGCGCCGTAGCCCGTCTCGCCGAGCTCTTCGAGAATCCGGTTCAGGTCCTGGATGCTCGCGAAATCTATGCTGATCTGGCCTTTCTTGGCCGTCAGGGCGATCTTCACCCGCGTGTTGAGACGGTCGCCGAGCCGATCGGCGACCTCATCGAGGTGCGCGCGACGAGATCCGGCCTGGGGCTTCGCAGCTCGCGTGGGGGAGGCATCCGGAAGCTTCGCCGCGGCTTCTGCGGCGCGTACCGAGAGATCCTCGTTGACGATCTTGTCGGCGAGGCGCTGCATCGATGCCGGGTCTTCGAGCGAGAGGATCGCACGGGCGTGGCCGGCGGTCAGCACACCCGCGGCGACCCGCTGCTGCACCGGAACGGGGAGCTTGAGGAGGCGGATCGTGTTGCTGATCTGCGGGCGGGAGCGGCCGATGCGCGTGGCGAGCTCCTCCTGCGTGATGCCGAAGTCCTCGAGCAGCTGTTGGTAGGCGGACGCTTCTTCGAGCGGATTGAGCTCCGATCGGTGGAGGTTCTCGAGCAGTGCGTCACGGAGGAGGTGCTCGTCGGCGGTGTCGCGGACGATCGCGGGGATCGATGTGAGGCCGGCCTCGCGGGCGGCGCGTGTACGGCGCTCACCCATGATGAGCTCGTACTGGCCCTTCTCGTTGGTGCGCACGACCACTGGCTGCAGCACGCCGAACTCGCGGACGCTGTGGACCAGTTCAGCGAAGTGCTCCGGGTCGAAGATGGTGCGCGGCTGGCGAGGGTTCGGGACGATCTCGTTCGGGTCGAGGTGCGCGAGGTGCGCGCCGGGCACCTCGACGAGATCTTCCTGGATCTCTTCGACCGCCACCGGTCGCGGGAAGAAGACGTCGGACGGACGCTCATCGGCCTGTTCATTGGTCGGGATGAGTGCGCCGATTCCTCGACCGAGTCCGGTGCGCTTGGCTGCCATCAGGCATCCCCTTCGTTCGAGGCGCTGTCGCGCCGGATAATCTCCACAGCCGCTTCGCGATACGCGATCGCACCGGCCGAATGTCCGTCATAGGCGATGACCGTCTGCCCGAAGCTCGGCGCCTCCGACACTCGCACCGATCGCGGGATGACGGTCTCGAGTACTTCGCGAGAGAAGTGCTCTCGCACTTCGTCGGCCACCTGCTGGGCCAGGCGTGTGCGGCCGTCGTACATCGTGAGGATGATCGTCGACAGGTGCAGCCGCGGGTTCAGATGCTTCTGGATCATGCGCACGGTACCGAGCAGCTGACTCAGTCCTTCCAGCGCGTAGTACTCGCACTGGATCGGGATGAGCAGTTCACTCGCGGCCGTGAAGGCGTTGATCGTCAGAAGTCCCAACGAAGGGGGGCAGTCGATGAGGATGAAGTCGATGCGCTCGTCGAGGGTGGAAAGATACTCCTCGACGGCAGTTCGAAGCCGGTGCTCACGAGCCACCTGGGAGACCAGCTCGATCTCGGCGCCGGCGAGGTGGATGGTGCTCGGAGCGCAGAGCAGGTTGGGTGACTCGGGGCTGGTCTGCACGATATCGGCGAGCGGGAAGTCATCGATGAGCACGTCGTAGACGCTGGGTGTATCGGCGGTGTGGGGGACGCCCAGTGCGGTCGATGCGTTGCCTTGCGGGTCGAGGTCGATCACCAGGACCCGGGCGCCGCGGTCGGCCAGAGCCGCCGCGAGGTTGACCGTGGTCGTCGTCTTGCCGACGCCGCCCTTCTGGTTCGAGATCGTCATCACTCGAGTGCGTCCGGTGAGCTGGGTTTCCGCGAGCTCCAACGCTTTGCGGCGCGCGCTGAGGTCCGCGATTTCCCGGGCGATGGGTGAGTCGTCGAACGAGAAGGATGCCGGAGCTTCGGTCTCGTCGGGCTGTTTCACGTGAAACACTCTCCCTTTCGCGAGCCGGTGAACAACGTGTTCCACTCTATCTCGCCCCACCCCCACAACCCTCCGCGACCCCACCCTTTCGCGCCTCCCCCGCCCCCCGCGACCCACCACCGTATCGATCCCGCCGGTCGAGGACCGAGGAACGAGCGTATCGAGATCCCCTGTTCCGCTGGTCGAGTAGCGAGGAACGAGCGTATCGAGACCCCCGCCTGAGCACCCGGCGACAGTGTTTCACGTGAAACACCGTCCCTCGGGGTATCGCGGTCCGGTACAGAGCCGACCAGTAGCTCGCCAATCCGCCGGTTCGCGCACCAGGAAACGAAGGCACCGAGACCCCCATCCCGCTGGTCGAGTAGCGAGGAACGAGCGTATCGAGACCCATACCCAGCCCCGCCGGGGAGCGGGGAACAGGTGTCCAGGTGCCCGCGAACAGGGCGTGGCCCCCACCACACCACAGGTCACTGGCGTTTCACGTGAAACATCGCGCTATCGCATCCGCTTCTCGGTAGCCCGACAACGCCAGACCCGAGTAGCGAGCCAACTCGTCAGTGATCCTTTGGGAACCGCTTCTTCGCGAGATCGGGGAGCCGATCCAGTTTCCCGTGCACCAATGCCAGTCGTTTGGTCCTGCTCCATCCCTGGACTTGCTTCTCCCGTCGATACGCATCAGCTACGCGGTCGAACTGTTCGAAATACAGGAGCCGCACGGGCAACCGGCTTCGGGTGTATGCCGCACCCTCGCCCTCTTTGTGTTGTGCGAGCCGGTGCTCGAGGAAGTGGGTGCTTCCCACGTAGAGGGTTCGGTCAGAGCATTCCAAGATGTACATGTACGCCATCTCCTCATGCTGGCTCGGGCTCGAGTGCATGGGCGTCCCACCGAGGTCAACTTGCGCATCCGAAGCCGTGGGGAGAAGCCGACGCTGGGTTAGCGTGAGGATGCGAACGCCTCTGAAGGTAGGTCTCGATACGCTCGCTTCTCGCTACCCGACCGGCGGAAGGGGGAGCTTGGGCCGGGGATCGCCCGAGTCGGCGGGTCCGGGAAGCCCACGTTTCACGTGAAACACTCCAGACCCATCGACGTCGACACGGGTCTCGATACGCTCGTTCCTCGCTACTCGACCGGCGGGCTAGTGAGCTGCCGACCCGCTCTCGGTGGGACGGAAGACTCAGGGCACGCTCGATACGCTCGCTTCTCGCTACCCGACCGGCGGAAGGGGGAGCTTGGGCCGGGGATCGCCCGAGTCGGCGGGTCCGGGAAGCCCACGTTTCACGTGAAACACTCCAGACCCATCGACGTCGACACGGGTCTCGATACGCTCGTTCCTCGCTACTCGACCGGCGGGCTAGTGAGCTGCCGACCCGCTCTCGGTGGGACGGAAGACTCAGGGCACGCTCGATACGCTCGTTCCTCGCTACTCGACCGGCGGAAGGAAAGCTTGGGGCCGGGGATCGCCCGAGTCGGCGGGTCCGGGAAGCCACGTTTCACGTGAAACACTCCAGGCCCTTGGCGTCGACACGGGTCTCGATACGCTCGTACCTCGGTACTCGACCGGCGGGGTGAGGACGCCCCGGGTCTCGCCTCATCGCGCCGGTGGGGCGGAGATGGTCTCGATGCGCTCGTACGCCTCGACTCGACCCTGCGTGGGATGGCACCGTGCCTCAATACGCTCGTGCCTCGCCGCACCACCGGCGGGGACGAGGAGGGCAGCGGGGCCCGGTTGGCTCCTGCCCCGCGACCAGCGGACCGGTGAGCTTGGGACCGACCCTCCATAGGGGGCGAGCCCCAGGGGACAGTGTTTCACGTGAAACACTGCCGCCGTTGTGGGGCCGCGGGGTCTCGATATGCTCGTTCCCCGCTACCCGACCGGAGGGTCCTCGAAACGGTCGTACTTCGCCGCTCCACGGCGGCGAGGGTCAGCGGACAGTCGCGCGGATGACGCGTGAAGGCTCCGGGAGCAGGGACTCGCCGACGATCTCGACGTGAGCGTTCGTCACCTTGTACTTGCGGAGCTGCTTCTCGGCGGCTTCGATCTCACCGCCGGCGCTCGTTCCCTTGAGAAGGATGAGTTCTCCGCCATCGCGGACCAGGGGAGCGGTGATCGGCACGAGCGTACGGAGCGCGCTGACAGCTCGTGCGGTCACGGCATCAAGCGCCGGGCCGCGCTTCCAGTCCTCAGCACGAGCACGAAGCACCTCGACATTGCCCAACTCTAAAGATTCGACCTGTTCCGACAGCCACGCCACCCGGCGCTCCATCGGCTCGATGAGGATCCACTCGACGTCGGGGCGGGCGATCGCCAGGACCAACCCGGGCAATCCCGCACCGGATCCCACATCACCGACCCGGCCGGAGAACAGTGGAGCGATGACTGCGCTGTTCAGGATATGGCGCGACCACAGACGTGGCGGCTCCAGCGGGCCGATGAGACCTCGCTCCTCGCCGTGCTGCCCGAGCGCCTCCGCAAAGCGGCGCGCGACCTCGATGCGGTCGCCGAAGATCTCGCCGGCCGCGGCGGGCTCCTGTTCGATCTCGATCATCGTCATCGCAGCGGTCTCCACGGATGTTTCACGTGAAACGGGCGCTCAGGCCCGACGGATCACCGTGTGGCGGTCAGCACCGTCGCCGTACGACTCCGACACGAAGCCCCGCTCGGCGACGATGTCGTGCACGACCTTGCGCTCGTAGCTCGACATCGCCGGCAGCGATGCCTGAGACGCCCCCTCATCGAGCCGTGCGATCGCTCGGTCGACGAGCGCAGCGAGCTCATGCTGCCGAGCGTCACGCGAGCCGCCGACGTCGAGGATCAGACGGGAGAACCGTCCGGTGCGGTTCTGCACCGCGATACGGGTCAGCTCCTGCAGCGCCTGAACGGTGTCCGGCGCAGCGATGAGCGAGACGGATCCGCCGGCTGGTGCCTCGACAGAGACGTACGCCCGCCCGGCTCGCACATCGAGATCGAGGTCACCGTCGATGTCGGCGATGTCGAGCAGACCCTCGATGAAGTCGGCGGCGACGTCGCCCTCCTCCTCGAGCTGCGCGACGGTGGCGGGAACCCGCTCCTCGCGTGTGTCGACAGGGGCGTACTCAGGGGACGTGGTCATGGCGTGATCCTCGTGTGACGTCGGGTCGGGGATTGCGTGTCAGGAAGCCGAGCTCGAGCCGGCGGCACCTGGCCCGGCGTCACCGGCCGGCTTCTGGCCCGGCTGCTTCTGCGCCTGCTTCTTGGCCCTCTGCTTGCTCACCGGCTGCTGACGCTTCGGTGCGGCGGCGCGTGCACGCTCGGCCTCTTCGTAGAGACGCTGCTGCTCGGCGAGGTACTTGTCCATCGGTACGACCTTGCCCGAAGCGTCGATCGCCTTGCCCTTGCGAGCGAGTCGCTCCTCGCGCGCCTTGGCGGCCTCCGAGCCGGGCGTGGGCATCTCGCGGATGACGAGGAACTGCTGACCCATCGTCCACAGGTTCGACACGAACCAGTAGATGACGACACCGAGCGGGAAGAAGACACCCGAGAAGATGAATCCCAGCGGAAGGATGTACAGCATGACCCGCTGCATCTGGTAGGCCTGGCCGGTCTTCGCCTCGGGGGAGAGGTTCTTCGAGATGATCTGCAGCTGCGTGAAGAACTGCGACGCGATCATCAGCACCACCAGGACGACCAGGATGATGATCGCCGGAGTGTTGCCCGCCTGCCACGCCTGGATCAGCGTCTCGTGCAGTGAAGCGACGCCGAACAGCTTCGCGTTGTAGAACTCGGCCGTGAGCTCGGCGTTGAGCAGACCGACACCACCGGTGCCGGCGGCGTAGTGCTTGGTGACGTCGTTGAGCACGCTGAACAGCGCGAAGAAGACGGGCATCTGCACCAGGAGGGGCAGACAGCTCGAGACAGGTGTCGTGCCGTGCTTCTTGTACAGCGCCATCGTCTCGCGGCTCATGGCCTCACGAGAGAGCTGATCGCGCTTGCCCTTGTACTTCTCCTGAACTTTTCGCAGTTCAGGAGCAATTTCCATCATCTTGCGCTGGCTCTTGATCTGCCGCACGAACAGCGGGATCATCGCCGAACGCACCACGATCACAAGGCCCACGATCGCCAGCACCCAGGTGATGCCGTCAGCGGCGGGAAGGCCGATCGCCGTGAAGAGCCAGTGCCAGAAGACGAGCACCGCCTCGACGGCCCACTTGAGGGGCCACAGGATGATGCCGAAGAGGTCGAATCCTCCGTTGGTAGCCGGCGCCGAGGGCGACGGCGTCGATGCCAGGGCTGACAAGAGATCCATGTGGTGGATCAGTCCTTTCCGGTGGGGGCGGGCACGACGAACCCATGGCGGGTCAGTGCATGCCGGAAGTTCTTGTGAGGCGGAACGTCGTCGACGCCGCCGACCGCCCAGGGGTGGCATCTCGCCAGACGCGCGGCGGTGAGCGCGGCACCCTTGACCGCCCCGTGCTGCTGCACCGCGCCGACCGCGTAGGCAGAACACGACGGGTAGTACTTGCAGACGTCGCCATAGGTGTGCGAGATGGTGGCGCGATAGCCGTGCAGAAGGGCAAGGACGGCGTTGCGGGGGAGCAGCGGCACGCTGCGCAGGGAATCGGATGCCGAGAACTCGGCCTGTCCGAGGGCATAGGCGGGCAGGACGCTCATGCTGCTCTCCGGGCGAGACACTTCTCGACGTCGTTGCGCAGATCCGCGAACGAGGCCGAAGCGGCACTGGGCAGAGCGCGGATCACGACATCACTTCCGGGTGAGACCACCTCGAGCGACTCGTGGCAGAGCGCCTTGAGCCGACGGCGGACGGTGTTGCGCACGACCGCCCCGCCCACCTGCTTGCTGACGATGAAGCCGAACCGCGCCGGACCATCGGTCACAGCGCGGTTGACATAGGTCACGGTGTGCGCTCCGGCACACCGACGACCCCTACGGACGACGGCCTTGTACTCCGCCCCGCGGGTGAGTCGGTTCGGCCTCGCGAGCACCGCTCGGCTCAGGCCGAGAGCTCGGTGCGCCCCTTGGCGCGACGAGCCGAGAGGATGGAGCGGCCGGCGCGCGTGCGCATACGGGCACGGAAGCCGTGCTTCTTGGCGCGGCGGCGGTTGTTCGGCTGGAAGGTGCGCTTGCTCATGGGAACTACTTCCGATCAGGTGTCACCGGGACGCTCGAGACCGGGGACGATGTGTACAGGGGCGACCGCCACGAGGGCATAAGTCAACCGACTAAGGCTACGTCGAGATGCCCGAGAACTCAAACCGAGCGCGGAACGTGTCATTATCCACCGCCTCGCCGTTCAACCCTGGCACCGACACGCAGGCCGGTTCTACAGTGGAGTTTGCTCACCCGGCGCCTCCTGACTAGCGTGGCTCCGGCAGTTATCCACAGGCCTGGACCGACGTTTCCGCGGCATCCGGTGGAATCATCAACAACCCGGGGGGGCC